>JAYUPC010000084.1:0-75348 GCA_043760355.1 Sphingomonadales bacterium
AAGAGAAAGTTTCTGTGGATTTGAATTGCAACCGAAAAGAAGTTCATCGAAAACTTTCTACTCGTTTGTTTGCACAACTTTGACTCACCCCAAATGTCCATGCCTTCGTCATAGCTGCCAATTTCGTAGAAATAATCTTTGTCGATTGAGAACAAACCGCCAGCCTTGTTGAGGGAAAAGTAAAGAAAAGAATAGTTGAAGATAACAACAGCAAGTTTAAGGTTGAATGTTGGAAGAAACGGGCTTTGATAGCCGGAGGGGAACAAAGTTTTTGTTGATGAAAACGAAACGAAACTCCAACACCGTCTACACCAACCAAGGCGGACCCCGCGGCGACAAGGGCACATATCTGCAATCGATGGCGATGCTCAGCGCGGAGAAAGACTTTGGCGGCGCACGATTGCAGTTAAAATCGATGCTCAGCCTAGAACCGCTAATGGGTGCACGCGGCTATCCCAACTTGTTTGCCACTGGCGAGACGGCTGGGGGACGACCGCTGGTTGACCGGCAACACCCCCATGACCTGTTCATGGAACTTACCGCACGGGTTGACGTGGACATATCCGATGACGCCAGCGTCTTCCTCTATGGCGGTCCGGTCGGCGAACCCGCTCTTGGCCCCAGCGCCTTCATGCACCGGGGGTCGGCGACCTATAATCCCGAAGCCCCGATTACGCATCACTGGTTCGATTCGACGCATAACACTTACGGCGTGGTGACGGCAGGTGTTACGACTAGCCAGTTCCAGATCGAGGCTTCGGCCTTTCGCGGACAAGAGCCTGACGAACGCCGCTGGAATATCGAAGCGCCAAAGCTCGATAGTTGGTCCGTCCGCGCAACGTGGAACCCTTCCCCCAATTGGGCGTTACAGGCAAGCACTGGTCGCCTCAAGCAACCCGAGGCATCACATCCCGGTGAGGACGAGCAACGCACCACAGCATCAGTCAATTATGCGAACAGCAATGGCCTGACCGCAATGGCGGCGTTTTCGGCAAAGAAGCGCCTACCCGGCGATACGTCAACGGCGTGGCTTGCCGAGGCGAACTGGGATATTTCGGATCATCACACCGTTTTTGGCCGGGTGGAGAATGTCAGCAATGACGAACTGTTTCCCGACGAATTGGATCCGCTACATGACCAAGCATTCCGCGTGAGCAAGTTTCAGGTGGGCTATGCGTATCGGATACCGTTGACCGGGCCTTTGAACTTAGCGCTGGGTGGTACAGTTGCGGCCTTTGCCAAACCGGCGGCGCTGGATACAGCTTACGGCAAGAACCCTCTGGGCTTTACCCTGTTTGCAAAGTTTAGTTTAGGACATTGAAGATGACCCGAATCGTTAGCCTTCTCAGCTCGCTCTTGATAGCGTTGATCGTTGTCCCTGCTGCGGCCAAGGACGCGCCCGTCACGATCTTGGTCAGCATCGACGGGTTTCGGCCCGATTATCTGGACCGCAACATCACACCAATCATGTCAGCTCTCGCCAAATCGGGGGTGCGTGCGCGAATGCAGCCTAGTTTTCCGACCAAGACATTTCCCAATCACTACACGCTTGTTACCGGCCTGCGCCCCGATCGTCACGGAATTACCGGAAACTCGATGATCGACCCGCGCCGACCGGGGCAGATGTTCAGCCTTGGCGATAGCCGCCAATCGCTTGACCCGTTCTGGTGGAGCGAGGCCGAACCGATCTGGATCACCGCAGAAAAAGCCGGCATCCGCACTGGCACCATGTTCTGGCCGGGTAGCGAGCTTGGCTATGGCGACCCAAAAGTGAAGGAATGGCGGCCAAGGGACTGGGTGCGCTTTGACCAGAATGTTAGCGGGGAGCAGCGTGTCAACGGTGTACTCGATTGGCTGCGACGTCCAGCAAAAATCCGGCCCAAATTTGTGACCGTTTATTTCGACACTGTCGATACTATTGGTCACCGATTTGGCCCCGATAGCAAGGAAGTGAATACCGCGATAACGGATGTGGATGGACGCATCGGCGATCTAGTTAAGGGCGTTGCCGCATTGGGAATAACCGCCAATTTCGTTATCGTTGCCGATCACGGCATGGCCCCTATAGCGGAGCCCCAGGTGATCCAGCTCGATACCCTGATCGACAAGGCCAGCTATATCGCGGTTGAAGCTGGTCCTTATGCGGCAATAGAGCCCGTCACCGGCACCGACAACCGCGTTGCAGAGGCCTTGCTGAAACCGCATGAACATATGCAATGCCTGCGCAAAGAAGACATGCCGCCGCGCCTGCATTACGGCAAAAACCCGCGTGTGGCCGCGATCATCTGTATGGCGGAACCCAAATGGACGATCCTGTCGGGTACGCCGCAATATGAGACCAAGGGCGGCAATCACGGGTGGGATAATGCAATGCCCGAAATGGACGCGTTGTTTCTGGCAAATGGTCCGGCCTTTGGCAAAGGCGTGACGCTCAAACGGTTCGAGAATGTCGATATATATCCGTTGCTCGCCAAGGTGATTGGCGTGAACGCACTGCCCAATGACGGCAATATCGAGCCGGTTAGCGCTGCACTGGCAGGAGCCAAGAAATGATATATTTCGAAGACTTGGTCGTCGGCACCAAAGCCGCTTTTGGACGCTATGCCGTCACGCGTGAAGAGGTGATCGAGTTTGCCAGCAAATATGACCCGCAGGCATTCCACCTTGATGACGAAGCCGCTGCACAAACACATTTCGGGCGGCTCTCAGCCAGCGGATGGCACACCTGCGCGATGACGATGGCGATGCTGGTCGACAATTTGAAGACCACCCAACAAGCCGGACTGGGTTCGCCCGGACATGATGAATTACGCTGGATCAAACCGGTTTATCCCGGCGATACGCTGCGCTGTGAAACCGAACTGCTTGAAAAACGGCAATCGGTGTCCAAACCGGAAATGGGAATATTCCGGTCAAAAATCATGGTCTTCAACCAGCATGATGTGATGGTCATGAGCTTTATTTCGATAGCGATGATCGCGGTGCGGAGGGATTGAGCATAAATATTTTTTGACAATTTTAGCGCGATTATGTATATAATGCCGATGGCACAAATGAATGTATCACTCCCCGATGGTCTGAAAAGTTGGGCTGAAGCGCGTGTTTCGGAAGGTCTATATAGTAGTACCAGCGATCTGGTCCGAGACCTTCTGCGACGTGAACAGGATTATGTGACAAAGCTTGAGCGATTACAGGCAGCTATCGACGAGGGCCTTGCTTCGCCTTCAACGGAAATGAGCATAGAGGATATCGTCGAGCAGGGATTTGCGCGGCTTGCTTGAAATCGAAATCCTCGACCGCGCCCGGGACGATATATTTAACATCATCGAATACGGAACAGAGGAGCACGGCAAGGTTAATGCACAAGCCTATGTCGGTAAAATCAGCGCACGGATACATTGGCTAAGCGCGAACCCGAAATTGGGTCCTATGCACAGCGACTTACGGGGCGGAATCCGCTCCTTTCGCCAGGGGCAACACCGGATTTATTATGTCGCCAGTGCAAAGAAACTGACGATCGTCAGAATATTGCACCTCACGATGGATGTGCGGCATCAGTTCGAGTGATTATATGATGCGTTACCAACAGCTAGATCCTTTTAAGTCTCATTTCCGGCCAAACAGCTTCTCCACATCACCCAGCGCCAGTTTCACCCAAGTCGGTCGTCCGTGATTGCACTGTCCACTGTGCGGGGTGACTTCCATCTCACGCAGTAGCGCATTCATTTCGGCCACGCTCAGCACCCGCCCTGCCCTGACCGATCCGTGGCAGGCCATGGTTGAGGCCACATGGTCAATGCGTTCTTTTAGGGACAAAGCTTCGTCATAGGCCGCAAGGTCATCGGCCAGATCCTCGACCAGCCCCTTAACATCGCCACCGCCGAGCATCGCCGGGGTAGCGCGCACCAGCATCGCGGAAGGACCAAAGCGTTCGATGTCGAGACCAAAGGCGGAGAGTTCCTTGGCCCTTGCCTCCAGACGGTCACAAGCCGGTTCGTCAAGTTCAACGACTTGCGGCAAGAGCAATGCTTGCGCTGGCACCTTACCCCCTGCCTCTGCCATTGCCCGACGCATCCGTTCGAGCACCAGCCGTTCATGCGCGGCATGTTGATCGACGATCACAAGCCCGTCCTCGGCCTCTGCCACAATATATGTGCTCGCGACTTGACCCCGCGCAATGCCAAGCGGATGACGCAGCCCGTCGGGTACGGGCTCAACTGCTACTTCAGCGCGACCCAATAGAGGCGCCAAATCCTCGGCCAAAATACCGCCCAAATGCGCAAAGGCTGACCGGCTTTCATGGAAAGAGGATGAAGGGCGGGATTGGTAAAAGGCCGGACCTTGGGAGGTGAAGATATTCCCCTGTGCAGGTGCCGCTGCTGGAATAGCTTCACTCTGCCAATTTTCCAGCGCTGATTCTGATGGCCGTTGCACACTGCGGAAACCTGAGCCATCCAAAGCATGGCGCAGGCCCGAAACGATCATCCCGCGCACCAATGAAGGCTCCCTAAAGCGCACTTCTGTCTTTGCTGGATGGACGTTGACGTCAACTTGGTCGGGGGGCAAGTCAAGGAATAAGGCGACCACAGCATGCCTGTCCCGCGCCAGCATTTCGGCATAGGCACCGCGCACGGCACCAATCAACAGGCGGTCTTTTACGGGCCGGCCATTGACGAACAGGAACTGGTGATCTGCAATGCCGCGATTGAATGTGGGGACGCTCGCAACCCCGCCAAGCCTGATCCCTTCACGTTCATAGTCAAGGGCGACACTGTTTTCGATCAGCTCGTTGCTGGTGAGCGCGGCAACGCGAGCGGGCCGGTTCATTCCCGCCTGTACAGAGAGTGTCCGCCGCCCGTCATGTTCAAGCGTAAAGCCCACGTCCGGCCGCGCCATGGCAAGGCGTTTCATAACGTCAATTGCGGCTGCATATTCCGCCCGCGCAGACCGCAGGAACTTGCGTCTTGCAGGGATTTTGGCGAACAGATTTTCGACCCGTACCCGAGTTCCTGGTGGAAGTGCTGCTGGCCCTTCGCTAACCAAAACACCGTGATCAACAATACGTTGCCAACCGTCCTTGCCTCGTAAACGACTCTCGATTGTCATTCGCGATACACTGGCGATTGAAGGCAAAGCTTCGCCGCGAAAGCCCAAAGTTTCCACCATCTCGATATATTCATCGGGCAATTTTGATGTTGCATGGCGTTCGAGAGCAAGGGCTATATCCCCCGCGTCCATTCCGCATCCGTCATCACTGACTTCGATCAAATCGAGGCCGCCTGATGCCAGCCGTACTGAAATCATCTGAGCCCCTGAATCTATGGCGTTTTCGACCAATTCCTTCAACGCACTGGCTGGTCTTTCTACCACTTCACCGGCAGCGATCCGGTTGACTAATATTTCTGGAAGTCTTCTTATTGACATATGTCGCTTCCTAGACCAAGCGCCATGCCCAAGCGACTCCTTAATCGCGTGACTTCCTGTCAAATATCTGTTTTCTAAAAACAGCATTTTCCGCTAGGACAGCGCGATTGCATGGAGCATAGCTAAATACGTCTTACGCTTACCTGTTTCGATGCCAGAATTAGATGGATACCACATGTTCAAAATGCCTTTTTTCCGTTTCGCCTCGCAAGATATGGCGATTGACCTTGGTACTGCCAACACCGTTGTTTATGTTCGCGGCCAAGGTATTGTTCTCAACGAACCTTCCGTTGTTGCAATCGAAACACTCAACGGGATTAAGCGCGTCAAGGCAGTGGGCGATGATGCCAAGCTGATGATGGGTAAGACCCCCGACAGTATCGAAGCGATCCGCCCTTTACGTGACGGCGTAATCGCAGACATCGATGTTGCCGAACAAATGATCAAACATTTTATCAATAAGGTGCACGGCAAACGCCGGATGTTCAGCTATCCCGAAATCGTAATCTGCGTACCATCGGGTTCAACCTCGGTTGAACGCCGTGCCATTCGTGACGCAGCATCTAACGCAGGCGCAAGCGAAGTGTTCCTGATCGAAGAACCAATGGCAGCAGCAATTGGTGCAGATATGCCTGTGACCGAGCCGATTGGTTCGATGGTCGTCGATATTGGCGGCGGCACAACCGAAGTCGCGGTGCTTTCGCTCCGTGGTCTTGCTTACACCACATCGGTTCGCACGGGAGGTGACAAGATGGACGAAGCCATTGTCTCCTACGTTCGACGACACCATAACCTGCTGATCGGTGAAGCGACGGCAGAACGCATTAAGAAGGATTTTGGAACGGCCCGCCCACCTGCTGACGGTATCGGCCATACGATCCATATCAAGGGCCGCGATCTGGTAAACGGCGTTCCCAAGGAAATATCGATCAACCAAGGCCAGATTGCTGAAGCACTCAGCGAACCCATCGGCACTATCCTTGAAGGTGTGCGGATTGCTCTGGAAAATACCGCACCCGAACTCGCCGCTGACATTGTCGATCAGGGTATTGTCCTGACCGGTGGCGGCGCGTTGATGCACGGGCTGGACGAATATCTGCGTGATGAAACGGGGCTTCCTGTTACCGTCGCCGAAGATCCGCTGACCTGCGTAGCCATTGGCACCGGCCGGGCCATGGAAGATCCGATCTTCCGCGGCGTCCTGCTGACCGCGTAAGGCAGCAGCATGGCGGCGCCGCAATACCGGCGCCCGGGATTTTCCCGGAAAGCGCAATACGGGTTGTTTGCAACCTATGTCCTTGCAGTTGCGGGTGCGTTTTTTGCTGCCTTGCTGCTCGTTATTTCGATTGCTGATCCCACAGGTTTTGCTGCACTTCGTTCCGTTGGCTCCGAAATCACTGCACCGGTTGCTCGTTTCTTCGACAGCATCCGCCGCAGTGTTAACGGGATGAACGAAAATACCTCTGCCTATTTCGATGCGGCCTCCAAAAACGCAGCGCTTAATAAAAAGGTAAAGGCCGACAACACAAAATTGATTGAAGCCAATGCAATTAAATTGGAGAATAAGCGTCTGCGTCAATTGCTGGCACTGGTGGAAAATGAACCTGACAAGATTGCAGTGGGGCGTCTTATCAGTTCTTCGGCGACGAGCGGACGCCGATTGGCGACACTATCCATTGGCGCAAATTTCGGCATTACGCGCGGACAGCCGGTGCGTGGTCCCGATGGTTTGATCGGACGGATATTAGAGGTCGGCCCGACAACCGCACGCGTGTTGCTGGTAACCGATGCTGAAAATGTAGTCCCCGTAATGCGCGTTGCAGACGGCCTGCCTGCCTTTGCAAGCGGACTTTCCAATGGCATGGTTGCGATCAAGCCCATTGATCTGGGGGTTAATCCTTTCAAACGCGGCGATATTATTGCGACATCAGGCAATGGCGGAATATACCATCCCAATATTCCTTATGCCGTTGTTTTGAAGAAAACCGCTGATGGTGCAATCGCCCGCCCGCTCGCAAACCCTGCATTCACGCCATATGCGATGGTCCTTAATATCTACCAGCCTGCGGCGACCGCTGCTCAATCTGCACCGCCCACCGAGGTTCAGGCAGCAGGGAAACGGAATTGAAAAATCCTGTTACTGCGCTAAAAATCCCTTTGCGTCCGGGTCGTGAATATAAATCCCGGCTGAACCGTGAACAGTCCCCTGTGCGGATGTTTGCCATCCCAATTGCTTCGGTAATGCTGGGGTCCATGATAACCGCATTGCCGGTAATCGAAGGACAGGCTCTGCTGCCACCTATGGGATTGTTAATTTTGATCTCATGGCGTCTAATGCGTCCTGGATTATTGCCAATGTGGGCCGGACTGCCGTTTGGATTGTTCGACGATATGTTCAGCGGTCAACCATTTGGCAGCGCAGGTTTGCTCTGGTCGTTGTCGATGCTTGCCATCGAACTGGTCGATGTGCGCGTGATGTGGCGCGATCATTGGCAGGACTGGTTTATTGGTGGTATATTGATTATGCTAAACCTGCTGGGCGGACTCTGGTTTGTCGGTCTGGCCTATACCCGTCCGGAAGCCATCACATTGCTGCCACAAATATTGCTCTCGATCCTGATCTTCCCGCTTGTCGTGCGGTTCTGCGCATGGCTTGATCGCATTCGGTTATCTACATGAAGGGCGAGAAGCCGGTTTCTTCGGCGCAACAAAACTTTACCTTTAACCGCCGGACGATGTTAATCGGCGGAATACAGGGTGGTATCGGCCTCCTTCTTGCGGGACGTATGTCTTACATCGCAGTCGCCGAAAACGAAAAATATAAACTGATGGCGGAAAGCAACCGCGTCAACCTAACCCTAATTCCACCGCGTAGGGGCTGGTTTATTGACCGTAACGGGAAACCAATTGCTACCAACCGTGCGGATTTCCGCGTTGATATCATCCCCGACAGATTGGTTGATAAAGAAGCAACCGTGGCTGCACTTGCCAAGTTGCTTCCGTTGACCGCCGATGATCTTGACCGGATCAATAAGGATCTGGAAAAAGCGGATGGCTTTCAGCCTGTGCAAGTTGCCGAACGTCTTGATTATGAAAGCTATGCCCGGGTCAGCGTGCATTTGCCGGAATTGCCTGGTGTTTCACCTCGTCAGGGCTTTTCCCGTTATTACCCCAGCGGCGCGTGCGTAGGGCACTTGATCGGTTATGTCGGGGCAGTATCAGCAGAGGAATATCAAAAGAACAAAAACCCGCTGCTAATTACTCCAGGTTTTAAGGTCGGCAAGGATTCACTTGAAAAATATTTCGAGCCAGTATTGCAAGGTAAGCCCGGCGCAAAACGAGTAGAAGTGACCGCACGCGGCAAGATCGTTAAGGAATTGACGACGCGCAGCGACACCCCAGGAAAGCCGGTGCAGCTGACCATTGATATCGACCTGCACAATTACGCCGCCCGCCGACTAGGTCTGGAATCAGGCGCAGTGATCGTCGTAGACTGCGAAAGCGGCGAGTTGCTCGCGATGCCATCAATGCCGTCGTTCGACCCCAATAGCTTTTCAGACGGCATCGGGCGCATCGAATGGAAAATGCTCAACGAAAATGATCATATCCCACTGTTGAACAAGGCTATACGGGGCCTTTATCCTCCGGGTTCAACCATGAAGCCAATGGCAGCCTTGGCCCTGCAAATGCGCGGCGTTTCTCCCGACGAACGGATATCTTGCCCAGGTGGTTACCGTTTAGGCAACCGCTTTTTCCGCTGTGACGCTGTTCACGGCTCGGTCGATATGCGCGGCGCGATTGAGCACAGCTGCAATACCTATTTCTGGAGCATGGCGCACCGGGTCGGTTATGATGCGATTGCGCCCGTTGCAAAGCTACTCGGGCTCGGACAGGAATTTGATATACCCGGAGTCGCGCAGAGATATGGCACCATACCCGATGCCGCATGGAAGATGCGGCGTTATAAGCAGGAATGGAGTGCCGCAGACTCGCTCAACGCATCCATCGGACAGGGTTATGTCTCGGTCTCGCCTTTACAGCTTGCGGTGATGACCGCGCGTATTGCTTCGGGACGCAATCTTCAGCCTTCACTTACATCGGCGCACAAAAAGCTCTTGGGTCCAGCGTTTCCGTTCACACCAGAACAGCTTGCGGTGGCACATGATGGCATGTTCCGTGTGGTCAACGGATCTGGCACCGGGGGTGGCAGCAGGATCGACATCAATGGTATCAAAATGGCCGGGAAAACCGGAACTGCCCAGGTCCAGGCATTGGTTAGTCGGGGACAGGTCGGGGCCTGGAAGACGCGCGACCATTCCCTGTTTATCTGCTACGCACCAACCGATGTACCACGCTATGCCATGGCTGTAGTGATTGAGCATGGTACTTTTGGTGCACGCGCTGCGGCGCCGGTTGCCAAGGATGTCATGACGTTCCTTTTCGACCGCGATAAAGCGATGGCATCACTTGAAAGTTTGGAAGCCAGCTGGGGCGGCAACCTTGAGACGCGCATGGAAGCAGCCAAGCGAACGTGGGAACAAAAGGCTGCGACCCCTGCCCCAATGGTGGCACGTAAAGAGGGACAGCAATGAGCCGCAGCCTGTCAATTGTTCCAGCCCCTATTGCAAGCCTGCCGTGGAAGATCATGGTGGTTTTGATCGCACTGGTTGGTTTTGGATCGGTTGTCCTCTATTCTGCTGCGGGTGGACATTTCAGCCCATGGGCAGGCAAGCATTTCGGGCGGTTTGCTGTTTTCATGGCGATGGCAATTATTATGTCGCGCTTCTCGCTTGAATTCTGGAAGAATATCACCTTCCCCGTTTATGGCGTATTATTTGCGCTGCTAATCATTGTGGAAATGGTTGGCTTTGTTGGTGGCGGCAGCCAGCGCTGGATCAACATCGGCTTCATGACGTTGCAACCCTCCGAACTTATGAAACCAGCGGTCGTCCTTGCCGTTGCATGGTTTTATGACCGGTTGCCGCCATCTCATATCGGTACACTCGGTGCGCTCTGGCCGCCAGCAATTATCCTTGGTGCGCCCTGGTTCTTCGTCATGATTCAACCAGATCTCGGCACCTCAATTGCCATATTATTTGGTGGCATCTGTGTGGCGTTTCTCGCGGGACTGCCAATGCGCTGGTTCGTTGGTGCAGGTGCTGCAATGGCCGTCATCGCTCCGATAGCTTTCTTTTTCGGCCTAAAAGAATACCAGCGCAACCGGGTACTGGTTTTCCTTGATCCCGAATCCGATGCACTTGGCACAGGCTATCATATCAGCCAGTCCAAAATTGCGATCGGGTCGGGGGGTTTATTCGGCAAGGGCTTCCTAAATGGCACACAAAGCCATCTCGATTATTTGCCAGAGGGTCATACCGATTTCGTCTTTGCAACTATGGCCGAAGAATGGGGCATGGTCGGCGGATTAGGCATCTTATTCGGATACTTCCTGCTCATCCGCTGGGGCCTGACCGTCGCAACAAGAAGCAAGACGCGGTATGGCCAACTGGTTGCCGCAGGGCTGACCTGCACGATGTTTTTCTACATGATGATCAACCTGATGATGGTGATGGGCCTGGCGCCAGTGGTCGGCATTCCCCTGCCTTTTATCAGCCACGGCGGATCATCCATGCTTACCATGATGATCTGTGTTGGCATCATCATGTCGATTGATCGCCATCCCGGATCAAAACGCGGACAATTCATGTAAGGATGCTTGACAACAGCGCCGAATCCCATCAAGGGCTGCGCTCCAATATGGCGCGATGAGTTTGTTCTCGCCAAATGGGGACGCTTAGCTCAGTTGGTAGAGCAGCTGACTCTTAATCAGCGGGTCGTGGGTTCGAACCCCTCAGCGTCTACCATTTTCAGGCATAGATATTTTTATGCGTAAACCCTGTCCGCAGTCGCCACGACTTCGGCAGCACGCAGCGCAGAAATAATGCGCATCAAATGCGTTTTATCGTGAACCTCCAGATCAACTTCGAAGGTGTGAAATTCTTGATCACGCGCAGTCATCCTAAGGTTGATGATGTTGGCCTTGTGATAGCCGAAAATCCCAGCAATCTCGCCCAGAGTACCCGGACGGTTATGTATTACCACCCTAAGCCTGGCAGATGCTCCGTCACTACCCTGGCCCCAGCTTAAATCGACCCAGTCAGCATCAACCCCGCTCGCCAAACGGTCACAATCAATCGTGTGAACTTCAACCGGTTGATCTGGCAGCCGCAATCCTACGATACGGTCTCCTGGTACCGGATGGCAGCAATCGCCTAAATGATAACCGACACCTGGCGTTAATCCGCGTATAGAAATCGCGCGCTCCTGGCTTGGAAATTCTACATTGCTGCCTTCGGTATCAAAACCGGGAACCAACGCCTCCATCAGGGCCCGGTCGCTAATCCGTCCGCTGCCCATTGCATGCATGAGGTCGTCTTCGCTCGGTAACTTCAAACGTTCAAGCCCTGCGGTCAATGCCTTTTTACCGATCTTGGCAGGCAAGCGTTCAACAATCTCGTCATAGAGCTTGCGGCCTATCACAATCAACTCATCTCTTTCGCGGTGTCGGACATTGCGCCGGATTGCGGCCCGAGCCTTGCCTGTCGTCACAAAATTGAGCCAACTTGATTGCGGCTCTTGCGCTTTTGACTTCAGAATTTCTACCATATCGCCGTTAATCAATTGCGTGCGCAGCGGCACATGGCGGCCATTGACCTTTGCGCCCACGGTCTTGTCCCCCAAATCCGTGTGGACGGCATATGCAAAATCTACCGCAGTAGATCCTTTGGGCAGCTGATGCAGGGCACCTTTGGGCGTAAAAGCAAAAATGCGGTCTTGATACATAGCCATGCGTGTATTTTCGAGGACATCCTCCGCATCATGGCTGGTTTCGAGAATTTCAATCAGATCGCGCAGCCATCCGGCCTGGCCATCGGGGGTGTCAGATTGTTTATAAGCCCAGTGCGCAGCCAAGCCATATTCAGACGCCTTGTGCATATCTTTACTGCGGATCTGTACCTCAACTCGCATATTTTTGGCGAACATGATCGTTGTGTGGATGGACCGGTATCCGTTACGTTTGGGGGTCGAGATAAAATCCTTGAATCTCCCCGGCACCATTTGCCAGCGCCGGTGCAAAACACCAAGCGCACGGTAACACGCATCGACGTCTTCGGTAATGACGCGAAAGGCATTGATATCGGTCAATTGTTCAAAGGCAACATGGCGTTCCTGCATTTTTCGCCAGATAGAAAACGGGTGCTTTTCGCGGCCCGATATTGTGATCTTTAGCCCTGCCTGTTCCATTTCCCAGTGGATCGTTTGGTTGATCTCCTCAATCTTAACATCAGCCTTTTTACGGATTTCTGTGAGGCGTTCGGTGATCGTCGTATACGCATCGGGTTCAAGCTGTTGAAACGCAAGCAACTGCATTTCGTGCATATATTCATACATGCCGATGCGTTCGGCCAGCGGCGCATAGATATCCATCGTCTCTTTGGCGATCCGCCTACGCTTTTCAGGGCTGCGGATAAAATGCAGCGTGCGCATATTGTGCAGCCGGTCGGCGAGCTTGACCAGCAGCACACGGATATCATCCGAAATCGCGAGGAGGAATTTACGCAGGTTTTCTGCGGCCCGTTCATCTTCGGTCTGAGCCTCGATTTTCGACAGCTTGGTAACTCCGTCCACTAACCGTGCGACCTCGGGCCCGAATTTGGCCTCGACCTCCTCGATTGTGGTCAGCGTGTCTTCAACAGTATCATGCAGCAAGGCCGTAATGATCGTCGCTTCATCCATTTTCAGGTCGGTCATAAGCCCCGCGACTTCGACCGGATGGCTGAAATAAGGATCGCCACTTGCCCGTTTCTGTGCGCCGTGCATTTGCACAGTAAAAACGTAAGCCCGGTTGAGCCGGTCTTCATCGACATCGGGCGTGTAAGCACGCACCCGTTCCACCAAATCATATTGTCGCATCATAAGCATCTACAGTTGGGGGTAAGCCAGAGCTATGCAACAAAAAAATGCGCCGGGAGGACGGTTTGCAGCAGACAGGCTGTGCATACCGCGCTTCCGGCGCCGAGGGGTTTCGGTTCTTAAGAGGTGGTACAAGCCGCACCACCGAGGGGGTTAAGAGGAGAGAAGAACCGAAAAAATGCTGTAATTGATTATTTTTTGACCATTTGAGCTTTTGTCTTTTCGTTGCAGGTGGCGATTTCAGTCGCGTCAAAAACGCGGTTGCCAGCTTTGAACGCAGATACTTCGCCTAATTCGCGTGCGATGCTGATGCACACATTCTTGGGTGCCGAACTTGCAAGCGGGGCGCGGCAAGCAGTAGCTTCGCACTTTACAAACACGCCGCGGATCAATTGCTTATCCACAGCAGCAGGCTGCGAAAGTTCAACTTGATAATAAGGACCATTGCCGGTTGCGGCATGTGCTTGCGGTGCAACGCCAATGAACAGCGCGCTGGTCGCGATTGCGGCTGCCAAAGCGCTGACGTGAAGGGATGCTTTTGTGAACGAGATGGGGGAGAGGGTCATCGTCTTTTTCCTTAATTATAATTACCGGGTGAGCCTTTGCGAATTTGCTCGTCAATAATGCCTTACCGGGCACTGGAAAAACCAGTTGCGAATTACTACTTAATATATTAGGTTTTTAGTTGCAACTTAAAACTGATTATAAGTTGATTTTTTTTGCGTAGTGGCGCTACGATAAATCCCGAAAGTGCAGATATGGGCGAATTAAGAGAGTCTTTGAAGGATATCATCGAATGCGGATTGCCAACCGCGCTCGAATCGATGGGTGAACGCTGGTCCTTCATGATCTTGCGCGCAGCTTTCAACGGTGTCAGGCATTTCGAAGAATTCTTGTCAGAAATCGGTATCGCCCGTAATATCCTTGCCAACCGTCTGACCCGCTTGACCGAGTCAGGCATTCTTCACCGCACGCCCTGCCCCGATGATCGCCGCAAGGTCGAATACCGCTTGACTGCAAAAGGCCTTGATTTCCTACCTGCGATGATTGCCCTGCGCCAATGGGGCGAAAAATGGGGTACAGGTATTCCCTCTAACCCCGTGCTGGTTGATGACCGGGATAAACAGCCGATATTGCCAGTCACCATCCGCAGTCATGATGACCGGGTGCTTGCGCACATGGATTTATGTTGGATCAACGCAAGCGAAATCAAGTCGGTAGACGACCATAGCCTTAGCGAGGCCCAGGTATCAGTGCGCAAATTGAGTGCTATTTAAGCGAGATCATCACGCTATTGACACGAACGAAAGCAGCATTGAAATTTTGTAACGAATCTGTTATATGTTACTAACAAGGCTAATTACGGCCTTTTTTGCGCACTCATAGGTGTAGAGAAGCGAATATCTCAGATGAAATAGCACTGCAGCGGGGGGCGACACCAAGCAAGCTATATTTATTCATCTCAGCAAAAAATAAGAAAGGGTCTGTTTATGACGTCCACAGCGGCGATATTTGATGTAGGCGATTATGTTGTTTATCCCAAGCACGGGGTTGGTCGCGTGATTGAACTGCAAGATTCCGAAATTGCAGGCATGCAGCTTCAACTTTATGTTCTGCGCTTTGAAAAAGAAAAAATGACCCTTCGGGTGCCTTTCAATAAAGCAGAGGGCGTTGGCATGCGCAAGCTGTCTTCGGACAAAACGCTCAAAGAAGCCATGTACACACTCACCGGAAAGCCTAAAGTGAAGCGTACCATGTGGTCGCGTCGTGCACAGGAATATGAAGCGAAGATCAATTCGGGCGATCTGGTATCGATTGCCGAGGTTACGCGCGATCTGTTCCGTCCGGACGATCAGCCCGAACAAAGCTATTCAGAACGCCAAATCTTTGAAGCCGCTTCAAGCCGTTTGGCGCGCGAGTTGGCTGCTATGGAAAAGACCGACGAGAAAGCTGCGTTGCAGAAAATCCTCGTCGTGTTGAACGAAGCAGCACCACAATATTATGAAAAAGCCGAATAATATTTGGCTTTCATGAGTTAAAAGAGCGTCCTGCTGGGCGCTCTTTTTTTGCCTTGCGTCCGCATAAATCTACTGTATTATATAGGCAATACAGATTGAAAGGCGACCCTCATGAAAAATAGATTATTCCTTGCTTTGGCTATGGCGATTCCACTTTCGGCATGCGGGTATTCAGCAGCCGATGCTGTTGAAGATATCAAGAAAATGGAAGTCACCGGATCAAATGAGCTGAAGAGCGGTAAAGCAATTACCGCAGTACCAACCGATTCAGGAAAGTTCACATCGATTTCAAGCGTCGGACCAGATGATGTAATATTCAAGGTTGGCGACACTTTTTCAGTTAGCGCTAGCGGCAGCGCTGAAGCGCTAGAAAATTTACGCTTTGTTCTGAAAAACGGGGATTTGACCGTTGGTCGCTACAAATATTCCTATCAAATGAATGCCACAGACAAGGCTGTTATCACGATAACCGCACCTTCAATATCAGCAATCTCTGCTGCCGGATCGGGCGACGTAAAAGCTGACCGTGTGAGTGGCCCCAAAGTATCGCTTAGTTCTGCTGGCTCCGGCTCGATGGATATAGCCAATGTTGAAACGCCTGCGCTAGATAGCGATGTTGCAGGTTCGGGCAATGTGACACTAGGCGGTAAGGTTGATAACGCCGCATACTCCATTGCCGGATCAGGCACCGTCGATGCTGCTAAAATGGCGAGCTCCAGCGCAAGCGTCTCGATTGCCGGTTCGGGTGCAGTAAACCTTACCGTATCTGGCAAAGTAAGCGCAGATATCGCGGGTAGCGGCAATGTTAATGTTACAGGCGGCGCAAAATGCACATCTTCGATTGTAGGATCAGGTAAGCTGAACTGCGGTTAAGGCTCGTAATATTCGGGGATAGTAGCTAGACTATCCTAATGAACGGGCTTTGGGATAAATATGTTGTTCCTCGATTGATCGGCTGCTGTTGCCGACAGCCTGCGGTGATGCATGACCGTTCGCGGATAATTCCCAAAGCTTCGGGGGATGTGCTGGAACTCGGCTGCGGTGGGGCCGCCAATTTACAATATTATGATTGGAACAAGGTCACCGCACTATCGGGTGTTGATCCCTCCCCGGAATTGCTCGACCGTGCACAGGCTGAACTGGCTAAATCAGGACATAGTGCCCGTTTTATTCCCGGTGTTGCCGAGAAGCTTCCCTTTGAGGATGCAAGTTTTGATACGGTCGTCACCACATTTACATTGTGTTCGGTTCAGGATCAACACGCCAGCCTGTCCGAAGCACGCCGTGTGCTCCGTCTTGGTGGGCGCTTGCTCTATGTCGAACACGGCCGATGCCCCGATGCCTCCCCTGCACGCTGGCAAGGTCGCATCGAGCCGCTTTGGAAACATATCGCAGGCGGTTGCCATTTGACCCGCCCGGTAACTCAGGCCATATCAAACGCCGGGTTCGTGATCGGCGAACATCACGGGCATTATATGAAAAGGACGCCGAAATGGCTGGGTTGGGTCGAATATGGCGAAGCTTGGATGCAAGCATGAAAGCAATCACATATGTATTCATTGCTGCAACAGCGCTCACTTCATATCCTGTATATGCGGCGGAACGTACTTTCTTAATGGGCAGCTTTAACGATGTTATCATCATTGGCGATATGCAGGTCAATATCATTACCAACAAAGCCCCTTCAGCCAAAGCAACCGGTGACAAGCGCGCACTCGATTCGCTCCGGCTGGATCGATCCGGAACGATAATGACCATCCGGATGCAGGACATTATCTATAGTGATAAGGCTAAACCCATTTCACAGCCGCTCATCATCAACCTTACCAATCGCCAAGTGCGTAATATCGCGATCAGAGGAAATGCAAAGCTGGCAGTTACCGAATTGCGACAGGTAACCGAAGCAAAAATCGGGATCGATGGTGGCGGTGATATCCGGATTGGCAATGCGATAACTGATAGCTTGAGTGCCAATGTTTCTGGCAATGGAAGCATTCATATCCTTGGGGGTTCGGTTCGTTTAACCAAAGTCGACATGCAGGGAAATGGGACTTTTAATGCCACAGCAATGTCGACGCAACAGTTGAAGCTTTCGCATAATGGCAACGCATCAAGCAGCGCTTCCATTGAAGAGAAAGCCGAAATATCCAATAATGGTGCTGGAAACATTGCTATTGTTGGAAAGGGCCTATGCTTTATTCGCAAGGCAGGATCTGCTAGAATTGCATGTACGCACCTCGCCAAGGAAGCAGGCAAATGAATTCAAAGTACATCCACATCCTAAATCACACTCTATCTGCATTTATCCTGTTAGCTATGGTAACTGCCTGCACGATGCCGGGCAGCATGGCAAAAACCGCAGATAAAGCAGGTTGCATCGCAGGGACCAGCCAGGGCGTGTCGCAAGCGGGAATTGAGCAAATCACACTGTGCATAAAAAGCGGCAAAAAAACCCGCAGCTTCACAGTTGAAAATGCCAAAACGTCAATGCAGCAAGCGCAAGGCCTTATGTTTCGCACATCACTTGCCGATAATGCCGGGATGATATTCCCCTTTCCCGATGCCCGGCCGGCGAGCTTTTGGATGAAAAATACCGTCATTCCGCTTGATATCATCTTCATCCGCGCCAATGGCACCATCGAAAGCATCGCCGAGAACACAATTCCCTATTCAACCGATCCGGTATCAGCAGGAGAACCCGTTGTGGCTGTATTAGAATTGCGCGGCGGCTTGACGGGCGAGATCGGTATCGCTGCTGGCGATAAAGTAACCTGGAAAACCCGTTAGGGTCACGACCTAATAAATTTAGCATCAAGGTTTGAAGCAATTTTGTTCAGTGCAAGGGGTAGGGGCGACGGTCTAGTGGTTCTAGGTCTAGGTCACAAACTCATAAAAATAACCAAGCGAGCAAGTCTTTATAACCATATAGGCTCTAAAACGTATTCTAAGGTACCGTACAGGCGCATAATTACCTCTCCGCTACCCGACTAGTCAAATGTAGTCCGCTTCGCTTTAAGAGGCCTTTACGGAGCTTACAGGGCATATTGGCAGATATGCGTCATTATGTGCAAAACACATAAGAGATTTTATGAATCGGTGACCTGGCCTCTGTGACGTGGCAATAGACAAAACTGGTTAAATCCATCGGACGTTAAAATGGCTGCCATCTCGATGATGAATTTAGGTGGTCTTGACCCTAATTATCCCTTTTTAATTGCACCATCAATCACGACACCTTATCGGCTTGGTTATGGGCGTACTTGCAAAGATATTCACTTGGTGGGATGGTGCCACCATAGGCACATCACTTTACAGTGCACGTAATGGTGTGTTGGTTGGACGTGACGAAGCCGGCAACCGTTATTACCAAAACAAGGATGCCAGCCGTCGTTGGGTCATTTACGAAGGTGTCAATGATGCGAGCCGTGTACCGCCTGAATGGCATGGGTGGCTGCATCACACACATGATGGCGCACCTGAAAACTATTTGCCGCCCGTTCGCAAATGGGAACAAGCCGCAACCGGTAATCTGACCGGAACCAATGATGCCTATCGTCCTGCCGGTGCCCTGGAAGAAGGCGGTACACGTGCCCGCGCAACTGGTGACTATCAGGCATGGAGCCCGGAAATAACATGATACGACGCCGCAGTCTTTTGGCCATGCCATTGCTGCTTGCTGTGGCTGCGTGTGGAAGCAATGAACCAAAAGAAGAAGCTAAGCCAGCGGCGAGCAAAGCAACGCAGTCTGCGGATGCTGCGATAGCTCCTGTTGGGCCGGTATTGGGAACGCCAATGGCAGAGCGCGTTGCGATATTGGGGCTACTCAATAAACGTAACGGCCAAACACGCGATATCGAGATCAAACCGGGCCAGGATATCCGCTTGGGTAAGGTGTTTATCCGTCTGCGGGCCTGCGAGAAAACGGCGCCTTGGGAAACCTATCCGGATCAAGGCGCGTTTATTCAGCTTTATGTACGCGAACGTCCGCCCGGAACAAATGATGCCGAACGCTTTCAATCGATATTTTCAGGATGGCTGTTCAAGGAAAATCCCGCCGCCAATGTTGTCCAACATCCAATTTATGATGTCTGGGTCAAGGAATGCAGAATGAGCTTCCCGGGTGAGGAAGAGGTTAAATCTGAAAAGCCGACTGCCGATGGCGATGCCCCTGCTGCGCCCAAAAAACCCTCTAATGCTCCCCAATCTGCACCTCGCACTGCCCCGGCGCCTGCTGATGCGCCTGAAGAAGAAGTTGCCGAAGAAGCAACCGTCGAAACCTGATTTGCATCCAGCGCCGCGTGCAACAGGCCAAGATAATGTTTTTGGCTAACCTCGACCACACCAAGGCTCGCCAAATGGTCGGTCATAAACTGGCAATCGAGCAATTCAAAGCCACCGACCCGCAATCGCGCAACCAGCCAAGCCAAAGCTACTTTTGACGCATCGGTTGCGCGCGAGAACATACTCTCGCCAAAAAAAGCACGTCCAATGGAAAGTCCATATAAACCGCCGACCAATTCACAGTCCAACCAGCATTCAATGCTGTGCGTAAGCCCAAGGTCGTGTAACGCCAGAAAAGCTTCCTCGATATCGGAATTAATCCACGTATCCTGACGATCGTCGGTTGCCGAAGCACATGTCGCAACCACCTGTGCAAAGGCCGTATCGGCCGTCACCTGAAACCGGTCTTGCCGAATAGTTTTTGCAAGGGACCGCGAAACCAGCAACCCATCTAAAGGCAAAATTGCGCGTGTCTTTGGTTCAACCCAAAATGTCTCAGGATCATCGCGAGCGTCGGCCATCGGGAATATGCCGTTGGCATAAGCCTTCAACAATAAATCGAGATTGAGCGCCACTAAAAAACATTCCTTGATAATATACGTATCTGCTATCACGAATTGCGCCAGTCCATGCAATCGATTATAGCCGTGTATGAACCCCGGCTGTGCCGAGTCTTGCGCTTTGCAAGGCCCGTTTCACCGGGGTTGATTATTTTTGATTCTATTGTTCAGGAACGCTGCCATGACCCGTCGCCGCAAAGTGTATGAAGGCAAAGCTAAAATCCTTTATGAAGGTCCTGAACCAGGTACCTTAATTCAGTATTTCAAGGACGATGCGACCGCGTTCAATGCCCAGAAAAAGGGTACTATCGCTGGCAAGGGCGTGATTAATAACCGCGTTTCAGAGCATGTTTTCACACGCCTTTCACATATCGGCATCCCCACCCATTTCATCCGGCGCCTTAACATGCGTGAACAGCTGATCCGGCAGGTAGAAATTGTTCCGATCGAAGTTATCGTGCGCAATGTCGCTGCAGGAACGCTATCAAAACGGCTCGGTATCGAAGAGGGTACACCTTTGCCGCATACCTTGCTTGAATATTGTTACAAGGATGACGCGCTGGGTGACCCGCTGATTGCCGAAGAACATATTGCCTGTTTTGGCTGGGCAACCCAGGAAGAGATGCAGGATATCTCCTCTATGGCTATCCGTATCAATGATTTTATGTGCGGAATGTTTGCCGCAATCGGCATCCGCCTTGTCGATTTCAAGCTTGAATTTGGTCGTTTGTTCGATGGCGATTTTTCGCGAATTATTTTGGCCGATGAAATCAGCCCCGATGGTTGTCGGTTGTGGGACATAAAAACCGGCGAAAAGCTCGACAAGGATCGGTTCCGCCGCGATCTGGGTGGTGAAGTCGAAGCCTATCAGGAGGTTGCAAGACGCTTGGGCCTGTTACCCGAAGAAAGCGAAGGCGCCGTTCTCGACATGGTTAGCCACAGGTTACGCAAGGGTAAGTAAGCATACTCTGATTTTATCAATGATGATGATCGTTTACCTGAAATTAACCTAACATTGATAGTCAGATTTCTTACCAACTTTTGGATGAGGAAGCTTATCAATGCGTATCGCAATCCTATTAATCGGAACTTCTTTGCTTTCGGCATGTGGCGGCGGCGGAGGTACGCAATCAGCTGGTAATACTCCTGCACCCATAGCACCTGGAGCAACGCCAGGCACCGGAACAGCTGCAAACCATACATTTACAAATCCCACGGTCGACAAAACGTACAAAGCGATAGGCGCGGGGCACAGTTTCCAATATGCAATCAAGGTTAACGATATTGCCAACACCTCATCGTCGCAAGGTTCAGAGCTTTATCGAGGTAATGCGACAACATTAAGGGATAGCGCAATTTCAGTCGCCTATAGTCCACGTGATGCCATTTTTGATATTTCTTATGTTGATGTGAAAGCAGGATTATCATCGATCGACCGGTTCCAGGATCCGGCGCACCGCACCGATTTTGGTGGTGCCGTTGAGCCTCAACAAGGCACTCCGCAATTGGCAACGCCAGGCATTCAATATTTGCAACACAGCAACCCAACCACTGCATCCTCGATTAGATTGGTTCCGGGATATCTTTTGGGTCAATTGGGTTCCAAACAGATAACGGGAACCTATGACCAAACTACTTTCTTTTACCAAAAGCCCGGCACAAGTACAAAATATGTTACTTTCGCAGGATTTTTGCGGAATAGTATAACGCTCGACAGACGGACGACCGATGCTGTTCCTGCGTCCCCTGGCGTGCCCGCTGTTGCGGCAACATCATTTACAACCCACACTTATGACCTGTCTCGTGGCTTGTTCGTATTTGGTGAAAATACCGTCAGCGGTGTCCCCAAAACTGGGACAGGAAGCTACAGCGGAACAATGCTGGCGTCGATGGTATTCAACGATCAAATTGATAGCAATAGCAATGCGCCGACGTATTTCCAGATGATTGAAGGAACTGCCGCCAGCCGTTTCGATTTTGGTGCAAACACGTTTAGCCTTGATCTAACCGGCACTACATTTGCCCCACAATCTGACCTGATCGGCGGCAATACATCGACAATTCAATCGAATGCTATTTTCCGGGCGCTTGGTGCGGGCCGCATTGATCTGGTTACCACGGGTGGATTTACTGGGCAGTTTCAACAGGCATGGTTCATCAACCCGGGCGGCACACGCCTTGACCTTAACATTGCCGGATCATCGATTGATGGTGGATTTTATGGCCCTACCGCAAATGAGGTTGGCTCCAGCTTCCGGATCGTAGGCGGCACTCCTGACGAACGAATTGATATTCTCGGCGTATTTGTCGGCAAATAAGACTGTGCAATATTCAAAACATATTTTGGCATTTTTGCCAGTGCTGGCGTTCGCCTATGTCAATCCAGCGGAAGCGGAAACTGCGGTTACCCACCCACTTGCAACTGCACCTACCGATGCAAGCTGCGCTGGTGGCATATGCCATATAAAGATGACCCCCGATCAACTGCTTTCCCGTGTAGAAGAGCTCATCGCTGCACGTGACTTTACTAATGCCATGCCGCTGATTGAGGTATTAGGGCAAGCTCCCGAACTGGAAATGCAGCAAAAGTTCCTGAAAGGATTTGTGTCAGCCGAAACAGGCGATTTGAAAACGGCAGAAACCGTGTTTCGTGGGATATTGCGAGACCATCCTAACCAAACCCGTGTTCGCCTTGAACTCGCAAGGATTATGATGCTGAACGGTAAAGAAGGTGCCGCAGATTATCATTTCCGTTTAGCGGAACAGGACGGCGATCTTCCCCCTGAAATCGCTCAAACCATTCGATCCGTACGCGGCATACTGCGCGACCAGCGGACTTGGTATTTCAATGTCAATGTCGGTCTTGCCCCGGATACAAATATCAACAGTGCGACTTCTTCGGAAAGTGTAAATGTTAATTTTGGTCCGTTCCAGCTTCCGATTACGCTTGATGAAAATGCCCGGCAGAAATCCGGCATTGGACAAACTGGCGGTTTCAGTGCGGGTTTACGCCTAAGAGTATCTGAAAAAATTGCTGTATTGGTTGATACCGAAAACCGGATCGTCAATTATAAAGATAGCTTTGCCGATGACATCCAAACCCAGCTTGCGATTGGCCCGGAATTCCGTCTGGGCAACACGAGCAGCCTGTCTGTTCAGGCGCTTGGTGAGCAGCGCTGGTATGGCGGACGAAAAGCAAATGGCGATTTCGGTCTTCAAATTGGTTTTCAAAAGATTCTAGGTAAAGGACAGCGTGTCGGGCTTGCTATCGATGCACGCAAGAGCGATTCACAGCTTGCGGATGCCTATTCCGGAAAAATTCTGGGCGGCAATTTGACTTATGAACGTGTAATCGGTCGCGCCTTCATCGCATCGGCGAGCTTATTTGGTCGGGTCGATAGCCTTCAAAGCAAGTCATTTTCTAACAAAACACTCGGGGCAAGCCTGGGTATTGGTGGAGAGTTACCTTTCGGGATTAACGCAGGGCTTAATGCCAGTATCTCGAAAGCCTTATTTGATGCTCCGCAATATGTATATTCAAACGAAGCGAGGCATGATTTACGTTTTCTGAGCCGCGCTTATCTTGGTGTCCGCTCATTAAAACTAGTCGGATTTTCACCTTCGGTCGAATATATTTTTTCCAAGGTCAACAGCAATTACACATTGTACCAATCAGATCGCCACCGCGTAAATTTCAAATTCTCGCGCTATTTTTGATATTATACAATAGTACACTATCCCTTGGTTTTGTAACCGCATAAAATGCCCAAAATAAAAGACAAAAACAGCGCAAGCTGAACCTGATCGTTATTTGATGCGCTCCAGCCCAAATAATGTTGTCCAAAGGCAAAAATGCCAATAAACATAGCCGCTGCTAATCCAACCATATGACCTCCATCCCGCAGATTTTCGGGGTTGTCGTGCAATCAGTCAATATTGATACACTATTGAACCTCAATACCGGCTTTCCAAACGTCGTTAATTTCTGGTTTCAATCGGGCACACCCCCCTTGTTTCATCCGTATGGGCTTCTATAGAAACATCATACCCATTCGAGGCTGCACTCCCATGAAAACCAGAGTCTTTGTTACCTTAAAAAACGGTGTTCTTGATCCGCAAGGAAAGGCGATCCACCATGCGCTAGAAGGGCTGGGTTTTTCAGGCGTCAACGATGTGCGTGCCGGGCGCTTGATTGAAATCGATCATGAAGCGGGCGTGACGCGGACAGAAATTGAAGGGATGTGCCAAAAATTGCTCGCCAATATGGTCATTGAAAATTTCGAGATCGAGCAAGCCTGATGCGCGCCGCTGTTATCCAATTTCCGGGATCCAATTGTGACCGCGATATGGCCGTTGCTATAAGAGAGATTACAGGTGCCGATACGCGACTCATCTGGCACAAGGAAAGCAGCCTTCCCGATAAAGTTGATCTTATCGCGATCCCTGGCGGTTTTTCTTATGGTGACTATCTGCGCTCTGGCGCGATGGCTGCACGGTCCCCTGTAATGCAGGCCGTGATTGCAGCGGCTGGACGCGGTGTACCTGTGCTGGGCGTCTGCAACGGATTCCAGATACTGACTGAAGCGGGGCTACTTCCCGGCGCTTTGATGCGCAACAGCGGGATACGATTTGTCTGTCGCGAAGTCAGGCTGACCGTTGAAAATGACCAGTCGCTCTTCACCAGTGGCTATGATCGCGGTGAAGAAGTCATTATGCCAGTCGCCCATCATGACGGTAATTATTTTGCCGATGATGCAACGCTTGACCGGTTAGAGGGCGAAGGCCGTGTAGCGTTCCGGTACAACGAACCCGTCAATGGCTCCGCGCGTAATATTGCCGGCTTGCTGAATGATGCCGGTAATGTGCTTGGCATGATGCCGCACCCTGAACGGATGATTGAACCTATGCAGGGCGGATCAGATGGTCGCCGGCTTTTCGAAAAACTCATCCGCGAGATCGCTTGAAGGCAGTTGCTCGGGTATTTTTACCGGCAATCGCTTAGGGAAAAAATACCAGCCGAACAGTAAAATAAGCGTCGGCCAGAACATCGTATTGTAAATGTCGTGAAGTCCTGCTTTGACGCTGTCTTCACCCGCTGTTTGCCCGTGAAGATCGGCATATTCGTTGAACAGTTCAAGCCCGAGCACAAATAGCCAAGATAATATATTATCGGGCCTGCGCCGCAACAACAACGCCGATCCAAAAAGCAACAACAATGAACCATGAATGTGCAAGGCGTCGTTGGTTACGCCCACAACGTCAACAATCCACAGTTTCCACGTTAGCCAATAAGCCGCCAGATCATTAAAATATTGCATCATTATACTTGATTATACTTGGGTGCGAAAGGGTGAGAAATTGGTGCCCTCATCAAACACGTCAACGCCCTCATGGCGTTTGAGGAAGTTGACCACGGCATAGGTAAGCGGGGTCAGCAAAACTTCCCACAATACTTTAAGTGCCCAATTCGTAATCATGACCGTGATGACGCCTTGATGCGTCCAACCTTGCGCATTCCAGAAAGCGAGCGGGTAAAAAATCAGGCTATCGACAAACTGGCCGCAGATCGTTGAACCAATAGTACGGGTCCATAATCGCTTGCCCTGCGTCCAGATTTTCATCCGCGCCATGACGAAGCTATTGACGAATTCACCCACCCAAAATGCCACGATTGAAGCGAATACAATCCGGGGCACTTGCCCGAATACTGTTTCATAGGCAGCCTGATTGCCCCAGCCGGGTGCAGGAGGAAGCTTCACCACCACCCATGACATGAACGCCATAAACACCAGCCCCGCAAAGCCAGCCCAGATACAGCGGCGTGCACGGGCATAACCGTAAACTTCGGTGAGGATATCACCAAGGAGATAACCCAAAGGAAAAAACATAATGCCCGCACCAAAGCTATATGGACCGATGACAGGAAAATCGACCTGCGCCAACTTTGCCGCACCGATGACATTCGACAGGAGCAGAACTGCTACGAATGCAGCCATCATAAAATCAAAATAACGAAAATGCCGACCTGTTATCGCGGTTGCATTTTCAGGTTTTATTACTGGTTCGTTCATGGAATTGCCATAACCGGCTTTGCAGGCGAGCGTAAAGCGGTTATTGACCAAATATTGTGCGCCCGTAGCTCATCTGGATAGAGCGCGAGACTTCTAATCTTGAGGCAGCAGGTTCGAGTCCTGCCGGGCGCACCAAAAACTTACTCGCTCATTTGTAATCGCAGTTTATCGAGTGCTCTCTTTTTTATCTGACACACGCGCGCCGCACCAACGCCCAGGGTTTCGCCGATTTCATCAAGATTAAGTTCTTCGACAAAATAGAGTTGCAGTACCATTGCCTCTCGCTCCGCAAGCATTGCGATATTTTCGGCGAGCACCCTGCGCAACTGCGCTTGTTCTAATTGCGTGTCGGCCCCGTCGCCCAAATCCGCAAACCAGATATCGTGATCGGAATAAACCTCATCAATAGAATCCTGACGTGTTGCATGTGTCGCGGCAACGGCGGCATGATATTCCCTAGCGCCAAGTTCCAATGCTACCATCATCTCCGTATCACTGGCTCTGCGCTGTAATTCGTTTTCCAGCCGGGCGCGCACTTGTGCAAAGCGCCTCCGGTTTGCCATGCCGGAACGCGACATCCGCGCATCGCGGCGCAGGTCATCGATCATCGCACCGCGCACCCGCATCGTTGCATAGGGTGCAAAAGCTATTCCGCGATCCTCAAATGTCCGCGCAGCTTCAACAAGGGCAATCATTCCAATCTGGATCAGGTCTTCAATATCAATGGCAGAGGACATCCGCGAATGGACATGCCATGCGGTGCGCCGTACCAGTTTCGCGTGTGTTTGTATTAACGTGTCAGCGCCTGTGGTTGCCGGACTATCGGTGTAGCTCAGACGAGCATCTTTAATTGCGGTATGCAGCATTATATTTCTCCGGTTTCTTGGGTGTATGTTTCGGGTTCAGGCAGGCTAGGTGCCGCCCTGCCGCTGATGACTGCAACCACATCAACGGTTTTGGTTTCGGGGATTTCAAGGAAGGAAAGCACTGGTACTCCGGACAATTGCGTGCGGAGCAGGCGGGCGACGGCAGGCCTGCATATCGGCGAAGTAATGATCGCAAAGCTGCGTGCTGCCATCAACATGGGCTGCACCGCGTCGCTCACCGCTTCTATGATCCGGCTGGCGAGTGCGGGTTCAAATGGCCAAGCAGCATTTGGTCCGGCGCGGACCGCCTGGGTCAGCAAGCTTTCAAGATCATGGTCGAAAGTAACTGCGGGAAGCGGCATTCCCAAGGGAACGATGGTCTGCACAATCAGCCCGCCAATGCGTTGCCGCACTGCCTCAGCCAAAGCCGCTGGATCGCAATCACGGCCACTGAGGTCGACCCCAGAAAAACTAACTAGCGCCTCGGCAATCCGGCGGAAGTCCTTAAGCGGTAGCGCTTCGGCAAGCAGCGCACGGCAAAGCGTAGTAATTGCCCCAAGTGAATACGGCTGCGGTGACAGACCAGCCGCCAATTGCGGATAGGCGTCTTTCAGGGCATCAAGCAGTTTTTGTGCCTCATCCAAGCCGAACAATTCGGCGGCCGATGCGGCGATGATTTGGTTCAACTGGGTCGCGATCACCGTCGGCGCATCGACCACGGTATAACCTGCAGAAATCGCATCAGCACGGCTTGCGAGCGTAATCCACAACGCATCCAGACCAAAGCTAGGGTCCTTGACCGCGTGGCCCGTAATGCCCTCCAGACAATCACCCCCGTCGAGCGCGAGCAGCTGGTTAGGCCATGCCTCGCCTTCGCCCATGATGACGCCAGATATACTGATGCGGTATGTGTTGCCCGGCAGGCTGAGATCGTCCTTCACCTTTACGAGCGGAAGGACAAAACCGAGCGAGCCGGAGAGCTGGCGGCGGATACCTGTGATCCGCGCCATCAACGGCGCGCCTTTGCGTTCGTCGACCAGTTCTATTAGCGCATAGCCCAGTTCGAGTGTGATCGGCGCATGTTCGCTAACATCGCTCCAGCTAATCATATGCGGTAGATCAGCGGCAGGGATCGGTTCAGGCGCGTTAAACACCTCTTTCTCATTGCGGCGCAGCAGCCAGAATATACCGCCGGCAATCGCAGCCGCAGGAAGGATCACCAGTTGCGGCATATCAGGGATCATGCCGAGCAGTAACAATATGCCAGCCACAGGTGCCCAGGCACGTGCTTGGCCAAACTGGCTTGAAATTTGTCCGGTTAGGTCAAAGGGCGATGACACGCGGGTTACAATCACAGCGGTAGCGACCGAGAGCAGGAGAGCGGGCACCTGCGCCACCAGAGCATCACCAATTGCGAGCAAGACATAAGTCTGCGCCGCTTCGCCGATACCAAGCCCGTGGCTGACGGTGCCCAGGATGATCCCGCCAAAAATGTTGACGAACAGGATCAGCAGTCCGGCAACCGCATCGCCCTTCACAAATTTAGACGCGCCATCCATAGAGCCATAAAAATCAGCCTCGGTCGCGACATCCTGACGCCTGGTTTTGGCTTCTTCGGGCGTTACGAGCCCGGCATTCAGATCGGCATCAATCGCCATCTGTTTGCCCGGCAACGCATCCAGCGTGAAACGTGCGGTAACCTCTGACACGCGGCCTGCGCCTTTGGTAATGACGACCAGATTGATGATGAGCAAAACAGCGAAGACAAAAATGCCGACGATGTAATCACCACCGATCAGGAAGCTGCCAAAGGATTCTATGACATGCCCCGCAGCTGCTTCGCCCTTATGCCCTTCCACCAAAACCACGCGGGTCGAGGCCACATTGAGCGCAAGACGAAAGAGTGTAGCGAGCAAAAGGACGGTCGGAAAGGATGAGAAATCGAGCGGCTTGGCGGCGTTCAGTGCGACCATCAACACCGCGAGCGATATCATGATGTTGGTGATGAAACCTATATCCAATACGGTCGGCGGCACAGGTACGATCATCAAAATGACAAGCATCGGGATCGCCACCGGCATCACCCCGCCGCGAACGGCATTGCCCCAAACCTTTAGGTTGATTGCGCCGTTCATGCTTTGGACCCCATCGCCGCAAGCTTGCCATAAGCAGCGTGCGCGAAATCGAGCGACAGACGATGCGGCATTGCTTCAATGGATCGCATATGCGGGAATTCGCGCAAGATACCCGGCGTTCCCTGAACTACCGAATATGTAGCCGTTTGCGGCAGCGGTGCGGGCGGCGATCCCGCGCTTGCCAGTTTTGCTGCAAACCGCTGCCGGATTTCGGCAAAGCTTTTGGGAGTGCCGTTCACGGCATAGAATATCGAGCGATTGGCGGCAGCCGCCTTGGGTAATTCGGGTGCTGCTGCGATATCGGGATTGGCCTGATAGCTTTTCAGGAACCGCGCCGCTCCCGCCGCTCCCAAAAAATGCGCAAGATACAAATCGACCTGTTCAGGTGCACGGCCAAGTTCACCGGTTAGATAATCGGCGTTGTCCAAAGCAAATTCTGCTGCCATTGCCGATGCTGGTTCGGGCGCAAACCGCATGTCCAATATGTCGTTTTGCAGCGACGGGTTACTGACATAATATTCGCCGTCCGCATTTCGCGCTATCGCATCAGCAGCCGAACCAAGCCCGTGCTCTGCGCCGTGTGTCTTTACTGTTGCCAGCCATGTTTGCTTGGTAAACTGGAACAGTCCTGATGCGCTCGACGTCTTTGCCTGCGCATTAGGGTTCAGCCCGCTTTCTATCCGCGCCTGGTTAAGCAGATAATTGAAATCCATGCCGGTTTTGGCAGCAGCTGAAGCGATGGCAGCGGTAACAGGGGTTGGCGATAATCGGGTGGGATCTGTGGTGGCGGTAATAGGCATAGATGTTTCCTGTTGGTCTTATCAACAGAACAGCAACCATCATGCCAATTATCGCATGCGATATTTTTTCTCTATATTATAGATATTTGAAGTATCATCTCCACGTATATCTGCTAACTGGTCAATCCGTTGACGGGCCCAATGCGACAAGGCGTTGACTCGGATACTGGCGGCTGTGACTTGTTGTAATCCGTGATCGATCTTCGCATGCACAGCTTCTTCGTCGCGCCAGACATCATGGCGTTGCAATACGCCAACTGCATCGGCAAGGGCAGAGGTCGCACGCTCAATCGCCGCTGCATCGCGGCCATCAAGCGCCGCGATCAACGCCGCCTGCCGGTCGATCAACGTGTCGAGAGCAATCACACTCATTGATCGTCTTGGCCACCAAAAAGCAGCATCGCACCACTGATCCGCGTCGGATCAATGCGGTATGTACCTAACGCAATCGCCTGACGGATTTGGGATATGCGCGCATAATCAACGGGCGGCCCCTGACTAGCCAGGTCGCCCGCAATCCGGATCAACTTTGCCAAAGACGCACTTTGCACAGTGTTGGTGTGCAGAGACTCCACCGCCTTTTGTTCGGTTTTGGGAGCCGCATGCGGTTTGCCGGAATGGGCCACAATCTGCGAAGATATGATTGCATCCACCATATCGATATCCTTTGCTTTGTTACCTGTCGGAAAATCGACGGGCTTCACAACAGCAATAACGACTTAGCGCGGCGAAGCTTTAGTCCAATATCCGCACAGTACCGCGTGGGGTAACGGTGCCTGTCAAAATAACCGCAGCCGTCAGGGTTTTGACACGTACATCATCCCCGATCGCACCGTCCTGCATTGCAATCGCTTGGGAAGAGACTTCAAAGCCCTCGCTGTCGATAATCAGTTCGATCGTGTCGCCCTTATGGATACGCAATTCCTTTGGCCGGGACGATAATGCAGCTTGCGTCAACGGCACCCATATTCGCCAGCCAAGCACCGCACAGCGAACGACAACGGCGCCGCCAACTGGGGCAGCAATGATCGCCTTTTCCGGGCAGCGTGCAAGTTTCAGACGGGCATCGATAGGCTGGGCTGCGGCAATGGTCGCGATCTGCCTGTCAAGCGCGCCGATGTCCTCAAATGGCAGAGCCTGCGAATGGGCAGCGCCAGCAATCAATATTCCTAATAAAGCGATGGGGATAATGTGTTTCATAAAATAGCCTTTCTCTTCGAACCCAGTTGAAGAGCAATGATCGTGCCATTCAATTCCAACGGCTGAAGCAAAAACCAAAAACTCTCTGCGTTCTCTGCGTTCTCTGCGCGAAATTTCTATCGTTCGCGCAGAGAACGCAAAGTTCGCAGAAAGTTTCAAAAATTTCAGACTGTCGGAAGCTTGACACTCATTCTTATATTGTAATATTTTTCAGGTATTAAATTGATAAAATACAATTTTTATAAAACTGGCACGTGCGTTGCAATTATTCACACACCAAGGGTTGCGACCCGGATTTGTGAAGGAACCGCTATGCCAATCAGTGACGGAATTTTCGGCCCCCATGCCACCGCGCTCAAATTGCGGGAGCAGCGAATGAATATGCTCGCATCAAACATCGCCAATGCCGCGACACCAAATTACAAGGCGCGTGACTTTGATTTTACCCAAGCGCTGAAATCGGTCGAGTCAGGCGGATCCAGCGATAACGCCATTCAGTACCGCGTACCTGTGCAACCCTCGCTTGACGGCAACACGGTTGAACTTGCAACCGAACAAACTGCCTTTGCTGAAAATGCTTTGGGTTACCGGTCGAGCCTCTCGTTCCTGCAAGGGCGGATCAGCACGCTCACTCGTGCGCTGAAAGGAGAATGAGCGTGGGACAGAATCTTTCCATATTCGATATTAGCGGCCGGGCCATGGCAGCGCAGCTGGTAAGGCTGAACACCACTGCATCGAACCTTGCCAATGCCGGGACCGTATCGGGCAGCGAGGCCAGTGCCTTTCGCGCAATGAAGCCGGTGTTCAAAATGGTCAGCGGCCAAAACGGTCAGGCAACAGTTGGCATTGACCGGATCGATACATCGACCAGCGCGCCCACCAAACGCCATGACCCATCCCATCCGCTTGCCGACAAGGACGGCAATATCTGGGAAGCGGCGGTCGATAGTGCTGCTGAACTTGTCGAAATGATCGAAACATCGCGGCAATATCAAAACAACGTCCAGGTCCTGCAGACTGCAAAAGGCCTTATTTCCGAAACATTGAGGTTAGGCCAATGACACAAATTGCAAACGTAAATACCCACAACCTGCCTGTTCTGCCAAACGGCACCGCGCAACGCCAATTAAACCAGACCGATTTCCTGAGGCTGATGACGACGCAGCTGAGGGAGCAAGACCCGTTCAACCCCATCGATAATCAGGCGATAGTCGCGCAAATGGCCCAGTTTTCAAGTGTCGCCGGAATATCGGAGATGAACGCATCGCTCAAGGGCATTGCGGATCAAATCAGCGAACAGACCCGTTTGCTCGGTGAAATGCGAGCTGCATCAAACCCTGTCCCTGCACCTTAAATCGGAGAAACAAAATGTCATTCTACACATCCCAATCGGGCCTTAAAGGCGCACAGACCGACCTTTCGGTTATATCGAATAACCTTGCCAATGTCGGCTCCACCGGGTTCAAAAAAAGCCGCGCGCAATTTGGCGACCTGTTTGCCAGTGCGCCAACGCAAACCACGCGAATGATTGCCGGGCAAGGCACGCGCCTGAACGGCGTCGTGCAGCAGTTTACCCAAGGGACATTAGAGGCAACGGACAAGACACTTGATCTTGCCATCGCCGGTGAAGGATTTTTTGTGGTGAAGGGCGACCCGCCCCGCGCCGCGGTTACCTATACCCGCAACGGATCGTTTCAGGTTAATGCCAACCGGCAGGTCGTTGACACTATGGGTTCGACGCTGCAACTCTTGCCAGTCGATGCAAGCGGCAATGTGACATCAAACGCGCTTGGCAGTAGCACCGATTTCGTTCTGCCCGCCAACGCGCCGGGTCAGCCGACGGTTGCACTTGTCAACGTATCGGTCGGTGTCGATGGCCTCGTCACCGCGACCTATGCCGATGGTTCCGACGATGTGCTCGGCAAGGTCGCAATGGCAAGTTTTACCGCGCAAGAAGGCCTGCGCCCGGTGGGTGACGCGCACTGGCAATCAACCGGCGACAGCGGCCCACCAGTCATTGATGGCGCCACAAACGGCCCGCTTGGCACCATCCGTTCTGGGGCCTTGGAACGCGCCAATGTTGATGTAACCGAAGAACTGGTCGCCCTAATTTCGGCACAGCGCAATTTTCAAGCCAACGCAAAGGCAATTGAAACCGCATCCAATATGACCCAGTCGATCATCGGCATAAGGTAATGGACCGCCTAATCTACACCAGCCTTACGGCCATGCGTGGTTCGATGGCGCGGCAAACCGCGACGGCGAATAACATCGCCAACGCACAAACGCCGGGTTTTCGTGCCGATATTGCCGAGGCGCAGTCAGTTTGGCTGAAAGGCGCGACTGTGAACACCCGCGCTATGGCATCCGAAGAGGTCATCAACGCAGATATGAGGCCGGGAACGGTAATCGCCACAGGCCGCGATCTTGATGTTGCGGTGTCGGGGGACGGCCTGCTTGGCGTGCAATCGGTTGACGGCGAAGAAGCCTACACACGGCGCGGTGATTTGCAAATGGCGAACAGTGGCCTTTTAACAACTGGTGACGGTCATCCAGTTTTGGGCAGCCAGGGTCCGGTAACAGTGCCGCCAGCCGACAGCGTATCTATAGACACCGATGGCCGTATCTGGATCGTACCGCAGGGCGGCGACCCGGCCCAGCCGCAAGAGGTTGACCGGTTGAAACTGGTTAGCCCAACGGGGAGCGATATCGCCAAGGGCCTTGACGGATTGTTCCGGGTAAAAGGTGGCGGCACCTTGCCACCCGATCCCGATGCCAAGGTCACAACCCGCAGCTTAGAAGGATCCAATGTCAGCGCGACACAGGCATTGGTCGACATGATCGAGGCCAGCAGGTCGTGGGACACACAATTAAAACTTATCAGCGACGCCCGCGATCTGGATGCGTCGAGTGCCGAGCTCATGAAGCTAGATAGTTAAAGGAGAACCAAAATGACATCAGGTGCACTTCATGTCGCCCGCACCGGGCTGGACGCACAAAACACGCGGATGCAGGTGATTGCCAACAACCTTGCAAACGTCAACACCACCGGCTTCAAACGCGACCGGGCGAGTTTTGAAACGCTAGGGTATCAGGCGATCATCGCGCCCGGCGCACCGTCTTCATCACAGAACCGCTATGCCACCGGCCTGAATGTCGGTACCGGCGTACAGATAAGCGGTACAGCGCGGATCGATACGCAAGGGACGCTGACAACCACTGATAACGCGCTTGATCTAGCAATAGAAGGCGGCGGGTATTTTCAGGTGCAAATGGCCGACGGTCGCACTGCTTACACCCGCGCCGGTGATTTCAATATGTCGGCAGAGGGAACAATCGTCACCGCAGACGGCCTGCCTGTACAGCCACAAATCCAGATACCCGAAGGAACCACAGCTGTTACCGTCGGGCGGGATGGAACCGTTTCCGCTCAAGTTGCCGGACAGTCTGCACCAACCGAACTGGGCCGGATCGAAACCGCTCGCTTTGTCAATTCCGCCGGGCTGCAGTCCATCGGCAACAACCTGCTCGTCGAAACCGCGTCCTCGGGCGCGCCGCAAGTTGGCGCTGCTGGTGAAGAAGGACGCGGGGCGATCAGGTCTGGTGCGCTGGAAGCATCAAATGTCAATGTGGTCGAGGAACTGGTCGACATGATCGAAACCCAGCGCGCCTATGAGGTCAATAGCAAGATGATCCAGGCTACCGATGAAATGATGCGCAATGCCACACAACAGCTTTAATACGAGCCTACGTGCATTGATGCTCTTCACAATTGGCGCTGTATTGGCCGGCTTTGCCCTGCCTGCTTTTGCCAGGAAGAAACCGCGTGAAGACTTTGCTGTCACGACTGCGCCATCTTCCGCTCCCACAGAGGCAAACGGAGCGATATTTCAGAATGACGGCTATGCGCCGCTGACATCGGGAATGCGGGCGACGCGGGTTGGCGACGTGCTAACCATCACCCTTGCCGAGCGCACAAATGCCAGCAAAAGCAACGCAGCAAACACCGACCGCGCCGGTAATATAGGCCTGACCCCGCCGACCACCGGGACGTTAAGCGCGATTTCGCCAAGCGATGTAAACATGTCAGGCAATCAGTCGTTTAAGGGAAAGGGCAATGCTGCCCAGTCGAACGCTTTGTCAGGAGAGATTACCGTGACCATCGCAGCACTCTACCCCAATGGAACGATGATGGTGCGCGGGGAAAAACTGCTGACGCTCAACCGCGGTGACGAACGGGTGCAAGTATCGGGCATAATCCGCAGCGCCGATATCTCGACCGACAACCGCGTGCTTTCAACCCGCGTTGCCGACGCGCACATCCTCTACACCGGCAAGGGTGAAGTCGCCCGCGCCAGTCAACAGGGGTGGCTACAACGGTTTTTCTCCCGGATCAGCCCGTTCTGATGTGCGCTGCATTCCGTCTTTTACCGATATTGGCACTAAGTCTATCTGTCCCGCTCCACGCCGAGCGCATAAAGGACATGGGCCAGTTTCAAGGCGTTCGTGCAAACCAACTGACCGGCTATGCCATTGTCGTGGGCCTGTCCGGCACAGGCGATGACAGCTTGGATTATGTAACACAGGGCATGAAAGGTGCTATCTCACGGTTCGGATTGAACCTGCCAGCTGGCGTCAACCCAGCGCTCAAAAATGCCGCAGCGGTAATGATTACCGCCGAACTGCCTCCATTTGCCAAGCCAGGCCAACGGCTTGACATCACTGTGTCGGCAATGGGCAAGGCCAAGTCCCTGCGCGGCGGTACATTACTCCTCGCGCCGCTTTACGGAGCAGACGGCCAGATTTACGCGATGGCACAGGGGAACCTTGTCGTCGGGGGCCTTGGCGTGGACGCTGCTGACGGCTCCAAAGTATCAGTCAACGTGCCCTCGGCAGGTCGCATTGACGGCGGCGCGACGGTGGAGCGCGAAGTGCAGACCGGCTTTGCCTCCGCACCAACACTCATCTTCAATCTGTCCTCGCAAGACATGACCAATGCCGGGCTGGTCGCCGACGCGATCAACCGCGCCACCGGATCGACAATTGCGCAAGCTAGCGACGGCGCATCGATCACGATATCCGCGCCGCAAGATGCTCCCACCCGGGTCCGCCTGATGAGCCTTATCGAAAATCTTGATTTCAAACCAAGCGAACCACCCGCGCGCGTGATCGTCAACGCCCGAACTGGCACTGTCGTTATCAACGGCGCAGTGCGGATCAGTGCTGCTGCGGTCAGCCACGGCAAGATCACAGTCAAGGTGAGTGAAAAGCCCCTCATAGTTCAACCTGCGCCATTCAGCCGAGGCGAAACGGCTATTGAACCTTCCAGCGACATAACGATTGAGGAAACCCGCAATCCGACCTTTGTGATGCAAGGCGCATCCTTGTCTGACATCGTAAAAGCCATCAACCGTATCGGGGTAAGCCCCGGCGATTTGGTCGCGATACTTGAGGCGCTGAAACAAGCTGGTGCGCTGACGGCGGAGTTAATCATTATATGATAAAATCGATTGCCCTCTCACCTGCTAAGCCTGTTGATCCGGCATTGCGTAAATCAGCGCAGGGATTTGAGGCCGTTTTTTTGCGCGAAATCATCGGATCAATGCGCAAGGGCAAGCTTGCCGACGAAATGTTCGGATCCAGCGCAACCGACAATTTCCGCGAAATAGCCGATGCGCGCACTGCAGATCAAATCGCCAAACTCGGCCAGTTCGGAATTGCGGCTATGGTGGAGAAGCAGTTGGGAGCAAACAAGAAATGAGTGATCTCCTTACCATCGGCGCATCGGGCATAAGGGCCTATTCACGCGCCCTCTCAACTGTCAGCGACAACATCGCCAATGTACAAACACCCGGCTATGCGCGGCGTTCGGTCCGGCTTGAAGAAATGCAGGCGTCTGGTGACGTCGTCTTATACCGCAATACTATTCGCCCCGGCGGCGTATTGGTAGTCGGCGTAGACCGTGCCGTGGATAACTGGCTTGTCGAAGATGCGCGGGTTGCGGGAAGCGATAGCGGGCGCACCACATCAAGGCTAAACTGGGTCAGTGCCGCCGAACGGGCGATGGATGACGGGGCTGGCGGCGTGGGCGCGAGCATGACAGCCGTGTTTAACGCCGCAGACCTGTTGGCAAGCGACCCCGGGAACACTGCCCTGCGTTCAGGCTTTTTGAACGCAGTCGGCGAAACTGCATCGGCGTTCAGGCGAACCGCTGACGGCCTGCAATCCACAGCATCTGGCATTGCGGTACAGGCGCAAACAACGGTCGCCCGGGTGAACATTGATCTCGCCTCGCTCGAACGGGTAAATGCGGGTCTACGCCGTGCGCGAGCAGGCTCAACCAATGAAGCAACCTTACTCGACGAGCGTGACAGGCTGATCGATCAGGTATCCGGATCGCTTGCTGTGACCGCCACATTTGATGCTCGCGGCGCTGTTACTTTACGCGCGGCCGGACCATCAGGCGAAGTGCTGGTGGGCGGTGGGGCGGTTTCGACGCTGTCCTTATCTGTTGCGGCAACCGGTCATTTAAGCTTTGGCCTGACACCAGGCAGCGGCGGCGCAATAACACCAATATCAGGTGCACTTGCCGGACTTTCCGAAGCGGCGGTCCATGTTGCAGGACAAAGAACACAGCTCGATACTCTATCCAACCAGTTCGCAACCGACCTGAATACAGCACATCAATCGGGGATCGATGCCAGCGGAAATGCCGGTATGGCGTTACTCAACCCCGGCGGCGGCGCTGCGACAATTACAGCCACCGTCCTTATCCCCGGCGATGTCGCCGCCGCAGATGCAGGCAGCGCCAACGGCAATATGCTTGACCTTGCCAGCTTACGTGGACCCGGCGGCTCAGAAGCCGGTTGGGCGGCTCTGGTATCTTCGCAAGCCCAGGCCACCGCAGCTGCCCGCGCACAAAATGCCGCAGCAACCACCCGCCGCGAGGGCGCATTTGCCGCACGAGATAGTGTGAGCGAAGTCGATCTCGACCATGAAGCCGCCGAGCTCCTGCGCTTTCAACAGGCCTATGAAGGTGCGGCGCGGATCATCCAGGTCGCACGCGAAACAATGCAGTCGATCCTGTCGGTGTTTTAGAAAAGGCAATGCAATGATAAACGCCACCGGAAACCGCATGATGCGCGAAATCAACCGCCAGCAAAATCTGGCACGTTCGATTTCCGACAGCCAGATCAGCATCTCAACCGGCAAACGTATCCAGCGCGCATCGGATGATCCCGTTGCCGCTGCCCGCGTCGCCACACTTCGACAATCGCAGGCCGATGATGCGGTGTGGACTGGCAACCTGTCGCTTGGCGGATCGCTCGCGGCGCAGGCTGACTCTGTGCTGAAAACCTTATCTGACCGGATGGCGCGGGTAAACGAGCTTGTGGTTGCCGGTGCAAATGGCAATCTTTCGCTTGCTGACCGCAATACCATTTCGCAGGAACTTGTCAGCATTGCGGGTGAGATCGACAGCTATGCGACCACGCAGTCATCGCTTGGCCAGCCGCTCTTTGCAACCAATGCTCCGGCAATTCGGTTCGACACCAGCACCGTATTTGCGCCCGTGCCACCGCGAACCGACGTGTTTGAAACCGGCGGTATTGCGATCAGCCAGATAGTGCGTGATGCCGCGAGCGCTGTTTCGGCTAGTACTGCTGGCGCCTCCCTACCCGCCATACAGACTGCCACCGCCCACATCGCCGACACCGCATCCGACATAGGCGTGCGCGCCGCGAGGATGGACCGAATGCGTGAGGCATTGTCAGGACGCAGAATTGAATATGCAGAGGAGCGTTCGGGTTTAGAGGACACCGACCTGACCCAGGCTATCGCCACACTCAACGCCCAAACGCTGACGCTGGACGCTGCACAAGCCGCATTTGCGCGCATCAACCGGCGGACCCTGATGGATATTCTGGGGTAGATATCTTGTAATGTAGGATTTGGCCTGCCAGTGAAATACGCGACATCGGTAAACGCCCGAATAGCTATTAAGGGCATGACAATCAGCTTACGCGAAAAAGTGAACTAGGTGTGAACTTGCACGGTTTTCCCGGGATTTTTATCAATTTCATGCGTCGTACGTTTCATGAATGAACAAATTTTCACACGAGGACGCGGAGACGCGAAGGGATATTCTTCGCGGCTTCGCGGCTTCGCGTGAAATAAAATGTTTTCTTTCATTTGTGCAGAATTTGACTGTGAACTTGCACGGTTTTTTGCGGGTTTTTGTAAGGAGACATAAATACCATTCATCCCATGCAAGTTTTTCACGCCGCTGCCGTTAACCATTACAGACGCAACGCAGTATTGAAGTGGGGATCGACGCGGATGTTTCCGATTATTGGTATCATTGTTCTGATCGTGATGGTGTTTGGCGGCTTTGCACTAACCGGCGGTAATTTAGGCCCGGTCATGCACGCCTTGCCGCACGAGATGCTGATTATCGGTGGCGCGTGTATCGGCGCACTTATTATCGGCAATTCAGCCAAGGAATTAAAGGCACTCGGCGGTGGTTTGGCCCGCGTATTCAAAGGACCGCAGTTCATCAAGCAGGATTATCTCGACTGTATCTTCCTCGTTTCCAAGCTGATGAAGCTGCTGCGGACCGAAGGACCGGTGGCGGTCGAACCGCATATCGAAAGCCCTCAGGATTCCGCCCTGTTCTCGGAATATCCACGGCTGCTCAAGGACCAGACGCTGATCCATTTGATCTGCGACACATTGCGCCTTGTCGTTGTTTCATCGGGCACGCTTGATCCTCACGCGGTCGAAGAAGTGATGGATAACGCGATCAAGAACCATCATCATCATGCCATCAAACCTTCCGAAGGTTTGCAAGGTCTTGCTGACGCGCTCCCTGCTTTGGGCATTGTTGCTGCCGTTCTGGGCGTGGTCAAAACTATGGGATCGATTGACAAACCGCCGGCCGTTCTGGGCGGGATGATCGGGTCTGCTCTTGTCGGAACATTTCTCGGCGTTCTGCTCGCTTACGGCTTTGTCGGGCCGTTTGCCAACCGCGCCAAACAGATTGCCGAAGCCGATGCCGCAATCTATCACACGGTAAAGCAGATCATCATCGCATCGCTCCACGGCCATCCGCAACCTTTAGTGATCGAAGCAGCGCGTTCGGGCATCGAACACAGCAACCAGCCAAGCTTTGCCGAAGTGTTTGACGGAATGCGGGGACGGTAAATTGGCTAAAGCCTCTGAACCTGTCCGCCCTATCATCGTCAAAAAAGTGTATGAAGTCGCACATAGCGGCCATCACGGCGGCGCATGGAAAGTTGCCTATGCCGATTTCGTCACCGCGATGATGGCGTTTTTTCTACTGATGTGGCTGCTTGGTGCAACAACCGAAAAACAGCGCAAGGCACTTGCCGATTATTTTGCGCCGACATTGGTGTCACAGAAACAGGACAGTGCGGGCGGGAGCGGTTTCTTTGGCGGCGATTCCATCGTCTCGGTTGACAAATATCCCCACCGCGCCGGACAGACAGGAACGCGCAGCATAACGATCCCGCGCGACGCAACTGGTGGCCCCAAAGAGGCATCGGGCATCGGCAAGGACAAGACGAAATTCGAAGCCATCAAACGGTCGCTACTCACCAAGCTTAGCAGCAGCAAAGACCTACGCCGCTATGCCCGCCACCTGCGCTTCACCTTTACAGATCAAGGCTTACGCATCGATATGGTGGATGAGGCCGATTTCAGCATGTTCTTGTCCGGCACCAGCATTTTAACCCCTGACGCCGCAAATCTGCTTGGCCAGGTTGGTATAGCGATCAGAGATTTGCCCAACGGCATTATTATTCGCGGCCACACTGATGCCGCGAGCTTTGCAAATACGCCGGGCGCTAACAACTGGCAACTCTCCGCCGACCGAGCCGAGATGACACGGATGTTGCTCACCCGCCAGGGCGTTGCAGCAAACCGGATACTTAGGATCGAAGGTGTGGCCGACCGTGAACCTTATGTGGCGCAAGACAAATTTGATCCCAGGAACCGGCGGATGTCGATTATTTTAGGCTGGGATACGGCGGGATAGGTCCTGACCCTAAATTAGAGACGCTTTTCGTATATCCGGTAGATCTTGTTTATCCGCCCATTAATCGCTTCAGCAACGGAACGCATCGGGCCGTTATCGTCGAGCACCCAGCCAAATTCGCCGCGTGTCGCGCCGAACTTAGCGCGTGCATCACGCCGGATATGATCGACGAGTATAAACGCCATCTGGCTGGCCGCCCGTGTCCCTTGCAGTTTTTGCAGGACACCCATTAACGGCACTCGCATAGTCCGCACCTTTGGCGCGCGCAACCACCAGAGCAGCTTTGCCCAATTGAACGGGAGTAAGTTGCCCTTAAATCCGGCAATCTTCTCATTGATATCGGGCCACGTCATCATGAACGCAACGGGCTCTCCATCAATCTCGATTATCCGCACTAGCTCTTCATAGATAATGGGTTTGAGTTTCTTACCGACATAGGTGATCTCTGAATCTGTAATCGGAACGAACCCCCAATTGCCGCTCCACGCATCATTCAGGATACCCAATATAATCGCGGCTTCGATGTTGAACTTACTTTTATCAACACGACGGCTGACAATCCTGTCGTTGAGCTCAGCCGACTGGACAATACGTTCAACTAGCGGGGGAAAGGGCACATCGATAGGGATTTCATAGGTATAAAGGTCCTTTACCTGAGTGTAACCAGCACCTTCAACCCATGCTTGATATGCCGGATTATCGTGCCCCGTCATTACCGTTGGCGGGTGATCTGCGCCCTGCACCAAGAGCCCTGGTTCATCCCAGATAGAAATACTCATCGGCCCTTGCGAACGGATCATGCCTTTGTCCCGCAACCAGTTTTCGGCTGCCGTAATCAGCGCCTTAAAAACATCAGTATCTTCGCCTTCAAACATCCCCCAATGGCCAACGCCTGGCCCCATGCCTTGTCCAGACGGCTGGGCAAGTGCCAGATAATCAATATGCGCCGATATCCGACCAACAACTTTGCCGTCACGTTCGGCCAGGAAAAGCTGCTGCTCGCCGTGTTCATGCCAGGGGTTCTTGCCAGGCGTAATCAGTTCATGCGCGTCGGAGCGCAAGGGCGGCACCCAGTGCGGATCGTTTGCATTCAACGAATAGAGAATTTCGGTAAAGGCCTTACGATCGGCCTTGGTGGCGACGGCACGTATTATGATATCGGACACGGATATTTCATTCCCAAATGTATCATTCTTCTGTCCTGACCAACACCGTTTCACCGATGAGGAAGAATAGCAAAAACGGAGCCCATGCCGCAATCCACGGCGGATAAGCCCCCAAATTACCCATCGCAAGGGCAAAGTTATCGGCGATGAAATAGCTAAAGCCCAGCCCCATGCCGATCACAGCGCGCAGGAACAATGCACCCGAGCGCGCCAGTCCAAAAGCCGCAACCGCGCCGAGCAAAGGCATTAACAGGGCCGACAAAGGCCCGGCAATCTTGTGCCACAATATACCTTCAAGCGCGTCAGTGCGCCTGCCGGCCTGACGCATATCGCCGATCGCGCGGTAGAGTGGAAAAAAACCAAGCGCATCGCCGTCGACCTTTACAAATTGAAAACGGTCCGGGCTAATCCCGCGCCCGACCCGCAATGTATCAAACAGCTTTTGTCCCGATGCGGGGGCGACATCAAACACCCGCGCCTTGCGCAATTCCCAGGCATCGCCCTTGAAAACCGCACTGTCCGCGTGAACGACTTGCTTGAGACCGTATTTGTTGCGCAGATAGACGCTAACGCCTGAAAGCATCGTTTTATCACCAGCCCCGGTAACCTGATCGGCATTAATCAAGTCCTGCCCTTCACGGACCCAGACATTCAGCTTTACGCCGCTGTCCTTGGGAACGATGCCATATTCGACGTCTTGCCAGCGTTTAAGCTTGGCAGTTGAGGGCGCAACAACCGCATCGTTAAAGGCAAACGAAATCCCGGCAACCAGCAAGCTTGCCACTATCAAGGGCGCCAAAATCTGATGCGCCGAAAGCCCTGCTGCCTTCATCGACACGACTTCGCTATTTTGGCTAAGTGTGGTGAAGGTAATAAGCGTACCAAGCAGCACCGAAAACGGCAGGAAGAAAGAAATGATCTGCGGCGCACGCAGCCCGATATAATGCAGCACAGCAGATTGGCCATTGCCCGGCACCGCCAAAATCTTGCCGCTTTCTCCTAACAAATCCAGTGTCTGTAACACCAAGACCAGCATCGCGAGAACCGCGAATGTTCGAACAAGGAACAGCCGGGCCATATAAAGTGCAATCTGGCGTGAAGGGAAGAATTGCAAGTTCACCGCTTAATTTTCCTCCTCTTCTTCTGGTAACATCAGCCGTGAGCGTTTCGCGCCAAAGCGGAAAATTTTGCGTAAGCTTTTTCCGGCTTTCTCGGCAAAACGTTCAAGTGCGCCAATCGGTTGCCCCCCCGGCACATGCGCAATGACATGATACATCCACAGGATCAGCCCGGCGAACAGGACAAAAGGCCCCCATAAAGCAAAGACAGGATCAATCCGGCCAAGGCCTCCCACGCTTTCGCCATATTCGTTAATTTTGTGATAGGTTACCACCATTACAATCGCGACAAATACGCCCAGTGCCGAAGTAGAGCGCTTTGGCGGCACCGCCAGCGATACCGCGAGCAGGGGAAGCAACAGCATCATCGCCACTTCAACCATGCGGAAATGGAAATTTGCCTGCGCCATGTTTCGCTTTTCAAGTGGCAGTTTCACATTATGGCCAACCTGCCACAATTCGGTAATCGTATATTCACGGTCCTTACCACCGCGCCCGCGGAAATTATCGATCTTGGGCAGCGGGATTGGAATATCATGGCTGCTAAAACTTAGCACACGGGGTGTTTTGAAGGTCTTGGAATCATGCACCAATGTCCCGTTGGTCAACCGCAATATTATCGTATCAACATCATCAGTGCGCAGAAACTGACCCTTTTCCGCGGTCACCGCGATTGATTGTCCGCCTTTGCTCTGTGCATAGACAAACATGCCGGTTAGACGTTTGCCCTCATCCTGACTTTCATCAATCCGCATCGTTAAATTCTTGCCGAGATTATTGAACTCTCCCACTTTTATAGACGCCCCCAAAGCACCGGAGCGCAGATCAAAGCGCAGTTCTTCGTAAAGATAACGGGCATAAGGCTGCACAAAACCGACTATGGCAAAATTGATAATCGCGAGCACAATAGCGAAAATATAAGGCACCCTAAGCAAGCGGCCATAGCCCTGTCCCACGGCCCGAAAGATATCGAGTTCGGAAGAAACCGCTAATTTACGAAATGCCAATAATATCCCTAATATCAGACCGATAGGGATGCCGAGCGACAGATATTCAGGCATCAGGTTGGCAAGCATCCGCCACACCACACTGATCGGCCCGCCCTCTGCGGTCACAAAGTCAAACAACCGCCGCATACGGTCAAGCAACAGCAACATGGCAGCAATGATCAGCGTACCCATCAGGGGAACGATCACAAGCCGTGCAATATAGCGGTCAGTGGCGGTCAGAAATTTCAACTTATGGTCGCCCTGTCACCCTAATTTGGCCGTAAACATCCCCGATAGACGTAACTAGGTTCAGGGGCAATATCGATGGCGATTCTGTTTCAAATTGCCAAGAAATTAGTTTCAGGAGTTTGTGTCATGTTAAAAGTATATGGTTCTTTGTCGGCATTTGTGCTGCTCCTCGCAGCAAGCGTTGCTATAGCCGGAACACCTATTTCCAATGATTTAGCGCGCTGTAGCTCTGGAAAGGGGCCTTCTGTGCTGGTCACGGTCCGCGGCGTAAAGCAAGCAGCAGGTCTTGTTCGTGTGCAATCCTATCCAGCAACCAGCGCAGCTTGGCTTAACAAAGGCAAGTGGATCAACCGTATTGAAGCCAGCGCTTCTGTCGGCACCATGAGCTTTTGTGTGCCCGTACCTGCAGCAGGTAATTACGGTATTGCTGTGCGCCATGACCTTAATGCCAATGGCAAAACCGATATTCGTCAAGATGGTGGCGGATTTTCAAACAATCCAAGCATCAACATATTCAATCTGGGCAAACCATCGGTTGGCAAGGCATCTTTTTATGCAAGTGAAGGCGTAACCAAGATCGCCATCAACCTGAAATATTTTAGCTAAGGAACGAAATGGCGTCAGTAGCCCTTCTTTCAAACCCGCATTCGTCCGGCAATAAATCTTTGTTGCCGGCGGTGCGGTGCTACTGCGCACATAATCCTGAAATCTTTCATTATGAAGTTGAAGAAATCGGACAGATTTCCGAAGCACTAAAAATGATTGCTCTGGTAAAACCCAAGGTGCTGGTCATCAACGGCGGCGATGGCACTGTGCAGGCGGCACTTACTGAATTATATCATGGCGGCCATTTTGATGGCGTACCCCCACCTGTGGCTGTGCTTCCTAATGGCAAGACTAATCTTATTGCGCTGGATTTGGGTGCAGAAGGAGATCCGCTGATTGCACTTGGCCGGATTGTCGAAGTTGCCAAAGGTGATTTGAACGAACATGTTGTGGTGCGTGAACTGATTGCTCTGAGCAATAACAGCGAAGGTACACGGCCTGTGCTCGGAATGTTTCTGGGCGGTGCCGGTCTTGCCGAAACTATTTTGTTCTGCCGCCATAAAATATATCCTTTAGGCCTACCCAACGGGCTTAGCCATTTCCTCACCGCAATTGCTGTCTTATTTTCCTCCTTCTTCGGAATAAAGGCAAATTTCCTGCCTCCGCGATCAAAATCGGTCCGCATATCCTTTCTCAAAGCAGGCGTGTTTCAAGGCAGTTTTTCTGTGTTGATTGTCACTACACTAGAGAAACTTTTACTGGGCGGACGTACCGTGGATAGCAGTAAAACCGGCCGGATGAAGTTCATGGCTGTCGACCAACGCCCCCTTGCTATGCTGCGAATGATGACTGCCTCGCTGCTTGGCCGGCTTGGGCGCGAGAAAATGGAGGGCATTCATATCGAGCAAGGCGATAGCATCCGTATAGACGGCGAACAAAGCAGCGTTATACTCGATGGAGAAGTCTTTGAAGCGAATAACGAGCATCCGATATTCCTGCGTTCAACTGCGCCGGTTCCGTTTTTAAGGCTCGCCGCCTAACTCACCCTTCGACAAATGCGGTGAAGTGACCTAAGGCCGCGACAATGTTATCCCTGCAACAACTCGTAACCCAAGAATTGACTGTACCTCCGCACCCTCAGGTTACCGGATTCGCGGCGCACATCGCGGCAACCTATGCGGGTTCTGCGCGAGCTGTGTTGTTTTATGGGTCATGCTTGCGCAGTGAAGAGCTTATCGGGCAGATGCTCGATTTCTACCTGATTGTGACGGATTATGATGTGGCTTATGACAAGCCGTGGTTGGCAAAATGGAACAGGCGACTGCCACCTAATGTGTTCCCGTTTGAGTATCAGGGTTTGATGGCAAAAGTCGCGGTACTTTCGCAAGCCGATTTTCACGCACTCAACCGGCCATCTGCATCGGCCGTTTCGGTATGGGCCCGTTTTGCCCAGCCTTCGCGGCTGGTGTGGAGCGCGGATGAAGCGGCCACGCGCATGGCCGTGCTGGCGGTATCAGGGGCGGCACCAACCTTACTCAACGCGGCTCTTGCCTATGTCGAGCGTGAAGTAGGGGTTCTCGATCTGTGGCAATCGGGCTTTGCGATGACTTATAGTGCAGAGCTGCGTGCCGAAAGGAAGGATCGCCCGGCCTCAGTGGTGGAATTCGATCCAGAGCGTTACGAAGCTTTCGGGCGTGCAGCACTCCATCACACGATGATCTCCAACGCGGTGCGCGGCGACAAAGTCCATATCCTTGCTGACCCGGAACGCCGGATAACCGCCGAACGCAAACGCTGGCCTGCCCTTAGGCGACGGGGCAAGATGTTGACTATAGCCCGATTGACAAAGGCAGCATTCACTTATGCAGGCGGCATTGATTACCTTGCATGGAAGGTGAACCGCCACGCCGGGACAAGTATAAAGGTGCGCGACTGGCAACGACGCTGGCCTTTATTGGGGGCGGTAGTTATGCTACCTAGATTGCTAGCAAAGGGCGCCGTGCGTTAGGCTTTCCGGTTAGAAGAGGTGTCCGATGTCGACCGAATTAAGCGAAAACCCGCTCCATCTGGGCCTTGGTGCAACCGCGGAAATCCAGCCGGTCCTTGCCCGTGATATCGCATGGCATGAAGCTTATGGTGCGCGTAATGCGAACGATGGCGCCGAAGGGCGTTTGGTCACAATCCATAGCTTTAGTGAAAGCTGGAGCAGCTGGGAAATGCACCCATTGGGCAGCGAGGTGGTGCTGTGTACGCAAGGGCGGATCACCCTGATTCAAGAATTGTAGGACGATATATTAGACATAGTAGCACTGAATGCCGGCGGATGTCGACACAACTGCTACTGCACTCTTCATAACAACAGGTGTTGGCACCCTGCACAAACCGCTTTAGCTTTCGATAATTTTAACCAGCTAGCTTGTATTTGCCATTCGTCAATTGACGGTTGACAGATTTAATTTTGAAGTTATATCTTATGCGTGGAAATTGCGAGCGTAAAACATAAGGCTCTACAATCTTACATTGAGACTGGAACCTCCAAAGGATTAGATGCGCGTATTTTAGGGCGATTGCGCAACATGATCGCTTTTATATCAATAGCCAAAGATATGAACGCATTACGTATGCCCCCTAACTTTGGTTTTCACATGTTAAGTGGAAATCGTGCAGGCACGTCATCAATGACGGTCACAAAAAATTGGCGGCTCACATTTCAGTTTGATGAATTGAACCGCATTATTGATTTAGATTTAGAGGATTATCACTGATGGCAATCAAGGTACATTCTACATTTTCGGTACACCCTGGCCCTTGGCTACGCGAAGAAATCGTTGCGCCTTCAGGTTTATCTATCACTGCTGTTGCAGAACATTTAGGTGTTTCACGTCAAGCAATAAGCATGCTGCTTAATGGCCATAACGGTTTGACTGCCGAAATGGCCATTCGCTTTGAAAAAGCTTTCGGAATAAACGCTGACAGCATGCTAGCAATGCAAACGCGCTATGAACTGGATAATGCAAGAGCGCACGAGAACGAAATTTTGGTTATGCCCGTCGATATAGCGGCTTAATTCAAATAATCCCTACCGCCTTACCAGCCCGTTCAAACCGGCCCAATATTTCGCCAACCTGCTCACTGGTATGTTCCGCACATAGCGAGCAACGCAGCAACGTCATCCCCGCCGGTGTCGCAGGTGGGCGAGCCAAATTGACATAGAGGCCTTCGTGCAACAGCGCCTCCCACATCATTGCTCCGCGTTCCAGATCGGGCATGATGACGGCGATGATCGCGGATTGCGCCTCTGGGGTACCGAGTTGAAAGCCGAGATCGCGTAAGCCCTTGTGCAGCGTCTTGCTATTCTCCCACAGATGCGCACGTTTATTGCCATTGTGCATCAGCTTACGGATGCTGGTCGCCGAACATGCAACGACTGCGGGTGGTAGGGATGCTGTAAAAACATACGGACGACATACGAGGCGCATAACCTCAAATTTAGGATGGTTCGAAACGCAGAAGCCACCAACTGTGCCGACGCTCTTTGAAAAGGTGCCGATGATGAAATCGACATCATCGATAACACCCAATTCCTCCGCGACACCGCGTCCGTTAGGCCCGATAAAGCCCATAGAATGCGCTTCATCGACCAAAATCATTGCGCCTGCCTCTTTCGACACACGGATCATTTCCTTGAGCGGTGCGACATCGCCCATCATGGAATACACGCCTTCGAGCACCACGAGCTTACCTGCCTCGGGAGGAAGTCGCTTCAGGCGTTTTTCCAGTGCCTCGACATCATTATGCCGGAACGCGACAATCTCGGCATTGCCCATTGCACAGCCGTCATAGATGGACGCGTGGCTATCAATATCGAGAATGACGTAATCGCCCTTACCTGCTATCGTGCTGATAATTCCCAGATTGGCTTGATATCCGGTGGAAAAGACCATCGCATGGTCCATGCCGTAAAATTCCTTGAGCGCATCTTCGCACTCTTTATGTCCTTGAAAGGTTCCGTTGAGAACACGGCTGCCCGTGGTCCCCGCGCCAAATTCATCAAGCGCCTTCTTGCCTGCTTTGATCACATCGTCATCAAATGTCATGCCCATGTAGTTGTAAGTACCAAGCAATATGGTTTCTTTGCCGTTGCAGACAGCGACTGTGGGCGACAGCACTTTTTCCATCACCAGCGAAAACGGATCTGTAATGCCTGTTGATAGCAGGTCCTCACGCTGTTTTATTAAAGCATCAAATTTGGAAAATAGGTCAGTCATTTTTTAATCCGTCAGTTTCAAAACCGCATCAACCAGCTGGCCGACATTCTCAATCTCGGCCTGCATGTTCATGCTGATGACGATATCAAACGCGTCCTCAACCTCGGCAACGAAATCCATTACCGTCAGGCTATCCCATTCAAGATCCCCGGCAAAAGTGGTTGCCTCGGTAACGGCCGCGCCCTTTTTATTGAAGGGTTCGATCAAGACGGTAAGCTTATCATACATTTCACTGCGGTTGGTCATGGATCATCCTAAATCTAATTGTCTGTCGCTATGCCAAGCGAATAAGGCGGCAAAAGGGCAAAACTATAGCCATCCCTGCGCTTTATACCAACGCGCGGTATCGGCAAGACCTTGGCGGGTTTTGATCTGTGGTTGCCAAAGCGCCTTGGGCGGGACGGCACTGCGGTCTATCGTCCAGTCGCGGTGCGATAAATAGCCTGCACGGTCTGGCGTCAGCTTTGCATTTTTACCGCGGACCATACGATCACCAAAAGCGGCAAAATGCAGCACGGGCTTTGGAAAGGACAAGGTCGTAATCCGCCGCCCCATTGCCCAACCTATGGCACGTGCAAAAGTCGCATGATCCCACCCGTTCGGTTCCCCGTCATCCGCCTCAAAAATCTGTGCCGTTGCATCGTCATGCGGCGGGAGCAAAGCCACAAGCAACCGCGCCAAATCATCGACATGAATCCACGACCCACGTCCCTTGGGTGGCAAAGTCGCAAAGCCGTGTTTTGCCATTTTGAATACTTCGAGCACATCACGGTCGCCCGGACCATAAACACCGGGCGGACGGATTATCGTCCAGTCGAGCAAGGACGTCGCCACCAATTTTTCTGCGCGCATCTTGCTTGCGCCATAGTTAGACAGTTTGGGTTCACGTGCAGAAAGCGAGGAGACATGCACAAAACGGCGTATGCCAGCTGATTTTGTGGCACTGAGCATATTTGCGGTGCCGGTTACGTTGCCTGCTTCAAAGGCGTCTGCATTGGTTGCGTTTACGACGCCAGCAATGTGGAGCAATATATCTGCGCCATCGCACAGTGCCTCAAGACTCGCCACGTTATCAAGCGCGCCTGATATCCATGTTACCCCGGCACGCGGCGTTTGATCGCTACGTGTAAGGGCGCGGACCTTATAATGCGCCTCCAACAGGCGATCCAACGTTGCTGTGCCGACCAGGCCAGTAATACCGGTCACCGCAACGGTTGGCGTTACTTTTATTGGCATTACAGCATTACCATCTGGTCACGGTGGACCAGCACACTGCGCGGAACAGTACCAAGTACAGCCTCGAGCGCGGATGAACGAAGGCCGCAAATACGCGCCGCATCAACGGCATCATATTCGGAAAGCCCCCGCGCCACTGGCACTCCGCTCTCGCTGGTAATGTCGATCACATCTCCGCGCTTGAATTCACCCTCAACCGAACTTGCGCCAGCGGGAAGCAAGCTACTCCCTTTTTTGAGCGCCTTGACCGCACCCGCATCAACGCGAATACGCCCCTTGATAGATAACCGTCCGGCTAGCCAGCTCTTGCGCGCCGACCCGCCTTCACGCGGTGCGAAATAAGTCGCGGGTATTCCTGTTTCCAGAGCAGCAAGAGGATGGTCGCGTAAGCCTGATGCAATCGACAGGCCAATCCCGGCATGAGTGGCGATGTCGGCAGCGTCGATCTTGGACGCCATCCCGCCCGAACCCATGCCCGATGACGGCCCCTCGGCCACCATGATCCGGATGCGCCCGTCAATCTTTGCGACATATTCGACGAGCACCGCTCCGGGTTCGGACGGATGACGATCATAAAGGCCCTCCACATCAGAGAGCAAAACAACACCCGATGCGCCAGCCGCCTGCGCCACACGTGCAGCCAGCCGGTCATTATCGCCAAAGCGGATTTCCTGCGTTGCGACACTGTCATTCTCGTTAATCACCGGGACTGCCCCTGCGCCCAGTAACCGGTCAAGCGTCGCTGCGATATTCAGGTAACGCCGCCTATCTTCCAGATCGTCAAGTGTAACCAGCATCTGTGCCGCTGTCATATCTTGCACACCAAGCAGTTCAGCCCATAGCCCCGACAATATAATCTGTCCCACCGAAGCCGCCGCTTGTGCATCGGCTAGGCTCGCCCGACCGCCTTTGTCAAAGCCCAGCCGCCGCGCACCCAAGGCAATCGCACCCGAGGTCACAATAATGACCCGTTGCCCGGCCTGATGCCGCGTTGCGATATCGGCAACCAATGTTTCGAGCCATGCCCGCCGCACCGCGCCATCGCCCTCCACCAACAATGACGAGCCAACTTTCACCACCAAAAGGCGGCAGTTAGCAGGGGAGAAAGGCGAATCATTCATCGTCTTTCTACCTAAAACTGTTTTTCAGGTTCACGCGGAGCAGCCTTATTCCTCCGCACCTTCGCATCTGCGCGTGAAAAGATTTTTGCTATTTGTGCGCAAATCATATCGGCGACCATGTTCCATCTTCGGCAACGCCAGTGTTCTGGGTGGATTCCAATCCGCTTTTGGTTGGCAATGCTTCCAATATCCGGTCAAGTACTTCGCTAACACCCTGTCCGGTTGCACCGGAAATTGAAATGACATCCAAAGCACCTGCAGCAGTTAGTTGTGCGGATATATCCGCCATCAATTCCGGGCCGAGCAAATCGCCCTTATTCAGCGCAACGATTTGGGGTTTGTCCTCTAATCCCGCGCCATATTCGGCGAGCTCGGCACACACCACGCGCCAATTGTCTACGGGATCCTCCTGCGTCGCATCAACCAGATGGATCAGGATTTGGCAGCGTTCGATATGGCCCAAAAACCGGTCACCAATGCCAACACCGTCGGCCGCGCCAGCGATCAGTCCGGGGATATCCGCAAGGACGAATTCGCGCGATTTATGTTCAACCACACCCAATTGCGGACGCAGCGTAGTGAAAGCATAGGCGCCAACCTTTGCCTTGGTATTCGATACCTGGTTAATAAAGGTCGATTTGCCTGCATTGGGCATCCCGACCAAACCGGCATCGGCCAACAGTTTCAATCGCAACCAGACATACATTTCTTCGCCCGGCCAACCCGGCCCGTGTTCACGTGGGGCGCGGTTGGTTGATGACTTGTACGACGCATTGCCGCGGCCACCGTCGCCACCGCGCAGGAACTTTACCCGCTGCCCAATTTCGGTCAGGTCAAGCAGCAGTGTGCGTTCCTCATCATCGGCAAGCACCTGCGTACCAACCGGCAGCTTGATAACCAGTTCATCCCCGTAAGCTCCATGGCGATCACGGCCCATGCCTTGGATCCCGCGCATAGCCTTAAAATGCTGTGCGTAACGAAAATCGATAAGCGTATTAAGACCCGCCACCGCTTCAAAAACGATGTCGCCTCCTTTGCCGCCATTGCCGCCATCTGGCCCGCCATATTGAACATATTTTTCCCGCCGAAAGCTGACAGCCCCCGGGCCGCCTGCGCCAGAACGTATGAATATCTTTGCTTGATCTAAAAAATGCATATGCGCCCCATAGGGCAGTGCCTGTGATTTGGCCAGTGCGCGTGAAAACTAGGGTCAGGACCTAGGTCCGGTGGTTAAAATACCCACGTAAATTCTCGGGCCTTTTGTTGCCTTATCGCAAAATGCCAAACGTAAAATTCTGTATCTCGATAAGTGTCCGCAAAAAAGCGGGCCAAACCAATCTCGGGACCCAGTTTAAACAGGGGCCCATCACGGGATTAAACTTAAACTGGAGACGACCCATGAAAATGAAAACCAACCTCTCGGCCACTGCCCTTGTTATTGCAATGGGCTTTGCAATGCCAGCATCTGCTCAACTTGTATCAGGTTCAGGTGCAGGCCCAACAACGGCGGTTGCCGGACTTGTTGCAAATGCAACATCGACCACAACGTCCACCGATCTGAATATACAGGATTCGGGCAATGATAATTCGGACAACCGTATATCAAACTCCGGCAACGACAATTCGGATAATTCGGACAATTCCGACAACTCAATCAATGACTCAGGCAATACTGATCTAGCATTTGCACTTGGTTCATTCAATTCGGATAGCTCGAACAATTCAGTCAATAACTCGAACAACAACAACGACAGCTCGCAAGTCGTTGCCGTCCAAACGTTAGTTGCGACCAGTGCCCCTATGAACATTCTGAGCCTGTCTTTGGCAGCTAGCAATGATTTCAGCAGCGGCAGCAACTCAATTAACGGTGGCGCATTTGCCGCATATTCCGGTATCCTGAACCAAGGCTGGAACACAGGCATCAGCTCGAATGCCCAAGCTGCAACGAACGTAGCAGCGCGCGGTACGGTTACTTTTACTCGTTAAGTAACCCATCAAATGATGGCCGGGCTCCCCGACCCCCGAAACGACCCGGCCATCATTTCCTTTTCCCCGCATGCTAAAATGTCGTGCGAACAGGAGTAAGTACAATGTACAGGAAAATGCTCATCGCCGGATTGGCGGTCATTGCAATTCCGGCCCTAGCTTCCACTGCATATGCCGAAGATTTGGCACAAGCAACAACCACAGCGGATACCAATGCAGCACTTCCAGCTATTGCTGAACCAGCTCCCGCCATCACACTTACCGAAGATGCAACCTTATCCGACAGCGATCTAGGCGATCTGCGCGGCGGCGATGCTATTGTTGTTGGCACCCAGACATTGACCGCCATTAACAGCGGCACAGTGATTACCGGCAATTACACCGCAGGGAATATTCGCATATCCGATAACGCCCTTTCTAATTTCAATGGCCTTGGTAATCTTGTGATTAACACAGGTGCGCAGAATAATCTGCAATCGGCAATGAATGTCACCATCAACATCGCGCCTTGAAGTTGACCAGAGCGTGAAGTTGACCGGAAAAACGAACTTCGCCAGCAGAATGTCAGGATAACAGTCATGCCCTTCTTAGCCTGTTACGGGTCGTATAGTTCGAAAAGGCTAAACCTGCGGCATGTTGCTATGCCGCTTTTTTGCTTGGCCGCTGCGACCTTTTCTCCAACTGCGATATCTGCTCAAAGCCAGGTTGAGTTGGGTTCAAATGGCGGGCGTTATCATGTAAATGTCATGTCATGGGCCGATATCCCGTTCCGCTCCATTGTGCGGCAAAAATATGATTTTAGCTGCGGGTCGGCCGCTCTCGCGACTTTACTCACCTATCATTATGGCAAACCCACGCCCGAACAATTACCGTTTACCGAAATGTGGAAAGCGGGCGATCAAAAAGTTATTACCAAATCCGGTTTTTCCTTATTCGACATGAAAAACTATTTGCAGAGTGTCGGCTTACACGCGGAAGGATACCGCATGAATGTGAATGACCTGCGCAAATCCAAACGCCCCGCTATCGTCTTGCTCGATCTCAACGGCTTTAAGCATTTTGTTGTTGTAAAAGGTGTGCAGGGAAACACCGTATTGGTGGGCGATCCCATTCGCGGACTGGAAAAATATGATGCAAAGGATTTCCAGAAATCATGGAACGGCATTGCACTCGCCATCGTCAATGGTGCCACCAAAGAACGTCCTTCATTCAACATAGTACGTGATTGGGCACCTTGGTCAACCGCACCAATAGATACCAATGCGCAGATCGCCAATATCAACGACATCACCACCAGCCTTCCCCCCACTTATCAGCTGACCACGCAGATCCAAATTGCTGCGCGGATCGGCACAGGAAAAGAGTGAAAGAGATGAAACGCACCTATATTATCCCCGCCATCGCCGCAGTCGCTGCCTATCTATCGCCCGGTATTGCCAAAGCCGACACCGGCATCAGTGATAGCACGGAAAGCGCGAACACTATGCCCGCGCCGGATGTGTTTGACGACGAGGAAGTACCGAGAGACATCATATCCGATGCAGAATTATCGGAACAACGCGGCGGATTTGTCATTGCGGGTATGAACATATCCTTGGGCGCACAGATGCGGACCTATTTGAACGGTGCGCTGGTGCTCGAAACATCGGTCAACTGGACCGATATAGGCGCGACGACGACGCAAACGGTATCCGGTGCATTATCGCAAGCAAATATGGCCGCCCTGCGTTCTGGCTTTGCATCCGGCGGCGCGGTCTCGCTAAAGGTCGGCGATGCGCCGGTCTATCTTGCCAATGAAGGGCAGACGGCGCTGATCCAGCGTACCGATAATGGCGTGCAGAATATCCTTATAAACAGCGCAAACAACGTAAACCTGACACAGCAAACCGATATTACGCTTGGCCTGCAAGGATATGCAGGTTTCAGCCAAGACCTATTGAACAGCCGGATTACAGACTCGCTAAACAACGCACTGGGTGCGGCAACGTTCGGGGCGCTGGGACGTTAGGTCGTTTTGATATCAACAATGCAGACTTTCGACAAAGTGCTTCGTCATGCCCGCGAAGGCGGGAACCATCGCCTAAAATCGAGGTACTGAGCACCCTTGCTTTGTAAACTATGAGTCAGGCGATGGGTTCCCGCCTTTGCGGGAATGACGAGGTGATTATGTTTGAAGTTGACGCACTTTAAGTGTCTACATTCTGCTGGCGTACTGTTCAAAAGTGTAAAAGAGACGAGAGCTGGGGAGAGAGCAGAACATACCTCCAATCCTGCCCTCTCCCCATCTCTCAGCTCTTTTGCAAAAAATCGGACAGCCTCTGCTAACACGCAATGCTGTTGCAATATAGGATTTGTCCTGCCACCGCATGCCCGACATCAGTAACCGCCCGAATAGCTCTATGGGCATGATATCCAGCTAATCCAAAATGTGAAATCGGGTGTGAACTTGCACGGTTTTCTAAGGCTTATGACCTACCTCACCCTAAAAACTTAGTGGCAACCGCAGCGTCATCGATACATCGGGCGCATCCGAGGTCATCCCGAATTCAAAGCTTAAATTGACCGAGGTCCGCTCGCTTGTCCGGTATGATGTGCCGACACCAAATGACCCGACATGGAGCGAGCTCGATTTTTGATTGGTGCCGCCGATTTCAGTCTTGGTCGGGAAGATATAGTTGTGGCTGTAACCAAGGGAGAACGAAAACCGCGAATTCAGGGCAAAGCCAAAACCAAGATTGGCCGAGATTGCATCGCCCGGATCAACTCTACCAATCAAAGCGCCGCCCACTAATTTGTTTGCGCGCGCCGGAATATGCCAGAGATAGCTTGCCCCGCCATAAATGACGACCGGATCGGATGGCATCAAGAAACTGAGGCCGCCTTGCACAGCCCAGAATCCGGAACCTGTGGTAATATTCGTTGCCACCCCGAATTCATCATAGCCGATATCAAAGGGGCCACGTCCGGTATTAGATTTAACCCGGAGATTGGCAACATAGATCGGTTGATCCGGGCCCTTTGCATCATTTAACTGATAACGAACGGCAACCTCGGCATCGCCGATATCGTAATCGTTGAGCTTAAACTCCCGCACTATGCCCTCGTTGCGCTGCTGGACAACACGGATACGGTCTTGTCTGGCAATCACAGGCATCCGCGCTTCAATCTCGAGCCGATTGGTCAGCCCGTGTCGCAATGAAACTGTCTCGACCATTGTATCGCGGTCGGCATCGGATGCTTCGATCAGGCCAAGCTGAAGCCCGGGGATCAATTCAATTCCCCGGAATACCAGACGGTTATTCGATGCTCTGCTATATTCAAATGATGATTCCAGAACCGATTTGCCCTTTGGCGTCAAAATACCCTGTCCTTGCGGAATCGCGATAACATCTTTGACGATTTCATGGTCCGCAGGCGGTGCTTCCCCGACCGTCTGCCCCGGTGCTGGAGCAGAGCCGCTAGCTTGCGGAGCACCGGCACCGCGCATCATCGCAAGATTGGCATCGGCCGTACTCTGGCCCATCAAAGCATCAATGGCAGCTTGTTGCCGTGCAATCATTGCGCTCTGTTCGACTATCAAGGCCCGCTGCGCTCTTAATTCTTGCGCCATTTCTTCCAACTGGCGTGATACGGCTATATCATCCCGCGAGGCACCAGCTTCGGGTGCTTTTTCACGGCCGGTATCGAAATCATTAAATCGGTATGATTGCAGATCCTTGTCGACTGTCTGCGTACCGGCATGTGCAACCATAGGCACGCCACACGCACCAAGCGTTACAGCGCAGCCCAGCGCATGAACCGAAGATTTTCCGTAAATAACCTTAGTCATGATTACCTCCCCGTACTCAGGCCTGCAACCGCAGCAAATTCCACGTTGTGATTGGCAAGGGCAGGAAAATCGGGTGGATAGGGGTGCGGCGCATCTTCGTCATCACGCCCAGCCAAACTCTGAAGGCCGGCGTGATCCTCGATCAATATAGTCTGTGGCCCTTGTAATGCGATCATCCCGCGCCGGACAAATTCTGACAATGTGCGACTGACGGTATGAATGGTCAGCCCCAGATGATCGGCGATATCTGAACGCGACATCGGCAATTGGAAACGGCGGTCGCCTCCAATGCGTTGGGATGTTGCTAACAAGAACGCTGCCAAACGTTCAGCAGCGGTGCGGTGACCTAATAGGAAGATACAGGCATGGGCATTGCGCAATGCCGTCTCCAGAACATCGCTTGCAGCTTTGGGTGGCTTGGCTTCGTGCTGCGATTGATCTTCGTGGCTCGCTCGGTAAATGCGCCGCAGCTTAACATCGGTTACCGCTTCGGCCGATGCTTGATGCAGGCCCATCTCGATCCCGAACACATCACCAGTATAATAAAATCCTGTCAATTGCCGGTGACCATCGGAATAGAGGTAACAGGTCCGCACAGTGCCCGAAATAACTTCGAACCAATCGGTCGCAGGATCACCCTGTGAGTAGACGATTTCCCCTTTGCGAAATTTCAAAATAATCTGCTGCACCCCTGTCGTAACGGGATGCGTCTGGCCGCGCATGTTGAGCATGATATTCTCCATTGGTCAGTGCGGCCCGACTCTTTTGTTATGACATTAAGTTATGCCTCAAACCTCCCTCTGGCTATTGCACGGAATCAGTGCGGCTTTTGCCGGGTCAGAATTGCGTGGGGGTTTTTACTTAGGGAATTTCACGGTTAGGTATTCCTAAAGATATATGCTAAGAATGTAACATAATGAGAATCAATAAGGCCTAGGTGGAAGGCCTTTTTTATCCTCATCGGGGCAGTAGATGTAAAATAATCAAGCATAAAATGCTTGATCTATATACGAATATTATGCCGCTATCTTCTAACATGCGGAAATGATTTTATCGGGTCGCAATCGATAATACCAATCGGGTCACGATGACTATCGAGGGAGTTTAAGATTGTGTTACAGATAGACCCAACAAGCGGTGTTCCATTACTCACTGCGCGAGAGCAACAAGTATTGGAATATATCGCCAGCGGACTTTCGGCAAAGGAAGTTGCGCAAGAAATTGATATCGCGCCGCGTACGGTTGAGCGTCATATCGAAAACGTCCGCCTAAAAATACGTGCACGCAACCGGACGCACATGGTAACGTTGGCAATGGAGCTAGGCTTATTGCATATCCATATGCCCGCACAAGCATATGGATAGCAGAATTCTTTTTGAAGTTTATCTGCTAACTCGCGGCTTTCCGGTAAGGTACAAATTCACCTAAGGAACATACCGGCCCTTGGATACCGCTGGTCCGGTCTACCAAACGGATCAGATCGCCCTTGCATAAGCTGCCTCCGAAGATTTCGGTAACGATGATATCATCGCCCCGTGAAAGACCGTGGCAGGTATAACGCAACTTATTCTGATACACTAAGCGGCCCGATTGGCGATAGAGCAGCATATCGTCGCTAACGCGGATCACATTGCTAGATTGTGAGTTCGACAAACAGTTAAGCGGCTTGCCAGCGACTTTGCCGGATAATTCCTTGTCGAGCAACATTGCCTGCTTTGCATCCAGTGGCGCCGGGCCAGAAGCACTTTCCATCGGCGCACAAGAGGCAAGAATAAATATAGGGCTGGCCAGTAATATGGCTGGTAACGCAGTGGTGAGTTTACGCATGGTCATTGTCTCCTTTGCCCCCTTCTTACATCCTTATACGCCTATTCAAGGCGTTACACCAGCACCGCGATGTGCCGTTTCTCGCCGGGAGTTACATCGACGGTACATCCGCCCAGATCAACATCAACCGCGCCGTCCAGCACCGCCATTGCCCGAACGCCGCTCTCCATTTCGAGCAATAAACTGGCGGCCCCCATGACATCTTTCGTAACTGGCCTGGCGTAGGTTAATATGCGTGCTTTGCCTTGCGGAACGTCATCAAGTTCGACCGCCTTGGCCTGATATCCCCCTGCAACCTCGCCGGCCCATGCGTTCTTGGGTTGCCGGGCCGTATAGATACCAATGGCTTGTTTCGACATCACGCCGCCATTTGCCGTTACCATTGCCGGTTTCGATCCATCTTTGCGGAGCGCCTCAACCATTGCCGCCAAGCTGTATAGCGCATAGCCATTGCCCGGCCCGCCGAAGAAGTTGAGACCGCCAGTCAGCGTATAATCGCCAAGTGCCCGAGTGGAATCACCAAGCCGGTCTGCAGCCGCAAAAACTGCTACAGGAAAGCAGCTGTAGATATCAACCGGCCCCAAATCAGTCGGTGCGATCCCTGCTTGATCGAAGGCGGCGTGCATCGCATACTCAAGCGCTAATGGACCCACGAGCTCAGCACGCTCGGAATAAGGCGACTCCTTCGTTTCAGCCGCCCCTGACAGCCACACCATTTTTTCATTCTCCACCCCGAGTTCGCGTGCTTTACCGGCACTGGTAAGGATAATCGCACCGCCCAAATCAACTGCATCCTGAGCCACACGCCAACGTCGGTATATGTCGGTCAGTTGATAGTCGGTTGCATCACCACCCATCAATGCTGCTGTATCCAGATGCCGCGCAAACTGCGCATGTTGGCGATCTAGCGATTTCAGCGACATAGCTGCACAGAGTTCTGCCATGCCGACCTGATAGTCTGCGCGGCTAATCCCAAGCGATAATCGCCGTGCATTTTCCATCAAGCTGTACGCCAGCGGCATAGATATGACCCCGTGCCGGATTTCGGTGCGGCTGAGGATCGGGAAAGCCGACAGGCGGTTGTCGAAAGCGGTGTCGGACGGCAGTCGCCAATCAAGTTCTACCCCGGCTTTACGGGCGCGTTTTGCCGTGCCGTTTGCTTCTGCACCAATGATAATGGCACAGCCAATCTCACCGCGCCGGATTGCACCCGCCAGTTCATTCACCATCGCCTGCGGGCTTTGGCCGCCAACATCGGCGTATATCAGACGCTCCGCAGAAATACCCCCGGCCGCGCCAAAAGCTTGCGGAACATTGTCGGGCGATCCTGTACCCATTGATACGCCGCTATCTTCAAAAGTACGGATCGCTGCAATCGTATCAATCGCGGCTGCAACGGCATCGCTTTGACCGGTATCGGTAAGAGCGGCTTGGATGGCGGACCCGGCCAGCTTGCATGGCGACGGCCATTCGTCAGGCACGGTCTTACGGCTCGCCTCGCCAACGCCAACAATAACGGGCGCCATTGCATCAAAAATCACCATAATATCCTCATCAATAATCTCTTAACTGCACGGTTAAATATGCTATCGGCTTATGCAAGCGTAAAGGAGACACAAATATGGCGGCGTGGCCAAAACTCAAATGGGACGGGGAACTGACGGGTCCGATGAAGGGCATTAAGGTCGTCGATATGGCCAGCGTGGTGATGGGGCCGTTTGCAACTGTCCAATTTGCCGATCTGGGCGCAGAAGTTATCAAGATCGAGAACGGCGAGGGTAATACGCCGGGTGATACCATGCGCTATGCCGGGGCCTCTCCCACCGGGGATTTGGGGCCGATATTTTCAGCCCTTAACCGCAATAAAAAAGGCATCAACCTCAACATCAAGCTCGAAGATGATAAAGCGGTTCTGACCGCATTGCTCGAAAACGCCGATGTCTTCATCCATAATGTTCGGATGGCCGGGATGGAGCGGTTGGGCTTTGGCTATGACGCGGTAAAGGCGATCAATCCCGATATCGTCTATGTCCACTGTGCCGGATTTGGTGCAAGCGGCGATTATAGCGAATTGCAAGCTTATGACGATTTGATACAGGCAGCATCGGGTTTTGCAGCGCTCAGCGAACAGCGTGACGGCGGACGGCCAAGCTATTCCCCGTCGCTGATCGCCGATAAGGTCAGTGGGCTGTTCGCCGCCAATGCGACCATGGCAGCACTTCTGGCACGCGCAAACGGGCATGGGGGGCAATTTGTCCAGATGCCGATGTTCGAAGCCTTTACATGGTTCCATATGGTCGAGAATTTATGGGGTGAAACATTCATCCCGGGTACTGGCAAAATGGGCTACACCCGATCAGTCAATCCACGACGGCGGCCCTATCCGACGAAGGACGGGTTCATCGCAATCCTGCCCTATAATGATAAACAATGGGCGCGGTTCTTTGAACTGGGCGGACGTGCCGGAGTGTTCGATGATCCGCGCTTTTCAACCTATCAGGAGCGCACGAAAAATACCGGAGCGCTGTACGAGATTATCGAAGAGGTCAGTGCCGAGCGAACAACCGGTGAATGGGTCGCCTTGCTAGCTGCAAACAATATTCCGGCGATGAAATATAATCGGATGGCGGATGTTTTGAATGATCCACATCTGGGTTCTGTCGGCTTTTTCGAGGAACGCGAGGGAACAGATATGGGGCATTACCGGGCCATGCCGCATCCGGTACATTATTCGGTGACCCCCGCTTCGCTCTATGCCGACCCGCCAAGGTTGGACGGCGACGGCGACGAAATTAGAGCGGCTTTGGGGATGGCTGACACATCATAAAGCGGGTTGATCTTTTCAAAAACCCGCAGAATTCCGTACAAGTTCACACCCGAATTCAAATTTGATAATAGGATAAAATCAAGCGTTACCACATGATGCGAATACTGGTTTAGACGGCTCAAAAAACCATATTTGCACTCGCAAATGAAATCCTACATTTCAACTGTTCTGTTTGTGAAGCTAGGTCCTATTCTGGTTCTGGCCTATGCCAACAACCCGGCCATTATCAGATCGATGGTATGTTCACGGTACCTGTCGCGCATATTTTCGCTGAAATCATCCCGGTCAAAACAGTGCCGCATGACAAGCCGGGCGGAGAAGAACCGATCGGCGGCACCGGTTACGGTAAAATAGAACAGCTGCGGATCTATTTTGCGGAATTTTCCCGCCTTAATGCCTTCGTTGATAAGCTGGTCATAGACCTTTGAAATCGGCTTAAGATACAAATCGGCAATCCGCGCCGCCTCTTTTGGATCGCTATCGCGCACCATCCGCATCAGCAACCGGTTGAGATAGGGAAAGGCATAATAGGTATCGATCACTGCGCTGATATGACGACGGAGTTTTTCTTCGGGCGGCATGTCTTTTGCGATAAGCGCAGCCAAACCGGTAACGATATTGCCCATGTCCCGGTCGAGCAACGCCAGCATAAGCCCGCTTTTGTTGCCAAAGTAATATTTGACCAAAGCGCTGTTGAGACCCGCCCGAAGCGAGAGCTCGCTTAATGATAAATCAATCGTATCGCCGTCACGCATGATCTGGCTTGCCGCATGAAGCAATTGCGCACGGGCATTAGCACTGTCATTTACATCCGTTAATTTAGGTGCTTCAATCGCCATAATATCCCCCCGCCTTAAAGACCCTCGGTCACATATAAGCAGGTTCTTCCCACCAAGGGAAGAAGTCTGGCATATCGGTGCTGACTTTACCGGGATAATTAGGTGGGCGTTTTTCGAGGAAGCTTGCAATACCCTCTGCAGCATCAACGCCTTTGGACATCCGGTAAATGGCCCGGCTGTCAATCCGGTGTGCAGCCATCGGGTGTTCGGCAGCAGACAAACGCCATAGCATTGCGCGGGTCATTGCAACCGAAATAGCCGAGGTATTCGCCGCGATTTCATGTGCCAGTTCGTGCGCTGCTTTCAACAAATCGGCTGGCGCGTGGACCGACCGGACAAGGCCGTGCTCCTTTGCCTCGGCTGCATCAAAAATCCGGCCCGTCATGCACCATTCAAGTGCCGTTTGCATCCCGACCAATCGGGGAAGAAACCAGCTCGACGCAGCCTCTGGAACAATGCCACGCCGTGCAAAGACAAAGCCGTAACGAGCATTATCACTCGCCAAACGCATGTCCATCGCCAGTTGCATCGTTGCACCAATGCCAACCGCAGCACCGTTGCACGCGCTAATCACCGGTTTCTTGCTTTCGAATATCCGTAGGGTCAGCTTGCCCCCGGAATCGCGCACACGTTGGTCATAAAGATGTTCGACCTTGCTATCACTGGCAAATGGCCCTCCGCCGCTTTGCGGTGTCAGGTCAGCTCCAGCACAAAAGGCACGGTCGCCTGCACCGGTGACAATGACAGCACGGATGCTATCATCGCCGTCGGTCTTGTCGAACGCATCGCACATCTCGACCATCATTGTACCAGTAAAGGCATTCATCTTTTCGGGGCGATTAAGCGTAATCGTCGCGATGGGACCATCAATGTCGAGCAGGATGTGCGAATAAGCCATACAGGCTTAACGTGGAGCCATGCGGATTGCGCCGTCAAGCCGCACATCTTCGCCGTTGAAATAGCCGGTTTCGATCATGCACAAAGCAACCTTGGCATATTCATCGGGTTTGCCCAGACGCTTCGGGAAAGGAACCGACGCCGCCAGTGCATCGCGCACATTTTGCGGGGCCGCAGCCAGCAGTGGCGTATCGAAAATACCCGGTAATATGGTATTTACGCGGATACCTTCAGCCATCAAATCGCGGGCAATCGGCAATGTCATGCCGATTACGCCAGCTTTTGAAGCCGCATAAGCCGCCTGACCCATTTGGCCGTCCTCCCCCGCGACACTGGCCGTATTGACCATAGCTCCGCGCTCGCCGTCTTCCATAGGATCCAGCGTCAACATACCCGCCGCTGATTTGGCGATACAACGGAATGTGCCGATCAGGTTGACCTGAATGACAAAATCAAAGGCCGAAATCGGAAAATGCTTGATCGAGCCGTCTTCTTTTGAGCGGCTTGCGGTTTTGATCGCATTGCCGATACCGGCACAGTTCACAAGTATGCGTTCCTGACCATTGGCGGCGCGTGCTTTTTCGAAACCGGCATCAACCTCTTCGTCGCTAGTTACATTAACCTTGCAGAATACACCGCCGAGTTCAGCGGCCAGCGCCTCGCCTTTTTCAACGTTCATATCGAACAAAGCGACCTTAACACCCTTGGCCGCAAGAGCGCGAGCCGTTGCCGCGCCAAGGCCCGATGCGCCGCCGGTAATGACGGCCGAGATGGATGAATTAAGTTCCATGATATTTCCTCTAAAGCGATTTCCAGTCAGATGAAATCATCTGACGGTTAAGAAAGCGTGATGAACAAAAGGGTTAGAGCGGTCCACCTGATTGAACCAGATGGACTGCTCTAAGCTAAATCTTACATCCGCTCGATAATAGTGACGTTTGCCTGACCGCCGCCTTCGCACATTGTTTGCAGGCCGTATTTTCCGCCCCGCGCCTCAAGCGCATTAAGCAAGGTAGCCATCAGCTTCGTACCAGATGCGCCCAGCGGGTGACCAAGCGAAATCGCGCCGCCATTGACGTTGATCTTGCTACGATCACCACCCGTGTGCTTCAACCAGGCAAGCGGCACAGGTGCAAAGGCTTCGTTGACTTCGTACAGGTCGATATCGCCGATCTTCATGCCCGCACGGCTTAACGCACGGTCGGTTGCGAACAGGGGTTCTTCGAGCATGATAACCGGATCACCAGCCGTCACCGTCAGATTGACGATCCGTGCTCGCGGGGTAAGATTGTGGTCCTTTAACGCTTGCTCCGACACGATCAGCACAGCAGAAGCGCCGTCGCAAATCTGGCTGGCATTCGCCGCTGAAATCGCACCACCTTCTTGTAGCAGCTTGACCGATCCGATGCTTTCCGGGGTTGCATCGTAACGGATGCCTTCATCAAGCAAATGGATTTCTTTGCCTTCCGGGGTTTCGATTTCAATGCCGATAATTTCCTTGGCAAAATGCCCTGCCTCTGTTGCCGCCTTTGCGCGCATGTGCGATTCATAAGCAAACTGATCGAGGTCTTCACGGGTGAAGCCGTATTTTTTGACGATCATCTCTGCGCCGACAAACTGGCTGAACATGATGCCGGGATAGGCTTCTTCGAGGCGCGGGCTTTTATAATTGCCCAGACCCTCTTTCATGAACAGCATCGCGGTCGAACCCATGGGAACCCGCGTCATGCTTTCTATACCGCTGGCAAGCACGATATCCTGAGTGCCCGACATGACGCCTTGCGCCGCAAATTGCATCGCTTGCTGTGATGATCCGCATTGCCGGTCAATTGTCACCGCCGGAATGGAATTGGGCAATTTGGACGCGAGCACGGCGTTGCGTCCGATATCCATTGTTTGCTGCCCACCTTGCATCACGCAACCGGTGATGACATCTTCAATTGTCGCAGGGTCGAAATCATTACGGTCGGCAATAGCATCAAACACCGCTGCACCAAGATCGACGGGGTGGACGCCAGCCAGTTTCCCGCCGCGTTTACCGCCAGCGGTGCGGACTGCATCAACAATATAGGCTGTTGCCATAACTTAAACTCCTGAGGATTGAATTTAATCGATCGGTTAAACCTGCTTTTGACCGGGGTCAATGTGAAATACGAACCAATGTCACCCAGGCAAAAGCCGGGGTGACAAGTAAGAGATATTCGCACATGCTTATACGGGCCTAGGCCGCTTCCCGCGCCACAGTAATCACTTGCGGATAGGTAAACTCCATCAAGCCTTCCTCACCCAGTTCCGCGCCAAAGCCGGACTGTTTGTGGCCGCCAAAGGGTGCGTTGGGAGCCAGATGCATCGACTCGTTCACCCAAACTGTCCCGGTTTCCATGCGCTCGGCTACTTTCACGCCTTCATCGGTATTGCTGGTCCAAACCGAACCAGCCAAGCCATAATGGCTGTTATTGGCGCGTTCTATAGCTTCATCCACAGTGGCAAATTTCATCAGCGGCATAACGGGGCCGAATTGTTCTTCGGATACAATCCGTGCATCTTCAGGTGGATTGTCGAGAACGGTCACTGGCACAAAATAGCCGGGAATTGATGGATCATGATCGCCACCGGTCAGGAATTTATATCCCTTATCCTTTGCATCCTTAATCAGTTCCAGCACACGGTTATATTGCGGCTTGTTCTGAATCGGGCCGATGGTCGTGCCTTGTTCGGCGCCGTCCCCTACAGTCATAGCGCGGGCATAAGCAGCAATCGCCTGCGACAGTTCGTCATAGATATCCTCGTGAATATAAATGCGCTTTGCTGCAATGCAGACTTGACCTGCATTATAAAAGCTTGCCCAGAACAGCTTTTCCGCGACTTTCGCCACATCGGCATCGGGAAGTACGATAGCCGCATCATTGCCGCCAAGTTCAAGCGTGATGCGTTTCAAATCCTTCGATGCTGATTCCATCACGCGCTTACCAGTAGCTGTTGATCCGGTGAAGGTAATCTTGTCAATATCAGGATGTGAAGTTAGCAACGGGCCAAGCGCATCGCCACCAGTAATGACGTTAAGAACGCCAGCGGGGAACACGTCCGCAATCAACTGTGCCATCCGCAACGTCGCAAGTGGCGTAAACGGTGACGGCTTCATAACCATTACACATCCCGAAATAAGCGCCGGTACAATCTTTTGCACGGCCATCAACACGGGGAAGTTCCATGGCACGATGCCACCAACCACACCCACGGGAACGCGGCGGGTGCGGCTCAGGCGTTTATCGCTATCTTCGCTGATTGTTTCTTTCAGTTCGAGTTGCGAAAGTGCTTTTGTCATGCCGACACATCCGGCAATCTCGCTAGTAGCCTGCATATGCGGCTTGCCTTGTTCAGATGTGAGCAAGCGCATCAATTCGTCACTGTTTGCCTTGATCGCTGCGGCCATTTTCCCGAGCATCTCGCGACGTTCCTCAATAGGTGTTGCCTTCCACTTCGGAAATGCCGCACGCGCAGCGGCCACGGCGGCGTCCAGTTCAACCTGACCACAATCGGGAACTTGGCCAATGACTTGTTCGGTTGCGGGATTAACCACGTCGATCCATTTGCCATTGTCGACCAGCTGGCCGTTGATAAGGTTCTTATATTGCGTCACCATTTCGATATCCTCTTTGGTTCAAGCTGCGGTAAATCGCAGCGGTAAAGTTTTTGGCCCGCCAACAAAGGTCGACTTGCTCCGTTTGGGGGCTCCGGAGAGTTCAACCGACTCGATCCGGTCGAGCAGTTCGTTAAACAATATCTTCATCTCCATCCGCGCCAAATGCAAGCCGAGACATTGATGTGCCCCAGCACCAAATGCCAAATGCCGGTTGGGTGTGCGTGCGGCATCGAAACGGCGAGGTTCTGGAAACTGGGCAGGATCATGATTGGCCGCGACATAATTTAGCATCAACCAGTCTCCTTTGGCGATTTTCTGCCCTGCGATTTCGTCATCTTCCATCGCCGTCCGCATGAAGTTCTGCACCGGGCTGGTATAGCGGATGGCTTCTTCAATCAGGCCGGGCAGTAACGACCTGTCAGCCTTGATCCGCGCAAACTGTTCGGGGTCTTGCGCCAGCGCCCACATCGCGCCAGCGGTCGAGGCAGAGGTCGTATCATGCCCGGCACTGGCAATAATGATGTAATAGCCCGCCATATCGCGTTCGTTCAGATATGCGCCGTCTACCTTCGCATTGGCGATCACGCTTGCCACATCATCGGTGGGGTTGGCGCGTTTTTGTTGGGTGATGCCGTCAAAATAAGCCTCAAACGCTTTCACCGCACCGGCAACCAATTGGGTAATCTGTTCTGGCGTCATATCGGCCATTCCCGAACCCGAAAGATCTTCATCCTGTCCGCCAAACATCTGCTGGGTCAGCATCAACATCCTGCCTTCATCTTCCTCTGGAACGCCCAATATCTGCATCACTACGTGGAGCGGATAGGGTGCTGAAACGAGCTTTACAAAATCGCCTTCGCCGCCATTAGCGATCAAACGGTCAATCGTGGTTTTTACAAGCGCCTTAATATCGTCTTCCAGCCTACCCAGATTTTTGGGCATGAACCATTCCTGCGTCAACCGGCGATATTTGGTGTGCACCGGCGCATCAAAGGTGACGAGCGATTCCACCAATATGTTGCTGCCACCTGTCACAGCCTTGGCAAATTCTTCTCCGCTTTTCAGGGTAAAGACAACGGGGCGCGGGTGGTTAAGGAATGTTGTGTTATCCTTGCTGATCCGCATCATATCGTCATAACGCGTGATGAGCCAAAACGGATCATGTGCGCCGTCCTCGGCCTTGACCAAGGCGACAGGCATGTGATCGCGCAGCCAGTCAAACTGGTCAAGCAGCGGATCCCAATCAGCATAAGCCTGCGGATCGATAACGGCGCGGGCCATTTCGGGTGGCGCGATTGGCAATGCACTATCACTCATGACAACACCTCAGATAATTCGGGCTCCGCCCTTGTCCGCCCAATATTCATCCCGCAGCAGACGTTTGTAAAGTTTGCCCGTGGCATGGCGGGGCAGTTCTTCGCGGAAGTCGATCTGCTTTGGCATTTTAACGCCCGATAGCGAGCCGCGCAGATAAACCTTAAGTTCATCCGCCAGCGTCTCTCCTGCCTCCGCCATATCAAGCGGCTGCACCACCGCAACCACGCGCTCCCCCATTTCCTCATCAGGCGCACCGATTACCGCTGCATCGGCAACCTTTGGATGGGACACCAGCAAATTCTCGATCTCTTGCGGATAGATATTCACCCCGCCCGAAATAATCATGAAGCTCTTTCGGTCCGTCAGATATAGGAAACCATCTTCATCGATCCATCCCACATCCCCTAACATTGACCAGTTTGGGTGTTGTGGATGCCTGCTCTCGGCGGTTTTTACAGGATCGTTGTGATAGGTGAATTGCGATTCGCTTTCAAAATACACAATACCTTCCTGGCGTACTGGAACTTCAACCCCTTCTTCATCGCAGATATGGATAATCGCATTGATCGCCCGCCCCACCGATCCTTTGTGCGCCAGCCACTCTTCGCTCGAAATAAAGGTGAAGCCGTTGCCTTCGGTTCCAGCATAATATTCGCGCACAACCGGGCCCCACCAATCAATCATCGCTTGCTTGATTGGCACAGGGCAAGGCGCGGCTGCATGAACCGCACATTTAAGCGTCGACAGGTCATAGCGTGTACGGGCTTCGTCGGGTAATTTCAGCATCCTTACAAAATGCGTCGGCACCCATTGGCTATCGGTAATCTTATATTTTTCAATCGCAGCAAGCGCCAGCTCTGGATCGAACTTTTCCATGATAACAAGCGTCCCGCCTAGCCGTGTTACCGACATGCACCAGCGTAAAGGAGCGGCGTGGTAAAGCGGCGCAGGTGAGAGATAGACGCTATCACTGGAAAAGGTAAAAGCTTGCGCTGCAATCATCGCCAGAGGGCTAACCGCAGCAATGTCCGGATCAGCAGGCAAAGGCAGGCGAACACCCTTTGGTTGGCCGGTGGTGCCTGAGCTGTAGAGCATATCGGTGCCTGCGCGTTCATCGGCAACCGGCGCTATCGGCATGGCATCCAACGCGGCTTCAATAGACAGCCAGCTTTTATGAGTGCCGCCAATCAGATAGCGCTTAACCGGGCTATTCAAGGCATCGAGCGTGTCACCTAAATAGGAGGATGCAATCAATATCTGCGCCGCGCTGTCGTCCAAAATATAATCGATTTCAGACGCCGTTAGCCTGTTGCTGATCGCGACAAACACCAACCCCGCCCGCTGCGCGCCCCAGACAATATCAAAAAACTCTGCCCGGTTTTCCATACACAGGGCAATTGTGTCGCCGTGCCCTAATCCCATTGACCGGAAGAAATGCGCATATTGGTTTGACCGCGCCTCCAGCTGGGCAAAGCTAACGGTCTCACCTGATCCCGCCATAATGATCGCCAGTTTGTCTGGATGGCTTTGTGCATAGGTCGCGGGGTGTGTCATCGGGATTTAGCTTCCGGTCCAGTTTGGTTTGCGTTTTTCGGCAAAGGCCATTGCACCTTCACGGCTGTCTTTGGACATAAACACAGGTCCGGTAATCTCGGCCTGTTTCTTCCACATTTCTCGAGCGTTCCAATCAGGTCGTTCGTTGATGATCCGTTTAGTAGCAATCAAAGCGAGTGGGCCGTTTGCCGCAACCTTAGCCGCCAGTTCAAGCGCGCCGTCAATCGCTGCGCCGTCGGTCACGCGGTTGACAAAGCCCATTTCATAGGCGCGCTGTGCCGAAATGAAATCCCCCGTCAGCGCAAGCTCCATCGCCATTCGTTTGCCGATAATCGACGGCAGCGTAAGCAATCCGCCTGCCGCCGCAACAAGCGAGCGTTTAACCTCGGGAATCCCGAATTGAGCTAGGGTGTTGGCAACGAGCAAATCGCAAGTAATCGCAATTTCCATGCCTCCCGCCAGTGCGTAACCCTCAACTGCCCCGATCAGGGGTTTCTTGGGCGGAGCCTCGATAAACCCAGCAAACCCCTTACCCTCGACAGAAGGAAATTCGCCTTTCAAAAACGCCTTCAAATCCATGCCCGAACAAAATGTCCCGCCGGCACCGGTAATAATCCCCACGTTCAGACTATTGTCGCCGTCCAATTGCTCCATTGCTATGGCTATACCCTCTGCCACAGCACGGTTCACGGCATTCTTTGCTTCGGGACGGTTGATTGTTATAATCAAGACACCGTCCTGGACCTGGGTAAGGACTTCGTTCATTTCGTGCTCCTGATTTTTAACGCCCTTTGGGCAGGCCGAGTACATGCTCGCCAATAATGTTCTTTTGTATTTCCGATGTCCCGCCACCAATCGTCGCGGAGAAGCTGTTGAGATAAGCGCGGTGCCAATATCCGTCATCGACCGCCTGTTCATCCCCCACATAATAGCCCGCACGTGTTCCTTGAAAGGCGAGCGAAAACTCGGTGAGTTCGCGTACCAATTCGGTCCGTGCCAGCTTGTTCATCAGCGCAAGGCCCATCGGCCGGTCCTGTGTCAGCGGAGCCATGCGGCGGCGTTGATTATTCAGATTAAGCGCCTGTATCTCAATCATGTAATCAACCAATTTGTCACGCATCACCGGATCGTCGAGCACAGGTTTGCCGCCACGCTTTGCGGTGCGTGCCAGATCGACGATGCGCATCACGTCCATTTCCTTAACGAAATAGCCGCCTGCCGGATTGACCTTTGCGCCGCGTTCATATTCAAGCGTTTTCATCGCCACCAACCACCCCTGCCCCTCTTCGCCGACAAGGCCGCTTGCCGAGATGCGGGCGTCGGTGAAGAAACACTGGGTAAAGCCGAATTCACCGGTCAGCTTTTTCAAGCGGCGCGTTTCAACACCGGGAATTTTCATCGGCGCAAGGAAAAACGACAGTCCGGCATATTTGCTCGGACCATCATTTGATGTGCGCGCCAGCAGGATCATCATATCGGCGCGGTCGCCAAGCGAGGTCCAAATCTTTGACCCGTTGATGACGTAATCGCTGCTCCCATCTGAATTTATGGTACGCACTGCCTTGGTCTGGGCGCTGCCAAGGTCCGATCCATGTTCTGGTTCGGAAAACCCCTGACACCAGATTTCTTCTGCACTCAACATCGGCTTTATATAGCGGCGCTTCATCGCTTCATCGCCGATATCGAGCATCAGCGGCCCGGCCCAACCATTGCCAATCGCGTTTATCATGATCGGCGCGTCATGTTCTTTCATGATCCGGCTGGCGATGCGTTGATATTCCGGGTGCATCCCCCGCCCGCCATATTCGGTCGGCCAGCTCATCCCCAAATAGCCCGCCTCATAGACCTTGCGTTGCCAACCCCGAAGGAAATCAAATTGCTGGTCATTCGACACTTCCATAAAAGTGAGCGGCAACATAAATCCGGGATCGGTAACGGTATTGGCGGCAAACCAAGCGTTGCAATCGCCCTCAAATTCGGCAAGTTCCTGTGGGGTGGGTTTGCTCATAGCTGATTCCTCTCTTGAAGTTTTAATTGCGCGATTAAATCAGGGAATGCAAGATGGATTTGGTTGTGCGTAAGCTTAGGGTCACACTATGAAAAGGATGCTTAGTCCTGTTTTCTAAACGGGGCCATTTCGCCCAGAAATTCAATTTCCCGTGCGACGGCCTGTCGCTCGCGTTCAAGGAAATCGGCGATGGCGGAACGAAAGCCTGAATTGGCGATGTAATGCGCCGAATAAGTAGGAACGGCCTCATATCCCCGCGCCAGCTTATGTTCGCCCTGCGCCCCGGCCTCCACACGGGAGAGGCCGTGTTCGATCGCATAATCGATAGCCTTATAATAACAGAGTTCGAAATGCAGGAACGGAATGTCTTCGCTGCATCCCCAATACCGCCCGTATAGGCAATCGGGCCCGACAAAATTCAATGCCCCTGCCACGGGCACGCCATTCCGACAGGCCAAAAACATCACGATCTTGTTCCCCATCAATGGTCCGATCAGGTCGAAAAAAGCGCGTGTCAAATAAGGCTGCCCCCATTTGCGTGCGCCGGTGTCCTGATAGAATAACCAGAATGCGTCCCAATGCTCCGCCCTGATTTCATCCCCGCGCAGGATTTGGATATCGACAGCACTTTGGGCACCAGCACGTTCTTTGCGGATTGCCTTGCGCTTACGGGAGGATAGTGCGCCAAGGAAATCATCGAAGCTGACATAATCGCGGTTGCGCCAGTGAAACTGGCTGCCGGTGCGGATCAACCAATCAGCAGCACGGAAATGTTCCAGCTGGCTTTCATCAACAAAAGTGGCATGGGCAGATGACAGGCCGTTTTGCCCAACCACCGCCTCGGCTGCGGCCAGAATGTGCGGCGCAAAGCTATTATCGCGGAGCAATAATCGCGAACCCGGCACGGGCGAAAAAGGGGCGGCGATCTGTAGCTTGGGATAATATTGCCCGCCCGCCCGCTCATACGCATCGGCCCAGTGATGGTCGAATACATATTCACCCTGGCTGTGGTTTTTAATATACGCCGGAAGAGCAGCTGCAAGCACACCCGCCTCGTCGCGGATCACAATGGGTGCAGGGGACCAGCCACTGCCGTTACCTACTGAACCAGATCCTTCAAGCGCAGATAGAAACGCGTGGGAGGTAAACGGATTGCCGTCACAAAGCGCATCCCATTGCGATACAGGATAGCCCGCAACGCCCTTGCCGATTTCTGCAAGGACTTGGCCGTCCATTATCCCGCCTTCACCAAAACAACCGCGTCAATTTCCACACACGCATCAAGCGGCAATACCGGAACCGATACGGCTGACCGCGCATGTTTGCCTGCATCGCCAAACACAGCCTCCATCAAATCGGATGCGCCATTGGCAACCTTTGGCTGTCCCGTGAAATCGGGGGTTGAGGCAACGAACACGCCAAGCTTTACGATCCGCTCAACCCGGTCAAGCGAACCCAGCGCTTTCTTCATCTGCGCGATCAGCATCAAGGCGCAAGCTTTGGCAGCGTCATGCCCTTCCTCTGGCGTGCGTTCATTGCCAACCTTGCCAGTGACCAGCGCGCCATCCACAAACGGCAATTGCCCCGAGATATAGAGCATCCCGCCTGCTTCAACCGCGGCAACATATGCGGCCACGGGTGCGGCGGGTTCAGGGAGGGTCAGGCCCAGTTCGGCGATCTTGGCTTCGATCATGTTGCTTCCTCTTCGAGTATTGGCTTTTCAAGTATCGGTGCGGACGCGCCGCTCAGTAGCTTATCCCTGATCCAATGTTCGGCCTCGCCCCAATGGTCGATCCGGGCATGGGCTGCGCGTGTGGGTTTGATATTGGGGGCCAGCAACGGTTCGCCGACCAGATGCAACCGCCAGACATGGGGGAGCAGTTCGGCAATATCTTTATGCTGATGCCCCAGATCATCGACGAACACGGTGACACTGGGTTCATATTCCGCGATAATCGACGCCATTTTCGCGCCCTTGCCGCCCTGGTTGCAATATACCGGAAAATCGACGCCAACGGCGCGGAGCTGTTCGGCGCGGGGACCGGCGCGATCCTCCATCAGGTTGGTCAGGATCACGACGTCGGCAATTTCGCTTAACCGGTTGATCGCCGCGATCGCGCCGTCAATTGCCTTTTGCCGGTGCATTTCGGTATCGAAAAATCCGGTGAGCAGCGGCCATATTTTGGCTGGCTCGATTGTGGTGCCGTCATATTTATGGCGCAAGGCTCCAACGAAATCGCCGCTCTCAAAATCAAAATGGATGTCATGCGCCTCGTCAACCCAGTCGCGGAACGGCGCGACCATGTGCAACAACACCTCGTCACAGTCGGAGATAAGTAACGGCCTATTCATGCTTCCAATTCCATTCTTGCGGCGACCAGCCGGTTAGGTGTGGTACCAATATCGGCGGCACAGGCAACCAGATCGGGTTCATAATTTTCAAGGAAAGCAAGGATTGCGGCCTGTGTACCGACCTCCCCAATCCCGGCGCGCAGGCCGTCGGGGGTAAGCCCGGTCAGATCCAATAGACGCGATGCGCGGGCCT
>JAYUPC010000085.1:0-12498 GCA_043760355.1 Sphingomonadales bacterium
GGCTTTGAAACCGGCGGCATCGCTCCAGATTGTCGCCTTGGCCTCACCGCCTTCGCTGCCTTTTGGAAATTGGCCACCAGTCGCCTTGCCCCATGCGGCGAGGCCGGTTGCGGCAAATGTCAGGCTTTTGGGATCATCGCCGCGATCCAGTGCTGCCTTCATACCGCCGATGCTGGATGCTGACATCAGCATGCCTGCTTTGCGCCCGGCGATGATGTCGGCGGCTGGCATGGAAACACCGGCTCCACCCGCTGCCTTGGGTTTTGCTTCGCCATTTGCTGCAAAGCCCGCAATCGCGGTAATTAACGCTAGGCTCAGTCCAATACGTGCAGCAGTCATTTCTCTCTCCTCAGATATGTAAAAACGGCCTCAGATTTGTGAGAACGGAATATCGAGTACCGGATAATCTTGCCAGCCGGTGAAATCAAAATGCCACCATTCATTGGACAACGCGATAAAGCCTTCTGCCTCCATATAGCGTTGCAGACGCGACCGGTTGGCGTTTGCGGGTTCGCCAGCACCCATATAATCACGGTGCGCCTTTTCGCTGAAATCATCAAACCCGCTGGGCATCGGAACCAGCGCGCCGGTCTTCAGGTCATGAAGCGACAGGTCAACCGCGCAGCCGCGGTTGTGCTTTGATCCCTTTTTCGGGTTGGCCACATAGTTCTTCTTTGGGCCACGCGGTGTCGCGTCCCATAATTTCTTGGTGACGCGCCAGGGACGGTATGCGTCAAAAATGGTTAGGCCAAAACCATCGGCTTGCGCGCGTTTATGGGCGTGTACCAAAGATTGTGCGGCGAATGCGGCCATAAAGGCGCGTGCCTCATCATACAGCACGCGGCCGGTAAAATTATTAGCCGTGGCATAGCGGAGATCAAGGGTGATCGACGGATCAAGCTTAATCAGTTCGAGCAATCGTTTTGGATCGCCCTCAACAGCCTTCATACCTTTTTTGGGCGCTGCGACAAAGGGCACATCCTTATCGGGACGGGCCGGCGCGCAAGCGGCGAGCGGCAATATCGCCAATCCCAGCGCAACCTGACGGCGGCTAAGGCCTAAGCTTCGTCGCGTGCCAGCCATTCTTCCAACCATTTGATGGTATAATCGCCGTTCTGGAAATCGGGATCCTCCAGTAGTTTCTGGTGCAGCGGAATCGTGGTTTTCATCCCCTCGATCACAAATTCGCCCAGCGCCCGGCGCAACCGCATCAGACACCCTTCGCGGGTAGCCCCATATACGATAAGCTTGGCAATCATGCTGTCATAATAAGGTGGCACTTTGTATCCGTGATAGAGTCCGCTATCGACGCGAACATACAGACCGCCGGGTGGGTGATACCAGCTGACTGTGCCAGGTGAGGGCATAAAGGTTCTGGGATCTTCGGCATTGATCCGGCATTCAACCGCATGGCCAGTAAAGGTGATTTCACCCTGTGTAACCGATAACGGCTTGCCTTCTGCTACGCGGATTTGTTCGCGGACCAGATCGATGCCTGTAATCATTTCGGTAACAGGATGTTCTACCTGCAAACGGGTATTCATTTCGATAAAATAAAACTCTCCATTTTCCCAAAGAAACTCGATTGTACCAGCGCCGCGATAACTCATATCAGCCATTGCGTTCGCGCATATCATTCCCATCCTGTCACGTTCTGCTGCTGACAATACGGGCGAAGGCGCTTCCTCCAGAACCTTTTGGTGGCGGCGCTGTAACGAACAATCGCGCTCACCCAGATGTACGGCATTGCCATTGCCATCACCAAATATCTGGAATTCGATATGGCGCGGATTGCCAAGATATTTTTCAAGATAGATGGTTGCATCACCGAACGCAGCTTTCGCCTCGGTTCTGGCCTGCTGCATCTGGCTTTCGAGTTCATCTTCGGAATTAACAACCTTCATGCCGCGTCCGCCGCCGCCCGATGCCGCTTTGATGATAACCGGATAGCCGATGTCCTCGGCAATTGCCTTGGCATCGTCGATATCTTCAATCGCACCGTCGGAGCCGGGGACAAGTGGTAAGCCCAATTTACCCGCACTACGCTTCGCCTCAACCTTGTCGCCCATTGTGCGGATATGTTCAGGCTTCGGGCCAATCCATGTGATGTTGTGGCTTTCGACAATCTCTGCAAACTGTGCGTTTTCCGATAAAAAGCCGTAACCCGGATGGATCGCATCGGCATGGCTGATTTCGGCTGCCGAGATGATCGCGGGGATATTGAGATAGCTATCGGTTGCCGATGGCGGCCCGATGCAGATGGCTTCATCAGCAAGGCGGACGTGCATGGCGTCGGCATCGGCTGTGGAATGCACCGCAACTGTCTTGATCCCCATTTCATGCGCAGCACGGTGGATACGAAGCGCAATTTCACCGCGATTGGCGATCAGGATTTTCTCGATAGCCATGCTTATTCAATCACCATAAGTGGCTGGTCAAATTCAACAGGCTGACCGCTCTCGATCAGGATGGCTTTGACGGTTCCCGTAATATGCGCAAGGATCGGGTTCATCACTTTCATAGCTTCAACGATTAAGACGGTGTCGCCAGCCTTAACGCTTTGGCCTATGCTAACGAAAGGTGCTGCATCGGGATCGGGCGTTAGATAGGCTGTGCCAACCATCGGCGATTTAAGCGCGTTAGCGGAGATTGCGGGCGCTGCTGCTTCGGTAATGGCAGCGGGTGCAACGGGCGCAGCTGCCGTGATATGTTGGCCAACGGGTGCGGCAACAGCCGTCATTTGGCGTGAAACCCGGATTTTACGCTCACCGTCCTCGACCTCAATCTCGCTCAGGCCAGTGTCGTTCAGCATTGCTGCCAATTCACGCACCAGATCTGTATCAACCTGCATGCCACCTGTTTTTATCACCATTGGTTCGAACTCCTTGACCCTTTTTGGTCTTATTCATGAAACGCGGCCTAATGTCAGAGCTTCGCTGCTGCGTCCAGTGCCAGTGTGTAACTCGCCGAACCGTGCCCTGCAATGGTCATAACAGCCGCCATTCCGACATAGCTGATATGACGGAATGGCTCGCGCTGCATTGGGTCGGACAAATGAACCTCAATCACCGGTACTTTGATCGATTTGATCGCATCGTGAAGCGCTACTGAAGTGTGGGTAAAGCCTGCTGGATTGATAAGCACAGCCTTTGCACCAACGGCTTGTGCTTCATGCAACCAGTCAATCAAATGACCTTCGTGGTTAGATTGGCGGAAATCAATCTCCAATCCTAAGTCTCGCGCCTGATCGTCGAGCCGCCCGGCGATGTCATCTAGTGTATCAGTTCCATAAATCTCCGGCTCGCGCGTTCCTAGCAGGTTTAGGTTGGGGCCGTTGAGGACGAAGATCACGGGTTTGTTGGGCAATTTCTGGCTTTCAAGAAAATAGCATAGAAGATGTTGCTAACAGTTATCGCCCCTTCCTATATGGTGGCAATCAAAAAGTGTAATTTGTAATTAGGGAAAACTGAGTTTTGTCAGAGTTTAGCGAATACATTGTTTTCGTCGATGAGAGCGGTTCCCCGACGCTAAGTCCAATTGATCCCAACCATCCGGTATTTGTATTAGTCTTCTGTGTAATTAAGAAATCCGTGTATTGTGATTTCATTCAACCTGCGGTGAAACGATTGAAATTCGATTTTTTCGGGCATGATATGACAGTCTTACACAGCGCCGATATCCGCAAACGAAGAGGTGAATTCAACATATTGATGAACAAGCAAAATCGAGAAGCCTTTTTAGAACGTCTAGATGCAATCATCATTTCTTCTAAAGTAGACATTATTACGAGTATTATTGATAAAAATGCGCTCGTTGATGATAACCTTGCCCATGACAATCCTTATTATATCGCAATGGATATGTGCCTTCTTAATCTCGATCGGTACCTTCAAGATAATCAGCAAGTTGGGAAATTGACGCATATTATTGCAGAAGCTCGTGGAAAGGCCGAAGATAAAGATCTTATGACTGCTTTTGAACATTCTGTAAGAGTATTTCCAAAGTTTGCGCCAGAGTTCGGTACGATGGAATTTAAGCTGAAATTCGCGGAAAAGAAAATCAACTCGGCGGGATTACAGCTTGCTGATTTATTTGGCCATCCTATTGGTAGGCATGCCATTGATCCAGAGTAACCCAATCACGCATTTGAAATTGTAAGAAGCAAAATTTTTGGCGAGCTAGGCCATTTTCCATAAGTCCAAAAGCGAAAGGCCCCAGATTGCTCCGAGGCCCAACGCCGACTAGGTACTCCCAGTCCACTTGAGTTACGTTATATACTTGACTCCCTAAAATGTCAAGGTTGTTTCCCGATATGTCCAATGTCCACTCCCTATCCATTACCCTGAACGGGGAAGCCCGCCGCGCTTCCGGGGGCAGTATTGCTGCGCTTGTCGAGGAAATCGGTCTTGATCCGGCAAAGGTGGCGGTCGAGCGTAATTTGGAGATCGTTCCCCGGTCGACCCTTGCGGATGTGATGTTGGCGGATGGTGACGTGCTGGAGATTGTGCACTTTGTGGGCGGAGGGCAGGCCGACACATGGACCGTTGCCGGTCGCACATTCACTTCGCGGCTTATCGTTGGCACCGGCAAGTATAAGGACTTCGCCCAGAACGCCGCAGCGCTTGAGGCTTCGGGGGCGGAGATCATCACGGTTGCGGTGCGGCGGGTGAATGTGTCTGATCCGGGTGCGCCAATGCTCACCGACTTTATTGACCCTAAGAAATATACCTATTTGCCGAATACAGCGGGTTGCTTTTCCGCTGATGATGCCATCCGAACTCTGCGTTTGGCAAGAGAAGCAGGCGGCTGGGATTTGGTGAAGCTGGAGGTTTTGGGTGAGGCAAAGACGTTGTATCCCGATATGCGTGAGACGTTGAAGGCAACCGAGATACTAGCCAAAGAGGGCTTCTTGCCGATGGTGTACTGCGTCGATGATCCAATTGCGGCAAAGCAGTTGGAGGATGCAGGGGCGGTTGCGGTCATGCCACTTGGCGCGCCGATCGGGTCGGGGCTGGGTATCCAGAACCGGGTCACCATTCGTTTGATCGTAGAGGGTGCAAAGGTGCCGGTTCTTGTTGATGCAGGTGTCGGTACGGCGTCTGATGCTGCTGTCGGTATGGAGCTTGGATGCGACGGAATATTGATGAACACCGCAATTGCCGAAGCCAAGGATCCAATCCTCATGGCACGTGCAATGAAACTGGCGGTCGAAGCAGGGCGCAACGCTTATCTTGCCGGGCGGATGGGACGGCGGATGTACGCTGACCCTTCAAGCCCCCTCGCAGGGTTGATCTGAGTCGTTCATAGTCTTCTTATTGCAACATTGACTACAAAAGTAGTCGTTAGTCGTTACGTAGCGTATGTTGGTCGCAGCCTTTGTCGTTTTGACGCAATTCAGGCGTGTTTAGTCGAAACTGTCATGTGCGAGTAACACAGCTAGGCTACTTTAATTCTCGCAGGTCGGATCATCAATGCTCCCCAGCTATCTTGGATCGGCCTGCACCCTCTCCTGCTGGCCGGGGTATTCCCCTGCTCCCTGCCAGCATTTTGTAAGGAACAGAAAATGGCGACCCAAAATATAGCAAAGGCTGCGCTCATAACTATTACGATGTTCGCGGCAGCAACCCCTGTGTTCGCAGGCCCGGCTCTGAATTTAATTCCGACAAGCCGTGTGGTCCGTTATAGCGACCTTGATCTTTCCACTGAGCGTGGTCAACAGCGTTTTGAAACGCGTATCAAAGCAGCCGTGCAAATTGTATGCGGTGATGTGAGTAATCCGACACCGGCTGAAATTGACTATGTCAAAGCCTGCAAAGTGAAAGCGCTTGCCAAAGCACGACACGATGCGGCGGTCGTAATAGCTAAGTATGAAAACGCCAACCGAGTTGGCGTTGGACAAACTACAATGGTTGGCAACTAAGATCTAATAACCCAAAAAAGGCTACGGTGCATCATCGCCGGAGCCTTTTTATTTGCCCGCCAGCCTTTTGACATCGGTTAAATACTTGCGACCAATCCGCATCGACACATCACCGTCTAGCAAGGCATGCCAAACCCCGCCGCCTTCATGGCGTAGGCCGGTGATCAAATCGCGGCGGATGATATGGCTGCGGTGGATACGCAGGAAGTCTTCAGGATCAAGACGCTGCTCCAAAGTCGATATTGTTTGGTGCAGCAGATAACTTCGTCCACCCGTGAACAACCGCATATAATCACGTTCGGCCTCGATCCGCTCGATATCGATGGCCGCGATGCGGATCAGTTCGCTGCGGTGTGAGACCCAGAACTCGTTGGCAAACCCTCGCGTATCTGCAGCATCATGTGCCTCTGATCCAGCGGCACTGTTGGTCAACACGCGCGCAATCGCCCGGCCAAGCCGGTCGGATGAAACGGGTTTCAACACATAGTCGACAATGTCGAGATCAAATGCTTCAACCGCAAAATTATCATATGCGGTGACGAAGATAATCGCTGGTTTGCGGGTTAGCAGAGATAGTGCACGCGCCGCGCTAATGCCGTCCATTTTCGGCATACCGATATCCAGGAAGATCAGATCGGGTGATAACTCCTGTGCAAGCCTAAGCGCCGCCGCACCATCGCTTGCCGTCGCGATCAGGTCGATGCTGGGTTCGGACGCGCACAGGATTTGCAGCCTTTCAACGGCAAGTGGTTCATCGTCGACTATAACAGTCCGAAGGCGGCTTGGTGTATCAATCATTGACTTAGATCTGCGCCGGCAGGGTGAGTGTAGCAATAAAACCACCCTCGACCTTTTCATGCGTGACAAGCGACGCACGATTGCCAAAACGCGCCTCTAACCGGTCGCGGACATTGGCAAGGCCGATGCCATTGCCATGTGCTAAATCGGCAAGGATGATATCGCCGTCATCTTCGACGCTAATGCGGACCTGATTCCCATCCTGACAGGCGTTAATATGGATTGTTACGGGCCGTGACGTTCGCGACACCCCGTATTTGATCGCATTTTCAACCAGCGGTTGCAGTATGAGTGCGGGCACATGCAGGTGCATTAACGGCGGATCGATATCGATCACCGTACGTAACCGTTCTGGATACCGCACTGCTTCAATCTCCAGATATTGTTTTTGCAACTCGACCTCTTCGGACAACGTCACGTCCTCAAGCGGGTCGCTAGAAAGGCTGGTGCGGTAAAAGGTAGACAGGTTCTGGATCATTGCCTCTGCCTGACTGTTCTGGCCAGAAATCACAAGGCTGGAGAGCGAATTGAGTGTGTTGAACAAGAAATGGGGGTTGACCTGATAGCGCAGCGACCGCAGCTCGGAATCCTGCGCGGCTTGCGCATAACGTGATGCCATCCGTTCGGCTTCCCGCACTTCACGCGCATAGCCAAGTGCTAAATAGAGCGAGGCCCATGCGATGATGAAGAAATACAGGCTAATCGCAATCTCGATGATTTCTTGCCAACTGTCATATCCAAGCTGCGACTTGATATCTTCAACTTTCCGTCCCAATTCCGGGTCTCGAAAAAGATCGATCGGGTCATAAATATTAAAAATGTAATAGTTTACACATGCGAAAACCAACGCACAGGGCATTGCCGCAATAAAGGCTGCGCCAATCCGAATACCAAGCGGCTTACGATCAAAAAGACGAAGGAAGCGGTAAAGTACCCAAGTCAGGAAAATACCTATAAAGGTAACAACCAACCGCCGCGACGCAAGTTCACCCTGGGCTGGAAAATCCAGAGCAGCCAATCGTAATGATCCGATTATGGCATAAAATATCCAAAAGGCGACGATGCTCAAAAAAGCCATTTGATCGCCGATCAAAGGTTTTCTGGGTTTCGTTTTGAATGTCATTATACTGCCATAGAGCATTTTCCCATGAAGTCAGTCCATGCGCGGCGCATTTGTCGAAGTATTGGCTGGATTGGTCGAACAGGCCGGCAAATTTTGGCACGTTAAGCATTTGCTAACCATATTTGTGAGAAACCAGCGTCAGATGGTAACAGGGGATATGGAACCATGACACAAGGCACAAATACCGCTCCGGGCATGTTGACGCTGGAGGAAATAAAGGAGTTTGCTGGCTTTAGCGGGGCGACGCAACGCTATATCCGGCGTTCGCTTGATGTCGCATTTGACCGCATCGATGCTGTCGCGCTCTGGTCGCGTGACGCGGTTGAGGCGGCGAGTATCGAAACGCAGCAGATGTTTTACGATCGCCTTCCCGAAATCCGTGCGCTGATCCCTGATAGCAGCTCACTCGAAGACGCAGAGGCCTTTATCGCGCCATTGGTGACGGTGTCGGCATTTGATTTGGGGCAGGGCCGGATCGATGGCTTTGCCGCCTACCGCTTCTTATACGAACGCCTGATTGCCGCCGATGCAAGGCCTTGGCTCCCCGCTGCTTTCTGTGCTGCTGCTTCAATGCCGCATCTTCAACCCGAACGTCGCAAGAAATTGCTCCAGTCGATCAGCGAAGCTGCGGCGACGGCACCAGGTTGGTCCAAGCGTGCGCCAAGCTTTTATCCCGAATGGGTGGAGAAGGTCGAAGTCGGGAGTGCGGCGCGGGGGAATTAAGTCCTAGGTGTTATGCACTCGTTTGAATCAAAGACTTAGTTTCCGGCTCAACTCAATGCCTTCCAAAGCGAATATCCGCTGGTCAGTGTAAGGACAACGCCGACCATGATAAGCATCGCCTTTGCCGGAATGCGCTTGGCGGCAATCGCGCCAATAGGTGCCGCCACGACCCCGCCAATCAACATACCAAGCGTTGGCCCGGCGATATCAGCCGGCCCCAGATGATAAATAAACGCTGCGGAAATTGTTACTGTCAGGAAAAATTCGACACTATTGACGGTGCCAACAACCTTGCGGGGTTCTGCGCCTTGCACAAGCAGGTTGGACGTAACCACTGGCCCCCATCCGCCGCCGCCCGCCGCATCTAAAAAACCACCAATCAGGCCTAACGGAGTAATGATTCGTGCGGTTTTGAGGGTTGGTTGCCAGAACAACCCACGCACCAACAGCCAAATACCGATACCGATCAGATAAGCGAGAATGAATGGCTTGATGATCGACGCATCGATACTGGTCAGCACATAAGCTCCGATTATGCCGCCAATCATGCCGGGGATTAATAAACGCCAGAAAAGAGGCCATTCGATGTTGCCGTGAAAGAAATGGTTTAGGCCAGATATGGCTGTTGTGAATGTTTCGACAACATGAACTTTTGCTGATGCCTGTGCAGGCGGAATACCAAGAAAGCCGACAAGCAAGGTGTTGGTAATTACTCCAAAAGCCATACCAAGTGCACCATCCACCAGCTGTGCGGCAAAGCCTACCGCGATGAAGGGAAGTAAGGCATAGAAATCGAACGCACTTAAATCGAACATCGCATTGCTCCATTATTCAAGGCTTGGATAGCGTAGCTTTTGATGTCTACCGAATCAGTTTTTATTCTACAGCGCCCAAGTGAAACTATCCTGCGTCTATCCGCTTTGCAGCCCCTTAAATTTTGCGATAACGAAAATACCAGACTTCATGACCCTGCCGCCGTGCTTTCGCTTCATAGCGTGTTTCTGGCCAGCCGCCCGGGCGGTTTAGGAAATCAGAGGGTTTACCGCATAGCCATTCGAACTGTTCCCGGTGGCGCTGCATTACCATAAGGGCGTGGCGCAGATAGACAGGGTGGTCGGTGCCGAAACGGAACTCACCGCCGGGTTTAAGTTTCTGTGCGATTAGGTCAACTGGGCCGTCATTCATCATCCGGCGCTTGATATGCCGCATTTTGGGCCATGGATCGGGGTGAAGCAGATAAACAAAGCTGAGCGCACCATCGGGAATTCGGCGCAGTACATTCAGCGCATCGCCGTGGTGAAGCCGGATGTTAGCAAGCCGCCCGTCGCGGATATGCTTGAGCGCCATGGCAACGCCGTTGATGAAGGGTTCGCAGCCAATGAAGCCGTGATCGGGCAGCATATCGGCCCGCGACGCCATATGTTCACCGCCGCCAAAGCCAATCTCGAAGTGTAAGGGCCGCGCTTCGCCAAATAGCGTACTTGCGTCGACTGTGCCGTCTTCGGGTATGCTTATTTGCGGTAACAGGTTTTCAACTAATCCGGCCTGCTCATCGCGCAACTTCTTACCCTTTGACCGGCCATAAAGCCGGTTGATCGTAGAGGGGTCATGAGGTTGTGCAGGCGTCATTGCGAGGCGCATAATGGGATATACCGATTTGGCAAGATGATGCTGGCATTAACCCTATTTTTTATTCTGAAGTTTAGGGCAGCGTATATGGGATTGCCGTTTTTCGATATATTGACGGGAGCGATATTGGCGCTCTTTTTCATCGTGTTCATATCGGTGTACGCGCTCAATCGTCATTTGCATGCCGCCGGCTGGGTTGCGATATGCTTTTTGTGCGGGATTGCAGCGCAGATAATCGACAAGAACCGGTCGATTTTTAGTCCGTATTATATCGATGAATTGGCGATACCGATTTATTGGGCTGGGTTCGTTGCTGTTATAATCGCTTATGCCAGCCGCGTCCGGGTGAAGATCAATAAAAAGGCATTAGCGCTGATTATCAGTGCAGGGCTGATCGTCCTCACGGCAACTTTTGGCAATTCCACTTATATTCCGCTGCGCAGTATTTTAATGGACTGTGTTGGCAGCGCAATCTTGTTGACGGGTATTCCGGTTTTGCTGCGGAGCCGCCGTACTCTGATCGAGAGGATTTTATTTTGGTACAATATAACCGCTGCCATCATCGGCTTTATACGGGCTTTAATTCTGGTTTTTGACTATGCTCCGGCTGGCTTTGCGACGAGTGGCGAATTTTACGAAATTGTATTTTATATGACGAGCGCCATAACTGCGATGGCGGGTGCCAACATCATCTTCATCGTTATGGGCGTCGACATGGTATCCAAGCATCAGCATGAAGCGATGATTGATCCACTGACAGGACTTTACAACCGGCGCGGGATGGCGATGGTTGTAAACAAGGCCGAAGCGGGCGAAGCGCCAGTTCTTGGTCGTGCCGTCATGTTATTTGATATCGATCATTTCAAACGGATCAACGACGAATTTGGTCATGAAGCTGGCGACGCTGTGCTCGCAAAAATAGGTGCTACAACCGCACAACTCATAGAATATCATGGAAAGGTTGCACGCACAGGCGGCGAAGAGTTCCTCATGCTGTTCAGCGCGGAAAGCTCATCAGTTGCTTTGGTCGTCGCCGAACATCTCCGCGTTGCCATTGGCCTTATGATACACGAAGACTTGCCAGCCGACCGCCGAGTAACCGCAAGCTTTGGTATTGCTTTCGTGCGTGAAGGTGAGACCCTGAAGCGCACAGTGAGACGATCAGACGTAGCCCTATATTATGCGAAGGACCATGGACGAAACAAAGTCTGCATCGCCGATGGCGACGGATTGCCTGACGAACAACGCATCGCCATTTAGTTAATAAATTAGAGTGCTGCTTTCAAAGCATCAACTAGGTCTAGCCGTTCCCAAGGGAAAAAATCACCCTCTGCTTTTTGCCCGAAATGGCCGTAAGCTGCTGTTTTGCGATAGATCGGTTTGTTTAGGCCCAGATGCGTGCGGATCGCACGGGGGGTCAAACCGCCCAGTGCTTTGATGCTCATGATTGCGGCTTCGATTTTGTCATCGCCAACGGTGCCGGTCTCATGGGTGTCGACGTATAGCGATAATGGCTTGGATACACCGATAGCATAAGCAAGCTGGATCGTACACCGTGTGGCAAGGCCGGCAGCTACGATATTCTTAGCAAGGTAACGCGTGATATATGCCGCCGAACGATCAACCTTTGTGGGGTCTTTACCAGAGAATGCGCCGCCGCCATGCGGAGCAGCACCGCCGTAAGTATCGACAATGATCTTGCGACCGGTAAGGCCGGCGTCGCCATCGGGTCCACCGATTTCAAAGCTGCCCGTAGGATTGATATGATATTCAGTTTCGGTCAGCAGATTTGCCGGGATTACATCTGCGATCACTTGGCGAACATAAGCGTGCAGTTCAGCTTCCTTTGCGCCTTTGTCATATCCGGCTGCGTGCTGCGTTGAAACAACCACAGCGGTTGCCGCAACAGGCGTGCTTTGTTCATAACGCAAGGTGACCTGGCTCTTTGTGTCAGGTTCAAGGAACGGAGCAGCGCCCGAATGGCGATCAGCGGCCATCCGTTCAAGGATTTTGTGGCTGTAATAAAGTGTTGCGGGCATTAATTCGGGAGTTTCATCAGTGGCATATCCGAACATGATGCCTTGGTCGCCAGCGCCTTCATCTTTATTTCCGCTGGCATCAACGCCCTGCGCAATATGAGCAGATTGGCCATGCAAGTTGTTCATGAAAGTAAGCGTTTGCCAGTGAAAACCGTCTTGCTCATAACCGATTTCTTTTACAGTGCGGCGCACAGTTGCTTCGATCTCTTCCTTCGCGCCCGGCGCCCATTCGCCGTTTTCATATACGCCCTTGCAGCGAATCTCCC
>JAYUPC010000086.1:0-12190 GCA_043760355.1 Sphingomonadales bacterium
CGCCTTATCGATAGCTCCCATCCCCTCACCCAGCTATGACATAGGCAATAAATTGCCAAGTCTTCGCAACCCTCTCCCGCTGGGAAAGGGGGTAAACTCCCACTCTTAGAAATCATTATCCTGTGGATTGCCAAATATCGCCACTTCCACAAGTGAACCTCACCCGCTATCGGAAACCTTAATGTCTGATCCTATCAATACCATTCCCGAAGACCCGTTTGATGCGATTATCGATGCGCCGTTTGATGCGGCGCTGTCGGAACGGTATTTGATTTATGCGATGTCGACGATCACGGCGCGGTCACTGCCTGATTTGCGCGACGGGTTGAAGCCTGTTCACCGCCGGCTCCTTTGGGCGATGCGCCTGCTGAAGCTTGATCCGTCACAGGGGTATAAGAAATGCGCCCGCGTTGTCGGCGATGTGATCGGTAAATATCACCCGCACGGAGACCAGTCAGTCTATGATGCGATGGTTCGTCTTGCACAGACATTTTCGCTACGTTACCCTCTTGTCGACGGGCAGGGTAATTTCGGGAATATCGATGGCGATAATGCGGCGGCATACAGGTATACCGAGGCACGTTTGACCAAAACCGCAATCGAGCTGATGAACGGGCTCGATGAAAACGGCACCGATTTTCGGCCCACTTATAACGGCGAAGACGAAGAGCCGGAGGTTATGCCCGGGCTGTTCCCCAATTTGCTGGCAAACGGTGCAAGCGGGATTGCGGTGGGGATGGCGACATCGATCCCGTCACATAATGTCGCCGAGATAATCGACGCCGCCATGCTGCTGATTGATGAGCCGCAGACAAGCCACGCACAGATCATGGAAATCGTGCAAGGTCCCGATTTCCCCACCGGCGGCATTCTTGTCGACAGCAAAACCGTCATCAGTAACGCCTACGAAACCGGGCGCGGTGCTATGCGGGTGCGGGCGCGCTGGCATAAGGAAGATGAAGGACGCGGCAGTTGGGTCGCGGTGATTACGCAAATCCCGTATCAGGTGCAAAAGGGCAAGCTGATCGAACAGATCGCGCAGATTATAGCCGACAAAAAACTGCCTATACTTGCCGATGTCCGGGACGAATCGGACAGCGAAATCCGCATCGTGCTTGAACCCAAGACCCGGAATGTCGAACCCGAAGATTTAATGAACGCGCTATTTCGGTTGAGTGAACTCGAAACGCGCTTCTCGCTTAACATGAACGTCCTTGATGCGCAGCGCCGACCTGGCGTGATGAGCATCGGCATGGTCCTGCGCGAATGGTTGCGGCACCAGATCGAGGTTCTGATCCGAAAATCGCAGCACCGGCTGGAAAAGATCGATGCGCGGCTGGAACTGGTTGGCGGGTATATTATCGCTTATCTCAATCTTGACCGGATTATCGAAATTATCCGTACCGAGGATGAACCCAAGCCGTTGATGATGGCAGAATTCCAGCTGACCCCGGTTCAGGCCGAGGCGATCCTTAACATGCGGTTGCGGTCGCTCCGCAAGCTTGAAGAAATGGAGCTGCGCCGCGAACGTGATGAGTTGCAGGCCGAGCGGGAAGAACTGGTCAAGCTGATCGAAAGCCCGGCGCGTCAGAAAACGCGGCTCAAAAAAGACCTCACAGCTTTGCGCAAGGCGTACGGCGAAGATACCGCTCTTGGCAAACGGCGTACGACACTTGAAGAAGCAGGCGCGGCGCGCGAAATATCGCTCGAAGCTTTTGTCGAGCGTGAGCCGGTTACGGTGATCATGTCGAAACGCGGCTGGATCAAGGCGATGAAGGGCCATGCCGACCTGAACGCCCGCGGTGATTTCAAGTTCAAGGAAGGCGATGGCCCTGCTTTTGCCTTCCATACGCAAACTACGGACAAAATACTGGTCGCAACCGCGAACGGACGTTTCTACACCCTTGGCGCGGATAAGCTGCCCGGAGCGCGCGGATTTGGTGAACCATTGGGCACGATGGTTGATATCGAGGCGGGGAATGATGTCGTTGCAGTTCTGCCCGCAACGCCAAATGGCCGAATGTTGTTAGCAGCGAGCACGGGTAAAGGCTTTATTGCCAAAATGTCTGATGTTATTGCTGAAACGCGCAAAGGCCGAGGTGTGGTGACACTGAAACCTGGAGCGAAGCTAAAGGTTGTGCGGCTTGCCCCGCCCGAACCCGTGTCAGATGAAGCCACGAAGGACGAATATGTTGCGGTTGTCGGCGATAACCGCAAACTTGTTGCCTTCCCGCTGATTGAACTGCCTGAAATGGCCAAGGGGCAGGGCGTTACTTTGCAACGCTATAAAGATGGTGGGCTCGCCGATGCGGTCTGCTTTAAAATGAGCGAAGGGCTAAGCTGGGCGATGGGTGGTGATAGTGGCCGGACACGCACTGAAAACGACATGTCGCTCTGGCGTGTGGCACGCGGTGCCGCAGGTAGGCTTCCACCTCAGGGATTCCCGCGCAACAACCGGTTTGATTAAAGGAAACGGTTCGTCGCATTAACCCTTTATTTGCGATGTTTCGGTGACAAATATTTACATCTTTACGGCTAATGCGAACTCATGAAAGTGTGGGACGATAAACATTTCGCTCACGGGTCGCTGGTTTCGGATGCTTTAGGAACGAAAAACGGCAATCGCGTGACAGCGCCGCCGGCAGAATTTGCCTGGCTGGGTTCGCTCCCTATACCGGCAGCAATTTTTCATCAACACTCTGGTAATGTACGTCAAATTAGCGCAAATGCGTTATTTGAAGAACTGGCACTTGGGCATCGGCGTGAAGCCGGGCTTGACCTGAGCGGTTTTGCCGATCGCATAATCACGATGACGAAGCAGTCACGCGAATCGCATTTCGAATGCTGGCGCTCTGCTGATCCGGTCAGCCGCCGCGAGTTGGAAATTAGCATTGCCCGCTTTGGCGAGACGCATGACATGTTCCTCGTTTCGCTTGTCGATCGTACCGCCGAAGCACTTAGCCGCGTCAGCCTGCGCCGCGAAATGTTGAGCGACAGCCTTACCGGTTTCTGCAACCGTACTGGTTTTGAGGAACTGGTTGAGGCCGTTATTGAGACGCTGCAAAAAGGTGAAGCCAGCCCTACCAGCTATGCGATTGTATTAATTGATTTGGCCCGGTTTAGCCGCGTAAACGAATCCGTTGGAGCAATGGCAGGCGATGAGCTCATCATCACCGTCGCGCGCCGCCTAAATTCACGCATACGAAGTAACGAGATTTTGGCGCGGCTCGGTGGCAATGAATTTGCGTTATTCGTCAGCCTTTCGGGTGATCAAGTGCATGTTGAAAGTATCGCCGAACGATTGACAGAGGCGTTTGCCGATCCGTGCCAGTTGTCGGGCCTTGAAATCCAGATGGAGTGCGCAGTGGCAGCGGCGGTAGGTTTGGTGGCATCGGATGATCCTATGGAAACGCTACGCCATGCCCAGATTGCAATGAAGCGTGCAAAATCAACCAAAAAATTTGAACTTTATTCCGCTGGTGGACTGGATACCGCAAAGCACCGGTTCTCGATTGAAACCGACCTGCGCCGTGCGCTGCAACGCGGTGAACTGGAACTGCATTATCAGCCTCTTGTCGATCTGGATACGGGGCAGCTGAATGGTTTTGAGGCGCTTGCGCGTTGGGAACATCCAGACCACGGCTTCATTTCGCCGGTGGATTTCATTCCGGTTGCCGAAGAAAGCGGGCTTATCGTGCCACTTGGACGTTGGGCCTTGGAAGAAGCCGCAACGTCGATAGGTGAATGGGATTTGCGGTCGGGCGGTGTGTTGCCGTTCAAGGTTTCAGTTAATATGTCGGCTGTACAAATGCAGCGCGATGATGTGACTTACGCGGTTGCCAATGCCATTAAAGGTGCGGGCATATCGGGCGAACGGATTATGTTAGAGTTGACCGAGAGCGCTTTTGTTTCGGATCCTGATGGCGCCAAGAAGATACTTGATGCTCTGAAAGGGTTAAACACCCATATCGCTATGGATGATTTTGGCACAGGTTATTCCAACCTTGCGTATTTGCAGCAGCTTCCGATCGATGTTCTGAAGATCGACCGCAGCTTTGTGAGCGATATGATGATCGACAAAGATAAACGGGCGATTGTACGGACAGTGTTATCGCTCGCACGTGCACTGGGTATGAAAACCACCGCAGAGGGTATTGAATCAATTGAAATTTCTGCAACATTAAAGCGGCTCGGCTGTTCTTTTGGCCAAGGCTATTATTTTGCAAAACCCCTAACACCAACTGCGGCTTATGAATTTTTGATTGCCAATAACGCGCCTGCGACCAATTGATCCGTCAGTATTTTGGCGCGGTCTGTACCGGGAAAACCTTCTTCAATCCAAGCTGCTTCAATATCTTTAAGTGTTTTTGCAACGACAGGCCCTGCGTTCAACCCGCGAGCGATTAAGTCGCCACCTTTAATCGGAAAACGGGGTGAGGACCAGGCCTCCAATTTTGCCAGACAGCCGGAAAGGGCGCCCTCGTCTGCAAACAGCATCGCTGTATCTCGTGCGCATTCTGTATCGGTTCGATAGGCAAGGGCACGAATAGTTTGCGAGGTCGGTGTTTGTTCCGATAGGCGGTTTGCCATATCCACACGCATTCGATTGGATAATTTGAGGCGCATAGCGACTTTGTCAACCGTCGCCATATCGGGTGGCAGGATCGATAACAGCCGCGCGCACACAGAGGGCTGCATTGCGCGGGTTTGCTCACGGTCAACAAGGCGCTTTAGTAAAAAAGCGGCATTATCGGAAAGCTCGGGCAAGAAGCTAGCGAAAATGCCGTTGTCGATCATCAGTGAAACCGCAAAGACCGGATTGTCTGTACCCATGATTTTGAGTAACTCGCTGGCGATCCGTTCGCGGGATAAGGCCATCAGGCTTTTGGAGGCTTCCCTGCAAGCAATCAACGCTATCAGATCGACTTCATCCTTGCCAAAACGAGCAAGGAAACGGAAATAGCGCAGGATACGTAAATGGTCCTCGGCGATACGCCTAGCGGGGTCTCCTATGAAACGCAGAGTGTGGCTTTTCAGGTCTTCTAAGCCACCGAAATAATCGAAAATTTGCCCACTTACCGGATCAGCATATAGCGCATTGATGGTAAAATCGCGCCGCGCCGCGTCTTCCTTCCAATCCTTTGAAAAAACCACAGTCGCGCGTCTGCCATCGGTTGAAACATCGCGGCGTAATGTGGTGATCTCGAATGTTTGACCAATGGCAACCGCTGTGATGGTGCCATGATCGATGCCGGTTGGTATAGCTTTTATGCGCGCAGATTCCAGTCGGTCGATGACGACATGTGGGAGGAGTTTTGTTGCCAGATCGATGTCGCTTACCCGAAGCCCAAGCAAACTATCGCGCACCGCGCCGCCAACAATGCGCAGGACATCGTCGCCATCCGACAGTGCAGCAACAATAGCTTTTAGGCCCTCACTTGCACGCCAAGGGGCGTCGGGCAGAGACATAATGCTCATCCGATCCGCTTTGCGAGATTGGCAATGATCCCCGCGGTCACGCCCCAGATCCTGCGATCTTGCCATTGCATGTCATAATAATGCCGTTCGTGTCCTATGCCGTTTTTATCGGGCCAAATGCCGCTTCTTTTCGCCATATTGGTCGGATCAAGCAAGAAGGATAAAGGGACTTCGAAATAATCCTCTACCTCGCCAGGATTGGGGATTAAATCAAGGTCGGGCGGGATAAGGCCGACAACGGGCGTTATGCGGTAACCGCTGCCCGAATAATAGACGTCAGCAATGCCGATCACGCGCACTTGGGTCGGCGGAATAGCGAGCTCTTCGTCGGCCTCGCGCAAAGCCGCCGCGATTTCATCGGCGTCATCTAGATCAATCTTTCCTCCTGGAAAGGCGACTTGTCCGGCATGGCTGCGCAGCCATGCTGGCCGCTGGGTTAGGATTACGCCGGGTTCTTTGCGGTCGGTCACCGGGATCAAGACAGCAGCAGGGCGATGCGTGTCGCGGCCTAGTGAAAAATCCCTTTCGTCCTCAACCTCGATAGCATTGCCTTGGGCAAAGGCTGCTTCCAGCAGCGCCAGCGTGGTCATGCCGGACTGCCCAGTGCAAAGAATGCTGCATAACTCCAAAGCCCGGGCGCATCGGGATTTTCCGTGAGCGCCAGTTCGGCCAGCTCATAATAAACAGGCCGTGTCATCTTTGCCCAAAGCCCCCCACGAACATGAAGATAGGGCACATCACCGCGCATTTCGATAATATGATCGGCATCCACAATCACCAGATCGTCGGTGTTCAGCCGCAGCGCCAATTGCCGGTCTTTACCAGTGCCCTCGCTGCGTAATTCAACCGCAATGAACGGCGCATCCTCAACTTGAATGGAGAGTTTTTCCTCTGGCGTGACTAACCAATAGCTCTCACCTTCGCGCCGCAAGAGTGAGGAAAATGCGCGCACCATAGCAGCGCGCTTGATCTCGCCATTTTGGTGAAACCAGCGGCCATCGGCGGCAATCCGCATTTCGCTATCGCCAGTATGTTCAGGGTTCCAACTATCAACCGGCGGCAATTTACGCGCGGCGACCAATTCACCGATTTGTGTGAGTGTTAACCCGGCTAAATCAGACGGCGGATCATAGGGCATAGGCTAAATCCGGGCCGACCATTCCGCTTTCGGGCAATGGCTTGCCTTTGATGTTGCGAACCAGCAAGCGTCTTGCCTCCCAAGGTCCCGGCAATTGCCAGCCTTCACCTGCTCCTGCAAAAAAGCCAAAGCGTTCATAATATTCCGGATCACCTATCATCACCATTACAGGGTCGCCGCGAACGGCAGCGGCGTCAAGCATGGCGTGCATCAAAATAGCCCCAAGGCCTTGATTTTGGTGCGTGGGCGACACAGCAACCGGCCCAACCAGAATCAATGGGAAGTGATGTTCCCGCAGCGTGACGGGCCAGCATTGGATGCTACCAACCAGCGCCTTATTTTCAATCAAACCAAAAGATAGTGCGGGCATAAAATCCACGCCCTGCCGCAACTTATAAGCTGTACGTTGCCGCCGGTCAGCACCAAAGGCGGCATCAAGCAGATACTCGATTGCTGCCCCATCGCAGTCTGACAAAGCTACTAATGTCATCCCGTTTTTACATCATCGCTGTGTGCGCGCGGCAGCAGGCTGAGTGCGATCAAGGAAATGAGCGCCATGGCAGAGGCAATCAAAAACGGCGCGCCAGAAAAATGGATCGGCGTTGTTTCGCTCGTAAAATAAGCCAGCACATTGTTGTAGATGATTTGTGCGAACAGGATCGAAAGCGCAGATAGGCTGCCGTTAAAGCCCTGCAATTCGCCTTGTTGATCGGGCGGCAAGCGGCGCGACATCATGGCGTTGATCGCAGGCATCGCCATGCCTTGAATACCATTTGTCAGGGTGAATGCAAGGATCACCCAGCCATTTGTGATGAGTGCAGTCAGAAGGAACGCAAATGCTCCATAGACCATTGCGATTTGTACTGTCCTCCGTTCCCCGAAGCGTGCAACGACCTTGCCAAGAACCAAGGCCTGAAACACAACCATAGAAATACCGACCAGCGTCAGCGACAGGCCGACCATCTTGGTCCCCCAACCAAAATGAGCAGGGGCGAAATAGGACCATGATGCAGGATACACATTCACCGCACTCACCCACAGAAAGTAAATCGCAGCGATGGGCAGCACACTCTTTTGTTTCCCTAAAGACATAAGCGCGCCCAGCGGATTGGCGCGCCGCCATTCAAATGGACGGCGGCGTTGCGGGGTCATAGTTTCAGGGAAGGTGAAATAGCCATAAAGAAATACGCCAAAGGCCATCGCACTTGCAACGAAGAAGGGAAGGCGCGTGCTGTAATCGCCGAGGAATCCGCCCAGTGCCGGTCCGAAGATAAAGCCAAGCCCAAAGGCAGCACCGACTTTGCCAAAACTTGCTGCGCGGTTTTCGGCGCTTGAGATGTCTGCCATAGTTGCGTTGGCCGGACCGAAAATTGCGCCCAGCGCTCCGGCAATGCCGCGCCCGATGAAGAGCCAAACCACCGACGGGGCCAATCCCATTAACAAGAAATCAATTGCAAAGCCGCACAGTGAAATCAGGAAAACCGGACGCCTGCCAAAACGGTCGCCCAAATTGCCCATTGTCGGACCCAGTAAAAACTGGAATATTGCATATGTCGCGCCGATCCATGCCCCCGTTTTGGTGGCCTGCGATAATGTCACGCCTTCAAGTTGCTGGATCAACTGTGGAAGTGATGGCATGATGATGCCAAAACCCGCCGAGCTAATGAAAACCGCCATCAATACAAAACGTGTGGCGCGCTTTTGGACCATAGGGTCTATCGGTAATTCGGTTGCCATATCCTGCCTGTGTCAGCGCTTTAAGATTTTGTCTACGCCTTTGCCGACAGATTATGTTTGACCGATGGTAGCATTGGACGGCAATATAAGAAAAATTCTTAAGGGTAAATGTAATGGATGAACCGCAAACCGCGCCAAATAAAGTCGTCGAAGCAGAAGTTGTTGCGGGTACCTATATAATATCTGAAAAACCTGCACGGGATTGGCGTGGCTCGACTGTGCTTGGTTTGGCGGGTGCCGCTGTGGTATCGAGCCTATTGGGTCCAGTTGGCGCAGGCTGGGGTTTGTGGCATTTTAGTGTCGGGATACAGGCACAGTTATTGGCGGCGGCACTTGCTGCACTCGCACTTGTTCTGGGACTGTTGTTTGCTTGGCTTGGCAAAAGGAGTGCGATCCAGCGGCCAAAAATGCTGCGCTGGATTGGTACATTGATGGCCATTGCGATGCTAGGCTGGCTTGGCAGTTATCTGGCGGCAGCACGCGGTGCTCCGCTGCATGATATTTCCACCGACCTTGCCGATCCGCCTGAATTTAAGCAGCTCAGCCTGCGTGCAGACAATACGGATAATGTACCCGGGCAAGATGATCCCGCGATGAAGGCCATGACCCCGGAACAACGTTGGGTGCAATTACACCAGAAGATTTATGGAGACATCCGCACGGTGCGCGTGAGCCAGAATGTTGGTGAAGTTATTGCCAAGGCAGAGCGTCTGGCAAAGGCGCGTGGCTGGGATGTTGCTTTATCGCTACCTGCCGAGGGCCGTCTTGAGGCGACCGCCACCAGTCGCCTTTTCAGATTTAAGGATGATGTTGTGTTGCGTGTACGCCCGACCGAGAAAGGCGATGGCAGCATCGTTGACATGCGCTCGGTCAGCCGGGTTGGACAAAGCGATCTTGGCGTGAATGCAAAACGTGTGCGCAGCTTCTTGGCAGATTTGTCGGGGACGGTGACGGCGGGGTAAATATAGCCGCTGCTAAAAAATCGTTTTTAAGGCGTTTTAAGCTATGGTGAAATCGCTCGGCTACCTAGACAGCCGAGCGACTAATCTTATGGCCTCTACGGCCTCCAGAATTGATTTTAGAACCTATTTGGTTAGCGATCCTCTGAAGTCACCTTTGCGTAAGGACTATTATTCTGTGGGCGTCAGCCTGAGCATCCGCCCTTCGGAACCGTTTCTGCCGTCTTCGAGCAGCCAGATTGTACCGTCCGGCGCTTGCTCAACTTCCCGAATACGTGCGCCCATGGGCCATTCACCGGCTTTTTGAGCGGTGTCGCCATTTACTGTAACCCGGACGAGCGACTTCGCGCCAAGGCCGCCAAGGAACATCGACCCCTTCCATTGCAGGAATTTTGCGCCTGTGTAATACATCAGCCCTGCTGGCGAAATCGATGGATTCCACCATACTTTGGGCGCTTCAAAACCGTCACCGGGGGCATGGTCAGGAATGTCACGGCCATCATAATGGTCGCCGTTGGAAACCTTGGGATAGCCATAATTGGCGGCTGGCTTCACAAGGTTCAATTCATCACCGCCCTTTGGCCCCATTTCCTGATTCCACAATTGCCCTTTGTCATCAAATGCCAACCCAAGGATATTGCGGTGGCCCAAAGACCAGATTTGTCGCAGCATCTCTGCGCGTTCCGTGTCGCCCGGCTGAAGCACGTGCATGCGGGTGATTTTATAGGCGGCCTGAGTAAAAGGATTGTCATTTGGGGTCGTGCCATCGGGAAGCAGGCGCACTATCTTGCCCAAATTCGTCGCCATATTCTGGGCAGGATCGAATTTTTGGCGCTCGCCCGACCCGATGAACAGATATTTGCCATCGGGCGAAAAAGCGAGCCGATGCGAGAAATGGCCACGGCCTTCCTCCTTTGGAAATTGTTTCCAGATGATTTGCAAATTGCCCAGCGACGGATTTCCATCCCTTCCATCTAACAAGGATGCCCGGCCAACAACCGCGCCATGTGTTCCGTTCTCGCCGGCTTCGATCCAGCTGAGATAAATCATGCGGTCCTTATCAAAGCCGGGCGATACAATAATATCACCCAATCCCCCCTGACCGCCGTAATCGACAGCTGGAACGCCGCTAACCTCAGAGCTTCCCAGACCTGGACGCCAAAGCAAAAGCTTGCCCTTTTTCTCGGTAATAAGGGCGTCGTTGGATCCCGGAAGGAATGTCATAGCCCATGGCTCGTCAAAATCTGCCATGACTTCGGTTGCGAACGGGCGATCGCTATCCTTTACCGGTTTGGCATCGATTGGCCCGAATTGGCAGGCGGCGGTAAGCACTGCGAGTGCTGATATAAGCGGGAGGCGTTTCATATGATGGCCTTTGTTGATGTCGGCTTATGTTGAACTTAAGATCCTATGCCATTCATGACTAGAGCCTAGCGATTATATATAATCAATTTAATTCATATAGTTACGGAAGAACTGGTTCAATCCAAAGCCATCATGCCCCAAATTGCCGTTGCAATGTAGGATTTGCCCTGTCAGCAAACGTCCCATAATATCGTTACCTGCCTTGGCTAAGGGCATAGTCATCAATCCCATCCTAAAAAACGCAATAACGTAGTAACCTTCTGTAACCTTTCGGCTTGGATTGCTGGTAAATTAGAGGCATTACAGGGTATGGAACTAATCATCGATCCGGACAAAGTCGATCTGCCGCTTGATCCTTTGCCCAGCCTGCGCGGTGCACTGCCAAGCTGGCTTAGGATCGCCGCACTCAGCTTTGGCGGACCTGCCGGTCAGATTGCGGTGATGCACCGTGTGCTGGTTGACGAGAAACGCTGGATTGATGACGCCCGGTTTTTGCATGCGCTCAGTTTCTGCATGGTGCTACCGGGACCAGAGGCGATGCAGCTCGCCACATATTGCGGATGGTTGATGCACGGCGTGCGTGGCGGGTTGGTGGCCGGAACGCTATTTGTTTTGCCGGGTGTTCTGTCGATTATGGGATTGTCAGTTCTTTATGTCCTGGTGGGCGATGTCAGCTGGATGCAGGGGCTGTTCTTCGGTTTGAAGGCTGCGGTTGTTGCGATAGTGATTGGTGCACTAATCCGGATTGGTGGCAAAACGCTTAAAAGCAGAACAGCCTATGTTATCGCAGGTCTGGCATTTGTTGCGCTTGCTGCCTTTGCAGTTCCGTTTCCTGTTGTTGTTTTGGCCGCAGCACTTGCAGGTTGGTTTTTGTTGCGCAAGTCCAGTGAAGAAAAACCGGTCGAGGCGACCGTTCGGGCAGGGACGGCTAAGGTCGCGTGGGTACTTGCGGCAATGTGGGCGGCGACCTTGGCAGGGTTGTATTTTGGAACCGGCGCGGGGTCTATATGGACCGACATTGGCGGTTTTTTCAGCAAGCTGGCGGTTGTGACCTTTGGCGGTGCTTATGCTGTACTTGCATATGTGGGGCAAGTTGCGGTGACAGGAAAGGGTTGGCTGGCACCGGGTGAAATGCTCGACGGATTGGGGATGGCGGAAACTACGCCTGGGCCGCTGGTTATGGTACTGCAATTTGTCGGGTTCTTGGCTGCATACCGCAATCCGGGCGGACTTGACCCGATGTTGGCCGGGGTTCTGGGCGGGTTGCTGACCAGTTGGGTAACATTTCTGCCGTGTTTCCTCTGGGTCTTTGCCGCCGCTCCCTATGTCGAGCGCTTGCGTAACAATGCGTCGATTTCAGCGGCACTTAGTGGTGTTACAGCGGCGGTGGTCGGTGTTATCGCCAATCTGGCTTTATGGTTTGGAATGCATTTTATCTTCAACACTGTCGAACGTACGAGTATCGGCATATTGCAATTCGATCTGCCAGTTTGGGCAAGTTTGAATTGGCAGG
>JAYUPC010000087.1:0-36353 GCA_043760355.1 Sphingomonadales bacterium
GGCGACCGCCTGCTCGAAGTTGCCCAAGCCGCCGGACAGCCTCTGGAGGGCACGTGTGAGGGACAAATGGCCTGTTCGACATGCCATGTGATTGTGGACAAGAGCTGGTTTGATAAGCTCCCCGTGGCTAGCGAAGACGAGGAAGACATGCTTGACTTGGCAAGCGGTGCGCGGCGAACCAGCCGATTATCGTGTCAAATTACGTTGACTGCGGAACTCAACGGACTGATCGTTCATGTCCCAAGCGAGAGCCGGAATATGCAGGGGATTTGATTTTTCTCACGCCTTCACTTCCCATTCACCAAATTACGCCTATATGAGAAGTGTCCGGTTCGCCGGAATATGGTGATAAATGATGGTGTGTAATAGATGCAGCGGACCCGGGGGCGGTACCCGGCAGCTCCACCAAAACCGGCGTTTACGCTGGTATTGACGGGGCTGAACTAGGATCGACGTGTGTTCAAAGACATTGTTTTTGCCCGGCATGAATAAGCCGTGAAATGGTTCAAAACCAATAGGTGCAAACGATAACGAAGCACTTGCTCTCGCAGCGTAATCCTATGGGCCTCACGGTCCTAGATTAAACTAACAGAACGCGGCTGGACTTGCCGGGCAACAGAAAAGTTACGGCGGCCCCCGGGAGCCGAGCAACAGAATCCCGGGACTTATTCAAATATGCGCGGCGCCGGGGCACCCATTTCCGTTTCCCTGAGCGAAGACGAAGGGTCCGTCCGAGAGAAGTCGAGGACACTCAACGTTTCACTCCACAACTGCGCTCGGCAAAGCCCCTCGTCTTCGCTCGGGGGAACGGCTGATATGATACTAATTCCTAATCCACACCGAAAGCGTTATGATAATCAACGGCCTGCAGCATCTTCGCGGCTGCCAAAAATACCGCGCCCGTAGCTGCCAAAAACAGAATTTTTCCGCCAAAACCGGGATATTGGGAAAGATATTCCTCCCCCCGTTTCACAGCGCCAAGCGCAAGCGCATAAGTGATGAGGTAAACCTCCAACCGGGTCTTGATTTGAAACAGGCGCGCAAGTTTTTTCATAGGTTAATATAAATGTAAGCACAGGCCGTGCCAGTCCCGGAAATGCTGGGGTCTTAATGGTTAACGTATCTGCGATTTGTAAAGGTTTTCGACAGTTTTTTAGGTCATTTCACGCAAACCACACACGTCCAGCAACGCCAACCGCGCCGCCTTCACCTGTTCAACCAACGCCGGATTGCCGAGTTCCCCGGGCGCGATGCTTTCGGGCCAATGCGCTGCAATCACCGCTGCCATGGCGTCAAGCTTGGCCTCATCGGCCACAAACCGTGGATCTACTGTCGCCGGATCAGCCACTACACGTAAACGCAGACAGGCGGGGCCGCCGCCATTGGCCATGCTTTGCCGTACATCGACCGGAACGAGCCTACGGATCGGGCCATTGCCAGCGACCATTTCCGTTAGCCAGCTCCATACGACGGTGTTCTCTTGCGCCTCAAGCGGTAGGATCAGCGCCATGCCTTGGCCTTCGGGCAACGTCACCAATTGCGCATTAAACAAATAGCTCTGCACCGCATCGGCTAGGCTAACCCGGTCCTCGGGCACGACAAGTATCTCTGCCGATGACATCGCGGTGCGGATCGCGGCATAAGCGGCCTCCGGATCCTCAAATGCGGCCTCATGGGTCAAAAGAACGTGCTCATTGGCAACGGCGACCACATCATTGTGGAAAGCCCCTGCGGCAATTGCGCGTTCGGCCTGTTGAATGAAGAGTGTTTTTGCCGGATCAAGGCGGTGGGCGCGCGCCACGGCCTTTGATGCTTCGATATGCTGGCGCGCCGGGAAAGTGCCACCCGATTTGCCATAGACGAAAATCTCGATACCAGACTCCCCGTGCGCAGGGCAGAGCCGCATGTGGTTTGCCGCACCCTCATCACCATAAGGCTGCGGCACGGGGCCGTGGACGGTGAAATGCTGTTCACTTGCAAAGGCAAGCTTTAGCTGGGCTAAGGTTCCCGTCCATTCATGGCTGCGGTGCGCCATAGTGAGCAGGTTTGCCGCTGACAAATGGCACCGGCCATCGGTGCTATCGGGGGCAGGGGAAACAGTCGCCGCATTGGCCGCCCACATCGCCGAGGCGGAGAATGCAGCTGCGCGGATATGCGGCTCTGCACCTGCCGTGTCGGTCGCGAGTCCAGCCAGCCAATTGGTATTGGGCCGGTCAAGCGGCATGAAGAAACCTTGGCACAGCCCAAGCCGCAAATTTGCGCGCATCTTTTCGATACCCTGTAGTGCTGCTGCACGGGGGCTGGATGCCTCGCCCGCATTACTGGCCGAAGCGATATTGCCGGGGCTCAGGCCCGCATAATTATGACTGGGGCCGATAATGCCATCGAAATTGATTTCTACAAGTGCCATTGGATCAAGACCTCGGGATATAGGTAATGCTGTCGCCTTCGGACAGGCCGAGCAAAGCCACGCCCGCCGGATCGATAGCTATGCCGTCACCTTGTGGCTTTACCCAAGCATAAGTCGCTTTGAAATCGCCCAAACGACCGTGCGTAATCAACATCTTCTCGCCATCTTTATGGTCGCCAAGACTGTCATCGACCGCCATGATTTTTGCATCTTTGGCATCACGCACGCTTCGGATATGATCAGTGCGCACGGTCATCGTCGGGCCACCGTCAAAGATATCGACATAATTTTCCCAGGCAAAACCCTCTTCCTCCAACATCCGCATCGCGGCGCGGCCCGAGACATGGGGCACACCAATTACGCTTTTGGCATGTTCGCCCAGCATTGCGATATAGACGGGATGTTTGGGCATCAGATCGGCGATGAACTGGTTGCCAAACTTGCCGTTAAATTCGTCGGCATCCTGAAAACTCATACCAAAAAACCGGCCTGCAACGCTGTCCCAAAAGGGCGAACCGCCCGCTTCATCTATAACTCCGCGCAATTCGGCAAGCGTCCGGTCGCCAAAGCGTGCGCGGTGATTGCGGATGAACAGATAGCGGCTGCGTGCGATTAACATACCCAGACCACCGGCACGTTCGCCAGGATGCAGGAACAGGCCGCCGACTTCTGATGCGCCTTCCAGATCGGTGGACAGGTTCAGAATATCTGCGCGGAAAGTACGCCCCAGTTCCTCGCTATGTTGGGTCAACGCACCGATACGGTAGCTGTAGAAAGGCCATTTCTGTCCCACACGCGCAAAAATCTGGCACGTCCCGCGCACTTCGCCGGTTGCGACATTTTCCAGCACGAATACGAACAGGTCGTCGGCAACCTCGTCATCATCGCGTGCAAACGCCGCAGCGGATTTCTCCAGCTTGGCCGAAAGTGCCTTTTTATCAGGCGGCAGGTTGGTGAACCCGCCACCGGTGCGCTTGGCCATTTCATAAATTTGCTGCACGTCGTCTGGACATGCAGCACGGATGATGAAGGTCATAAACTTCCTTTATTGGCCAAACGCAATATCGTCAGCGCAGACAGACGCGCCCGTTCGGTTAGGCTCTGGGTTATAAGAAATTCGTCCGCGCTATGGATGCTGCCACCGCGTACGCCCATGGTATCAACCACAGGCACACCGCAAGCGGCGATGTTATTGCCGTCGCACACGCCGCCGGTCGATTTCCAGCCAATCTCCAATCCCAAATCCGCGCCGCATTTTTTGACAAGGCCGAACAGTTTGGCCGCGTCATCACTGATGGGCTTGGGCGCACGGCCAAATCCGCCGTGAACGTGGATTGATAAGCCGTGCTCTTTCTGGATGACCTCCACCAAGCGGCTTATTTCCTGACGTGCAAATATTTCCATCTCCGGCATATGCGGCCGCAGGTTGACGCGCAGCACGGCATGGTCGGGCACGACATTGTTGGGACTGCCGCCCTCGATCTTAGCCGGATTGACCGAGAGTGCATCCGTGGTCAACGCCTTTAACTGTAACGCCAGATCAGCGGCGGCGAGCAGGGCATTTCGCCCCTCATGTGGATTGCGACCTGCATGCGCCGATTTGCCGGTTATGATGAACGAGAAATTCCCGCTCCCCGCCCGTGCACCTGCCAATGTGCCATCGGGCAAAGCGGGTTCATAGGTAAGGGCGGCAACCTTTCCCTTCGCCAATTGCGTAATCAGTGGCGCGGAGGAAGGCGACCCGACTTCCTCATCGCTGTTAATCAGCACCTGATACCCGAACCGCGCGGCCTCAGGCGCAGTTTCAACGGAGGAGAGTGCTGCCAGCATAACGGCAATCCCGCCCTTCATATCCGCCACACCAGGACCGTTGAGGACGCCGTCTTCCAACCACCGTTGTTCCTGAAACGCGCTATCCACCGGGAAGACAGTGTCCATATGCCCTGTGAAGAGCATCTGTACCGCAGCATCGGGGCGGACACTAAGTACAAGATGGCGGCCATGTTCGACGGTTTCGAGAACCCCGTCGGCGCGGACCCGTTCAGCTGGTGCAGGCTCTATCAGTTCGATATCGCCGGGTAGCCCAGCAAACGCATCGGCCAGCAATCCAGCGGTTTGCGATAAGCCCGCAAGGTTCGCTGAACCGCTGTTTATGGCAGACCAAGCCTGCACTTGCGTGAGCATCGGATCATGTTCGATCCGGTCAAGGACAGAGGTTTCGGTTGGATTTAAGGAGTGCATAAGGGAGTATTAGCGGCGAGGAGGGAGTAAGGCTAGGGGGGATCGAATTCGTGCTTAAGCCGTTTTATCCATTGCCCTTGTCAAACCAACCCACTCCGCAATCGCAACGGTTTCGGGTCGCCGGTCGGCTTCAATCCCGGCAGCAGCCAAAGCATCCAGTGCGCCGGGAACGCTCTTCAAACTCTGACGCAGCATCTTTCGCCTTTGCCCGAATGCAGCTCCGGTGAGTTTTTCAAGGCTAGCCATAGATGCACCCTCGGGCTGTTCGATTGGGGTAAAGTGGACGATGGCCGACATGATCTTTGGCGGCGGAGTAAAGGCGCTACGGTGGATGGGGAGGGCAATCCTCGCGGTGCTGCGCCATTGGCTTAGGACCGACAACCGCCCAAATGCATCGCTGCTGGCTGACGCAACGATGCGGTCTGCAACTTCGCGCTGGAACATCAGCGTCATCGACAGCCAAGGTGGCGGCCAGTTGCTTACTGAAAGCCAACCCACGGCAAGAGCGGTGCCGACATTATAGGGTAGGTTGGAGGCGATATGGAATGGGGTGCCTATTTCTCTGAAAGGATCGATCTTCATTGCGTCATCCTCAATCACGCGGAGCTGACCTGGAAAGTCGCTGGCGAGATCGGCAAGGATCGGCAGACAGCGGCGGTCGCGTTCGACTGCTGTTACGATGGCTCCAGCGCGCAGGAGGGCGCGGGTCAGGCCGCCAGGGCCGGGTCCGACTTCGTAAACCTGCTCGCCCTTGAGCGATCCGGGAATAGCGACAATCCGGTCGAGTAATTGTTCGTCGAGCAGGAAATTCTGTCCCAATGCCTTACTGGCGGACAGACCGTGTGCTTTGATAACTTCCCGCAGCGGCGGTAGCTGCGGCAATGTAACGGTCATACGCAGGCCTGCCGGTGCTTAACCGCCATCGCCGCCATCTTTATGGCGGCAATCATCGAACCGGGATTGGCTATATTCTGTCCGGCTATGGCAAAAGCGGTACCGTGATCGGGCGAGGTGCGGACGATGGGCAGGCCCAAGGTCATGTTGACGGCTTCATGGAAATAAAGCGTCTTGAGCGGGATCAATGCCTGGTCATGATATGCGCAGAGCACCGCGTCATAAGCTTTTCGCGCTTCGGCATGGAACAGTGTGTCGGCAGGCAGGGGATCCGTAATATCATAACCCTCGGCACGAAGCTGGGCGATGGCAGGCAGGAAAATATCAATCTCTTCGCGACCCATATTACCGCTTTCCCCGGCATGGGGATTAAACCCGGCAATCGCGAGGCGTGGGTTCTTAATGCCGAAATTACGTTGCAGGCCTTTGGCGGTAGCACGGGCACGCTGACGGATCAGGCGACCGTCAAGCTTGCCCGCAACTTCGCTTAAGCGAATATGCGTGGTCATCGGCACAACGCGTAAATCAGGCCCGGCGAGCATCATAACCGCGTTATTCTTTGATATCCCACAACGTTCGGCAACAAACTCGGTTTGCCCAGGATGGGTGAAGCCGACGGCGTAAAGCTGCGCCTTGGAAACCGGGCCAGTGACCATCGCAGAAGCACTTCCTGCACGCGCAAAACCGACAGCAAGTTCAAGCGACTGAAATGCGCAGTGCGCGCCATCAAGGTCGGGCTGCCCCGGCACCACCGAAACACAATCATGCACATGGAATACCGGCAATGCCTTGGCAAAATGCTTTTTGGTGTCAGCAGGATCATCAATCCGCACCACAGGGCCATCCCAGTGCGGGGCAAAGCTGTTTACATCGCCTATGACAAAAAATGGCGACAAGGCTTCAGATTTGCGCGCCGCCCAAGCCTTGCCGATTATTTCAGGACCAATACCAGCCGGATCGCCGGCCGATATTGCCAAAGGAATGTTAAGAGTATTACTGGCGGCAGTATTACCCGGCATCAATTATATTCGATAATAGCATCACGGCGAAGGTCACGCAGATAGATACGCGCACGCTTATTAACGCGCTCATCCTCTAATCGGGTCATTATTTCGTCGAATGATTCTTCTTTTGAGGATTCAGCAGCATCACGACCACACATGACAAACACCCGAACACCGTCAGCGAGCGAACCATAAGGCGGGGTCGATTGGCCTACTTGAAGCCCCAGCATAACATCCTGAAGAGGTCCAGGCAGGTCGCGGATTTTGATACCATCGCGGTTAACGACATCAGCTCCAAGTTTCTTTGCCATGTCATCAGCTGCGCCACATCCGCTTATTTTCTGGGTATCTTCGTTAAAGCGTTTAACCAGTGGAGCTGCCTGAGCCTCGGTTGTACCAGCAGGAAAAGTAAGCGCGATTTGTTTGAGGCTAAGGACTGCATCGCGCGGGTCGCTGGTCGCAATCTGACGCTTATCGATTAAAAGCATTAACGATATGCCACCCGGGGTAGGCACAGCAACGATTTCATTAGTGCCCATCTGTTGTGCAGCAGCGGCCATGCTTTCGGGCAAAGACGCGATTTTTACCCAACCCAGATCACCACCAACCGGGGCAGTAGATGCTTCGGAAAACTGACGGGCATAAGATGTGAAGTTGCCGCCAGCGCGCAGCTGTTCGAGTATTTTTTTGGCGTTAGCAAAAACAGCTTCCTGATTTTCAGCTGTGGCAGAAAGATAGATTTCACCTATGCGGTATTCGGTGCTGCCCTTGGTTGCCTTGATCCGTTCAATAATCGCATTGACCTCATCATCACTGACATTGGCTTGCGGACGAACGTTACGCGACAGCAGGCGGCTCCATGAAAGCTCACCTTTGATCTGGCGCTTCAACGTTGCGGTCGATGCGCCGATAGAGGCAAGATATTTATCCAGCTCTTTGGATGTTTTCTTAAAATTTTGTTCTGAAATACGCGCAAGATATTGATCTACCTCTGCTTGGGTAACTTCAATCTTATTGCTGTTCGCTTCCTGAATTTGCAGCGTTTCATCAATCAGGTTCGATAGGATTTGCACTCGAAAACGTGCGATTTCGTCCTCAGGCAATTTTCCGTCATTGGCCGAAACAATCAGTGCTAGGCGCTGATCAATGTCAGTGCCGGTAATGATCTCACCGTTCACCAATGCGGTAGCACGCCGCACATTTGGATCATTTTTGCCAAACAGCTTTTGCCCGGCCGGAATATCCAGCTTTGCATCGGATATACCTTCATCTGCGACTGTTTGTGCAGTAACAGGAGAAAGGACAGTAGTTGTTGCCAAAACAGTAAACATAGTCAGGCGCTTAAAAAGGCTCATAAAAATAATCCAAATAGTTGCATTATGGATGGCGCGAATAAAGTGCTCCTGCTGAACAGCAGATGAGCAGATTTTGCACTTCCCCCAAAAGTGAAATTTATCTTACACACCCAAATTACGAAACGCCAGACGAAACAGGAAGCTATTACCCCGCCGTGCATCCCCCGTCGGCTGATAATCACGCCGCCATGTGAAGCCAAGGGATAGGCAATCATCGTCATAAGCCACGCCAATACGGTGGCGGATAGGATCAAATCCGTCGCTGATCGCCAGCTGGTCTTCTTGTCGCCCGGTTAAGTCAACGATCGTAGACCCGAAAATTGACCAATATCGTGCGATGCGAACGCGACCGGCAAGGCGGATTTCTTCACGATCGGATAAATCCTCAAAATTCGAAATATTACGGTTCAGCCGCAAATATCCCACTTGAAGATAAGTGCCGCGGGTTCCAATTGTTGCATCAACTTCATTGCGCCGGATCGCAAAATTATCTTTATCAAGTCTGAACCTATGCGTGAGTTTTACGAAATCGCGGTAACGAATTTCGCTGCGGCCAACAACATCGGAAACTTTGTCTGATAACCCGGTGCCATCGGGAAAAATACTTGCACGGTTGGATAAACGATAGCTTTGGCCGATATTGAAATCCGCAGTTATGTTTTTACCGGTAAAGGCCCAGTCGAACCCGTAAGTAACACGGTAATTATCTTCAAACCTGTCATAGCCCGAAAAACGGTTGATAGAGAAAAGATTGCTATCCTCCAAATCAACCGCCCGCGAATCTTCGTTTGGAATGCGCAGGTTGGATGTGGTCGGGGCTGCGACAAATTGCACTCGCGGGGTAAAAATCTGTGTGCCGCCAAAAACCGTACCGACGAAAGGCCAGCGGACATCGGCTGCTGCTGCAAAAATGCCACGTCCCTGCCATCCGCTTTCACCGCGGTATATAGCAGTCAAGGTGCTGACATTATCATCGCTATGATAAACGTCGCCGCGGCCAAGAATGGTGAAGTTCACATCCTGACCAAGGCCGGTAATCGTCCGCAAATTCCACTGCGCCGATGCAAAGGCGCGCTGGGTATCCTGTCCAGAGGTACGACCAATCGCCAGGCTGTTTGCCTGCAGCTGAACCTTGCCACCCAATATGTCATTATTCAGCCGCAGCCGGTAATCAATTTCGGGCAGCGCAATCGGGGTCAACCCTTGTCGATCACCAACGCGCAAGGTTTGCACCGCCCATCCGGCAATTGCGAGATAACTGTCCGCGTCAATTCGTTCGATATTGAATGTCGAGCGCAACCTGTCATCACGGCTAATATCATAACGGCGAAGGAATGTGCGGTCCGATGCCCAGCGTAAAGAGGCGCTTGCCGACCAGTTAGGGTTTAATTGAAACTTGGCGCGTGTGTCGATATATCCACGGAAAAGCTGTTTGCTGTTTACTGCGCCCGGCGCTGTTGAAACACGGCGGCTATAGGTAGCGTAAACGTTAAATTCGATTGCACCTTTTTTTTCAAAAGAACGGAAATTCGTTCTGAATAAAGGCGCGACGTTTGAAAATAAGGTCGCCGATGCGGTTAAATCCCGGTTCTTTGCCAGTCGCCAATAATAAGGAACCTCAATCTCTAAACCATTGCTGCGGGACAGGCTGAGGTTGGGAACCAGAAAGCCGCTGCCTGCTCTCGTTTCGGCAGGATGTGATAGGCCGGGCAGGGGGATGAGAGGCAAGCCAAATAGCTCAATCCGTGCCCCGACATAGGATACCCGCTTCTTCGCCGGATCATAACGAACCTTTACGGCCTTTACCTGCCAGCTTGGATTTTTCGGGCAGCCATCGGGGCGCTCGACCCTGCATGGGCTATAGGCTGCATATTCCAGCTCCAGCCTGCCATCTTTGCGTGTTCCGCTTTTTGCCGCCAAACGGCCTCCGTCAGCCATTACGATCAGCAGGTTTTCGACCATGCCGTCTTTTAACGTGTCGGTTAGTTTGATGGAGTCACCATATGCGACATCGCCATTCGGGCCGATAGAACGGATATTTCCCGTTGCTGTGACTTCACCCGATTTGCGGTCCCAGCTAACAGCATCAGCGCGCAGGCTATATCCATCACGATTGAGTATGACATTGCCTTTGGCAGTAACGACATCAGCATCCGAATCATAATCAATGGTGGTCGCTGCGAAATCGATCTGGTCTGGCGCAGCAGTCACGTTGACTGGTTCCTCCTGCACCTCTTGCGCAGACGCCCCTGCGGGCAAAGCTAACACAGTAAGACAAAGCGAAAGCTGCCGGGTAAGGCGGGAGGAAAAGGCGGAGGGCGTCATATGAATTGCATTATCCTTTATCGCCCCAATTGCCTGCGGTCCACCCCTGCCTGGTGTAGATAGTGGACGGATAAACTGTATGTCACGTTAATGCGCGCCAAACATTCATGTTTTGCTTTAACCCCGAGCATGATTGCGCCTATAGGACAGTTATAGTCTGTTGCCTGAATGGGTGGCCTAATTTTTGTAATGGAAAGTCGTATAGCAATATGAAAATATCCTTCGCCGCAACACATCCTGCCGAAACCGATGTGTTGGCATTCATCCTGACCAAAGACAGTTTCGCCGATTTCGCTTTTCCTCTGGAACGTGCCGAACAAGTGCGCGAAACCGCAAAGCTGGCGCGCTTTGATGGAAGTGCTGGGCAATCCTTCCTGTTGATTGTTGAAGAAGCCGGGCGTTTGATGCGCGTTATCTTGGTTGGCATCGGCAGCGGTAGTTTGGAACTGCAAAAGGCAGGCGGTGAAATACTCTCAAAAGTACAGACCAGCGGCGCCAAAACCATCGCCATTCACGGCGCAAATCTTGAAGGCATCGCAGCAGCAGAAGCAGCGTATGGCGCGCTGCTGCGTAACTGGCGGATTGATAAATATCGCACCAGACTAGCCGAAACATCAAAGCCCAGCGTCACAGACCTGACTGTGTTTGGCGCGCCAGCCGAAGCTGAGGCCGCTTGGCCGCGCTTTGCCGCGATTGCCGACGGCGTGTTCCTGACCCGCGATCTGGTCGCTGAACCGGCTAACGTTATCTTCCCGGAGAGCTTTGTCGAGCGTTGCATGCACTTGGCCGAAATGGGAGTTGAAATCACCGTGCTTGACGTTCCTGCGATGGAAAAGCTGGGGATGGGTGCGTTGCTCGGCGTGGGTCAGGGTTCGCGCCGTCCCTCGCGCATGATCGCCATGCGATGGGATGGCACTGGCGGAAAACAGGATCGTCCGCTTGCCTTTGTTGGTAAAGGCGTGACCTTTGATACTGGCGGGATATCGATCAAGCCAGCGGGCGGTATGGAAGATATGAAATGGGATATGGGCGGCGCAGGTGCGGTTGCCGGTGTCATGAAGGCGCTGGCGGGACGTAAGGCCAATGCCCATGTCGTTGGCGTGTGCGGGCTTGTTGAAAATATGCCCGACGGCAATGCGCAGCGTCCCGGCGACGTTGTAACGTCCATGTCGGGTCAGACGATTGAAGTTATCAATACCGATGCCGAAGGGCGGTTGGTTCTGTGTGATGCGTTGCATTGGACGCAGGAGACATTTAATCCCGAAACCGTTGTTAATTTGGCGACCTTGACCGGTGCGATCATTGTTGCGCTGGGTAGCGAATATGCCGGGCTGTTTTCAAATGATGATGATCTGTCGGACAAGCTGAGCGCAGCGGGCAAAGCGGCTGGCGATCCTTTATGGCGTTTCCCGCTGTCACCTGCTTATGACAAAACCATCGACAGCCCGATTGCGGACATGAAAAATATGGGCGGCAAAGGCGCAGGCTCGATTGCGGCAGCACAGTTTTTGCAACGGTTTATCAAATCAGGTGTGAAGTGGGCACATCTTGATATCGCCGGCGTTGTGTGGGCGGATAAGGACGGTCCGGTCTGGGCAAAGGGCGCAACGGGATACGGCGTACGTTTACTGGACAGGTTTGTGGCGGATAATTTTGAAGGCTGATATTCCTCTGAGATTATGTGAATTAAGCCCCTCCCCTAAAGGAGAGGTGGGCTAAGCTATGCAGGTTGATTTCTACCAACTCACCCGCGATCCGGCGGAAAAGGTCATTCTGGCTTTGGCGCAAAAGGTGCTGGGCGATAACGGTCGGCTATTGGTGGTAAGCGGCGATGAGGTTCAGCTAACCGCTATTTCCGCAGCACTCTGGAGCGCGAAGCCCGAAAGCTTCCTTGCCAACGCCATTGCTGATGGCGGGGAGGGGGACGGGGTTCAGCCGGTCTTGCTGTCGTTTGAACCAGAAGCCAGCAACGGCGCGCGTTTTATCGCCCTTGCCGATGGCGAGTGGCGCGACGAGGCGTTGGAATTTGACCGCGCATTCTATCTTTTTCCGCCGGACAACACCGACAACGCCCGAGCGGCATGGCGCGCCCTTGGCGAACAGGAGGATGTGACCCGCAAATATTGGAAGCAGGATGGCGGGAAATGGATAGAAGGGCCTTAAGCGAATAACCAAATAGGCTCTAAAATCTATTTTAAAGGGCCATACAGGATTAAAATGACGTCTTTGGTAGTCGGGTGGCCGAGCAATGCTATCGTCTCTGTACGGGCATCCTACCCCCCTTTCTGAACGTTTTGGCAGTTTTGCGTTATTTGTGTATTCTGCCCGTTCATATCGCCGTCACAACATTTATTCTAAAAACTGACGCATCATTCAGGAGTAAAATTGTGCGAATATTATTTCAAACCGGAGCTTTATGGGTATTATTAGTTGGTTTAGCCTTGATTTGTGCGCCTCCGGCAAACGCCCGGTCGCTCCCCAATATCAAAGCAACTGACCTGAACAAGAAGGCGGTCAATTGGCCTGCGGGTCTGCCATCGGATCGCACCGTCCTGATTATCGCGTTTACCCGTGGTCAACAGAGCCAGGTCGACGGCTGGGTATCGGGATTGAAGCTGAAATCAGCAGGCGGTCCTGCTTGGTTTGAGGTGCCTTTGATAAATAATCCCGGCTCCATCGCGCGCTATTTCATCGATAACGGCATGCGCGGCGGCATTCCCGGCACAGAGGCGCGGTCGCATGTTGTTACGGTTTATGCCAAGAAAGCCGCGTTGATGAAACAAATGGGCTTGGTCGGGGAAAAGTCCGTCCATGTGCTGGTCGTCGACCGTAAGGGCAATATTGTGGAAAGCGTGAGCGGTACGTATAGTGACGCAGGCGCGGCGGCGGTGAACAAGGCGCTCAAATCTTAAGGCATATCTTAAACCCCTTGCCCTGAACGCCCCGCACGGCTAGGGGCGCATCCAACAATCTCCACTCACAAATAAGGACTTTCCCCATGGCGGTTACACGCACATTTTCGATCATCAAGCCCGACGCCACGCGCCGCAACCTGACCGGAGCCGTCACCAAAATGCTCGAAGAAGCTGGACTGCGCGTTGTTGCATCCAAGCGCATCCACATGAGCCAAGCGCAAGCCGAGGGTTTTTACGCGGTACATGCCGAGCGTCCTTTCTTTGGAGAACTGGTCAGTTTCATGATCTCCGGTCCAGTCGTTGTCCAAGTCCTCGAAGGCGAAAACGCGATGCAAGCCAACCGCGACATCATGGGCGCAACTAATCCCAAGGACGCCGCTGCTGGCACGATCCGCGCCGAACTGGCGGAAAGCATTGAAGCAAACACCGTCCACGGTTCGGACAGTGACGAAAATGCCGCGATTGAGATCGCGTATTTCTTCAAGCCAGAAGAAATTGTTGGCTGAGGCCAAAAATGAAAACTACCGTCGCCCCAGCGCAGGCTGGGGCCCATCACGTCTTTCAGTCTAAACGACAGGCGAGATAGGCACCAGCCTGCGCTGGTGCGACGAAATTTTGGCACGGGGCTGTCTGAGCGATCAGGCAGCCCTTTTGCTTCCCCGCCATCTACGCAATCAATGCGCGCTGAGGAGACCAATATGATCGGCATGGGTGAGAGCGAAGACTGCCCCTTTCGATAACCCATAACCCCTCACCAACTCCGCCTAATTCGCTACGCTCATAAGGCGACGTATCCTCTCCCAACGGGAGAGGGGGCAATGCAAGCGATCAAAATCGCTTATTTGTTCAAGGCAGAAGAGTTTGTTTGGCTTCGCGTGTCTAACGACAAATGCCTTGCGATACGAGAACACTGTTCATCAAGCTAACTACCTCAGTAGATTGCCCTTTTGGGCCGATCTTAGCGAACATAGCGTGGCCCGGAACTTCGATTAGTGTGTAAAGTCCAGATGATGTCACTACAGCATCATAAGTGTCGCAGCCCGCTTTGTCGCATCTAGAATATCGCTTTGCCGTCAGATCAATCGTTAGTTTCACTCCAGGTTTCAAAACTTTGCAGGGACCAATGGGGTCGCATTGAACCTTTGTAGTGAAGCTGCACTGAACCGTATTAGCCGCCGCAACAGTCGGTGTAACAGCGATAATTGCCACAAAAGCTAGAAATCGACCTATCATAGTTTGCTCCATCTCAAAACTCCCCCGCCACATCCATCATCTTCGTCAACCGTTTCGGCGCGACACTGGCCCAGCTGCGTTCCAGCCACTGACCGATATGCCCCCAATCCACGCCCGCACGGTCGAGCCTTACGCCGATCCACCCTGACGCGCCGTAGTAAGCAGGGCGGTGGTATATTTCAGGGTCTTGTTCGATCAGCGCGGCCATTTCATCAGCGCCGCTGCATTTGACGAGCAAAGCAACGCGGTCTTCGCCGTGGTGGTTGGCCGATACATAGGCGAAGAACTTACCGCTGCTGTCCGGACCCACGCGCCAGCCGGGTGATCCGTGGCTTTCACGTGCCGATGTTTCGGGAAGAGCAAGGGCGAGTGCGGCAACCTTGTCGATTAGCCAATCTGTATCCAACTCACGCACAACATATGCGGCGAGCACACGGGGGTACAGCTGATGTTCGGCAAACTTGACCCGTTCCGCCAGTGTCCCGGCGGTATCGTCTGGCATGATCGCAACTTCGGTTTGCCCCAATACCGGCCCGTCATCCAATTCGGCCGTCACCAGATGCACGCTGCACCCGCCGTGGATATCGCCTGCTTCAATGGCACGCCGGTGGGTTTCAAGGCCCTTATATTTGGGCAGCAGGCTAGGGTGGATATTGAGCATCCGGCCCTCCCACCTGGCAACAAACTCGCTCGACAATATCCGCATATAGCCCGCCAGCGCCACATAGTCCGCTCCTGCTTTCACAATCCGGTCGTGCATCATCGCGTCATGGACGGCGCGGTCGATGCCCTTATGAGGCTGAACAAAAGTGGCGATGCCTTCTGCGGCGGCGAGTTTTAGGCCAGCGGCTTGCGGATTGTTGCTGGCGACCAGCACGATTTCATAAGATGCGTCGGCATGTTTGGCGGCGTAGAGCAAGGCGGCCATGTTGGTGCCTGTGCCGGAGATGAGGATTGCGACTTTAAGGGCCATGAGACCCACTTAGCTCGTCATGCTGAACTTGTTTCAGCATCCATCGTGCAACCAAGACCTGAGCTTGGCTTAAAAATGGACCCTGAAACGAGTTCAGGGTGACGGTAATTTTTTTGGTCAAGATAGAGTTGTTACCCAACATATGTCGCTGTCCAAGTCCCCATACCACCCCAAGTTTCGGCCGAGCCAGAAACTGTACATCCCTTGTCCCCAGCCGCAATATGCCCAATCCGGTGCACAGTCTCACCTGCTGCTTCCAATTCAGCCGTAACCGACGCCACGTCGCTCTCGGCCAGCGCAATCACCATACCGATGCCGCAGTTAAACGTCCGCGCCATTTCTTCGGGTTCGATATTACCCTGTGCTTGCAGGAATGCCATTAAACGCGGCTGCTCCCACGCATCGGCATCGACATGGGCATGCAACCCGGCGGGCAATACGCGCGGGATATTCTCCAGCAATCCTCCGCCGGTAATATGCGCCATTGCATGAATTTTGCCGGTGCGGACAAGCGGGAGAAGCGACTTCACATAGATCCGCGTCGGGGCCATCAGCGCGTCGATCAGGATGACGTCCTGATCGAACAAAGCAGGCCGGTCGAGCTTCCAACCCTTGTCCGTCGCCAGCCGCCTTACCAGTGAAAATCCATTCGAATGGATACCCGACGAGGCAAGCCCCAATAACACATCGCCATCGGCAATCTTGTCCGCCGTTAGCACCTGATCACGTTCTACCGCACCCACGCAAAATCCGGCGAGGTCATAATCGCCGTCTGAATACATCCCTGGCATCTCAGCCGTTTCGCCACCGATCAGCGCACATCCGGCCATTTTGCAACCTTCTGCAATGCTGGCGACTACGGCGGTCGCAACATCCATATCGAGTTTTCCACTGGCGTAATAATCAAGGAAGAAAAGCGGTTCGGCCCCTTGTACGATAAGGTCGTTTACACACATAGCGACCAGATCAATGCCAACACCGTCGTGCCGCCCCGAATCGATGGCGAGCTTCAGCTTGGTACCAACACCGTCATTGGCCGCGACCAGCAAAGGATCGGTAAACCCGGCGGCCTTTAGATCAAAGAATCCGCCAAAGCCGCCAAGCTCCGCATTGGCCCCGGTACGGCGTGTGGCCTTGGCCAAAGGGGCGATAGCGCGGACTAATGCGTTGCCTGCTTCAATCGAAACGCCGGCTCTGGCATAAGTATAGGACTCGGTTTGATTGTGCTTATTATCCATAATTTATGCGCCTAATGACTTCTTGCTTGGATTTCCATGCCAATGTCGCCAAAAGGCATTTCAATGAAGGCTTGCACACAAAATTGGAGTTCAATAGCGCTGTTTGCCGCGCCGCTTTTATTGATTGGCGGCGGGTTGGCATTTGCCCAGATTGAAGGACCAAAGCGCGGAATTGCTCCGATTGCGAGCAATGGTGATTTTGAAGTCAGCGGTATCGAGGTGAACGTTACCGCCGATTCCGCGCAAGAAGCCCGGCAAAAAGGGTGGGAAGAAGCACAGCGACTTGGTTGGAGTAGCCTTTGGGCACGCACGCATGGCGGTAAAGGTTCATCATTATCCGATTCGACGCTTGACGGAATTGTTTCGGCGGTTGTTGTTGAAGAAGAACAAATTGGCCCGCGACGCTATGTTGCCCGGCTCGGTGTCTTGTTTGACCGCGCACGGGCGGGGCAATTGCTCGGTGTGGCCGGTGTCAGCAGCCGTTCGGCACCGCTCTTAATTATTCCGGTCACTTGGTCCGCAGGCGCACCAACAGTTTTTGAACAACGCACACCGTGGCAAAAGGCATGGGCAAAATATCGTACATCGGACAGCCGTATCGATTATGTTCGCCCGAGTGGCGCAGGCTCCGAATCGCTTTTGCTCAATGCAGGGCAGCTTGATCGGCGCAGCAGGACATGGTGGCGGGTGATCCTTGACCAATTTGGCGCAGCTGATGTCATAATGTCGATTGCCCGGCTGGAACGGCAATGGCCCGGTGGTCCTGTTATTGGTCATTTCTCGGCACGTTATGGTCCTGATAATAAGTTCGTTGGCAGCTTTACTCTGCGCGCAACGGGCAGTGCGGGTATTCCTGCGATGATGGATGAAGCCGTTAAGAAAATGGACGATTTGTTCCAGTCTGCGCTTTCGCAAGGGCGTTTGCGTGCTGATAGTTCGCTTGTTCTTGAACAGACAGTTGTCGAAGAAGAGCAGCTTGAAACGCCAGAGGAAATCAAACCTCCAGAAGTAACTGCGCCGGTCGATATTCTGGGTCAGGCCGTTGAGGATATATCGGGCGTTCCCAATACGGCTCCCCCGCCGTCCAATGCGCAGTCAACAATCTCGGTCCAGATAGATACGCCGACTGCCGCAGATGTGGACAGTGGAGAGGGTTCTTTAAGAGGAATTCCCGGCGTTAAATCGGCAAATACGACAAGCCTTGCTTTGGGTGGAACCTCGGTCATGCGCGTGGTGTTTCAGGGCGATGCAGCGGCTTTGCGTTCTGCACTGCAAGCGCGTGGTTGGAAAGTGAGCGGATCGGGAGATACGATCCGCGTAAGGCGTTAAACATGCGCCAGATAGCTTTACCCTTGGATGAGCTGAGGCCCGGTTCAGCGTCCAGCCTTATTATCACACAATCCAATGCACCAATTGTTGCAGCCTTGGCAAATGCTTCGAACTGGCCCGGGCGCTGCGCCATTTTATGCGGCCCAGCACGATCGGGGAAAAGCTTGATGGCGCGTTATTTCGTCTCGCATGTTGCAGGGGATGTTATCGATGATGCGGAGATTGCAGGCGAAGTAGCGCTGTTTAATGCATGGAACCGAGCTCAGGAATCGGCGCGTTCCTTGCTCCTCATATCAAGTATTCCACCAGCTGACTGGGTGATTTCGCTTCCTGATCTAAGATCGCGTCTTGGTGCTGCAACATTATTCCAAATCCCGCCGCCAGATGATGAATTGGTTGGGCAATTGATCCAGAAACATTTGGCTGATCGGGGAACAATGATCGGGATGGAGGCTTTGGCATATGTCACTAAGCGCATCGAGCGACGCTACACCGCGATAGAAACATTCGCACGCGCAGCCAATGCAGCCGCACTTGCCGGGAACGAACCGATTAATCTTGGGTTGGTAAGACGGTTGATGGCGTAACCGTATCTTGCGCAGTCCGCGTCATTTTAAGTTTGCCACCTACCACTGCAAACGCCAACCTTCCTTCGACCAAATCGAGCGCATCATGACCAAATTGTTCGTAACGCCAGCCGCTTAGCATTTCCAAACCTTCACGTTCTCCAGAGGCCAGTCGCTCCAGCTCTTCGGTCCGCACTAATAGGCGCGGGGCAACATTGATTTCTCGCGAACGAATTTTCAGGAGCAGCTTCAGAAGGTCTGCAACCAGCGCACCATCCTTGCCATTACCAGGATTTGAGCGCGCACGGTCGGGCATTTCTTCACGGTGCATCGGCACGCTTGCCTCGATCGCCGCCATCAACCGCTGGCCAATCTCGTTATCACGCCAAGCAGGCGAAAGCCCACGCACTTTGGGCAGATCACCCTGCGACTTGGGTGGATGTGATGCGATATCGGCAAGCGTTTCATCCTTCATAATCCGTCCACGCGGAATATCCTTGCGCTGCGCCTCACGTTCACGCCATGCAGCAATTGCCTGCAATCGGCCAAGCATCTCTGGTTTGCGGGACTGGATCTTTATTCGCCCCCACGCATTTTCAGGATCATTCTGGTAATTGGCGGCATTTGAAATCTTGTCCATTTCATGGTCAAGCCAAGCTCCGCGCCCCGTGGTTTTTAGCTTTTCCAGCATCATCGGGAATATGGTGGCGAGATGGGTTACATCGCCAATGGCATAGTCTATCTGGCGCTTATCAAGGGGGCGTCTCGACCAATCAGTAAACCGTGCGCCTTTATCTAGCAGGATGCCAAGCCAGAGATCGACAAGATTGGAATAACCGATCTGTTCACCTTGGCCCAGCGCCATTGCCGCAATCTGGGTATCAAACATGGGATGCGGTGTTTTCTGTGTCAGGTTATAGAATATCTCGATATCCTGTCCTCCCGCATGAAATACTTTTAGCACCTCTTCATTATTGCACAGTAAATTGAGCATTGGCGTGAGGTCTATGCCCGGCGCCATCGGATCAATTGCCGCAGCTTCATTGCCATCGGATAGCTGTACCAGACACAATATGGGATAGAACGTATTTTCCCGCATGAATTCTGTATCGACGGCAACAAATGGCGATTTTGCAAGACGAGCGCATAATTCGGCGAGACGTGCGGTGTCGGTGATGAGTGGAAGAATCTGCATGTATGGTTGCCCTAGCACTCATTCTCGGCTTGACAAAGTCCCCGCTCACCTGTGTTAGGCGCGCTTTCCACAGATTTTTTGAATTGAGCGTAATATGCATATCTATCGCACCCATAACTGCGCAGAATTACGCGCTTCCCATGTCGGAGAGCAGGTCCGCCTGTCGGGATGGGTGCACCGCAAACGCGATCACGGCGGCTTGTTGTTTGTCGATTTGCGCGACCATTACGGTCTGACGCAGATTGTTACTGACATCGATTCGGAAGCTTTCAAGGTTTTGGACAAGGCGCGGTCGGAATCGGTCGTGACGATTACCGGCGATGTAGTGGCGCGAGACGGCGCCACGGTGAACGCCAATCTGCCCACTGGTGAGATCGAAGTACGTGCACGCGAAGTGACTGTGCAGAGTGCTGCGCATGAATTGCCCTTGCCAGTGTTTGGTGACGCCGAGTACCCGGAAGAAACACGTCTGAAATACCGGTATCTCGATCTGCGGCGCGAGCGGCTGCATAACAATATCGTGCTGCGCTCCAATGTGATTTCGAGTGTGCGCAGGCGTATGATCGAGCAGGGCTTCACTGAATTTCAAACCCCGATCCTGACCGCGAGCAGCCCCGAAGGCGCGCGCGATTATCTGGTCCCTAGCCGCGTGCATCCCGGCAAATTCTATGCGCTTCCACAAGCACCGCAGATGTTCAAGCAGCTGTTGATGGTCGCGGGCTTTGACCGCTATTTCCAGATTGCACCCTGTTTTCGCGACGAAGACGCACGCGCCGACCGGTCACCTGGCGAGTTTTATCAGCTTGATTTTGAAATGAGCTTTGTGACGCAGGATGACGTGTTCGGCGCGATTGAGCCAGTGCTCCACGGTATCTTCGAAGAATTCGCCAATGGCCGTAAGGTAAGCCCAGCGCCATTCCCGCGTATTCCTTACCGGGAATCGATGCTGAAATACGGTTCTGATAAACCTGATCTGCGCAACCCGATCATTATCAGAGATGTAACCGATCATTTCCGCAAGAGTGGCTTTGGCCTGTTTGAACGCATTGTTGAAGGTGGCGGCACAGTTCGTGCAATTCCTGCGCCAAAAACGGCCGAGAAAAGCCGCAAATTCTTCGACGATATGAACGAATGGGCGCGGGGCGAAGGTCATGCAGGGCTGGGCTATGTTACGCGCAAATCTGGAGAATTTGGAGGTCCGATAGCGAAGAACCACGGTGAAGAAGGGATGCTCGCGCTTTACGAAGCAATGGGCCTTGGCCCGGACGATGGCTGTTTCTTTGCAGCGGGCAAGGAAGGCCAGGCCGCAAAACTTGCTGGCGCCGCCCGAACCCAAGTTGGCACGCAACTCGGCCTGATCGAAGACGGCGTATTCGAGTTCTGCTGGATCGTCGATTTTCCGATGTTTGAATATGATGAGGAAAACAAGAAGGTCGATTTCAGCCACAATCCGTTCTCGATGCCGCAAGGTGAAATGGATGCGCTGGAGAATATGGACCCACTTAATATTCTTGCGTTCCAATATGACATTGTGTGCAACGGCGTTGAATTATCATCAGGCGCGATCCGGAACCACCGGCCTGAAATCATGTATAAAGCATTTGAAATTGCTGGTTACTCGCAAGAAGACGTCGACACCAACTTTGCCGGTATGATTAACGCCTTCAAATTCGGCGCGCCTCCACATGGCGGTTCTGCGCCAGGGATCGACCGCATCGTCATGCTGCTCGCCGATGAACCCAATATACGTGAGGTGATTGTGTTCCCGATGAACCAGAAGGCCGAGGACTTGATGATGGCTGCTCCGGGACCTGTCAGCGCGAAGCAATTACGCGAGCTGAATATTCGGATTGTTCAGGCGCCGCCAAAAAACTGATTGTGTTTCTGTGAAAATGCGTTACACAGTTGCTTATGAAGAATGTTACTATTGCTATTGATGATGAAACGCACCGCAAGGCCCGTATTCGTGCGGCCGAATTGGGCACGTCATTGTCAGCAATGGTGAAGGATTATCTTAATCAGCTGGCCGATACGCCAGAACCATATGAACCAATGAAGCAAGGAGTAAGGGAAATGCCGATGCCATTTACAGCACAACCCGCAGTTCCACTTGCACCACCCGCAGCCGACGGACCGCCTTGGCTTGTTGACGGGAAATGGGTCTATACGCGGGACGGCAAACCCAGGAAACCGGGTGCTATGCGGGGTATGGGCGGCTGGACCAAGGATTTTGATGAATGGCCTGATGGGTTTATTGATGCAATGTACGGCGACGATACACCAGCATCTAACACTTGGTGGTTAGGTGCCAACGAAGTGTTAAAGAAGATATCAAAGGCCAAATGAAAATTCTTTTGGATACCAATGCGCTAATTTGGTGGATGGAAGACGAGCAAATGCTCGGACCCAAAGCGCGGGATTTGTTGGCCAATCCCGCGCATACCGTACTTGCGACCATAGTATCATTATGGGAAATTACGATGAAATGGCGTGTCGGAAAATATCCGCTGGCAGGTTCAGCATTTGAAGCTTTTATTAAAGAAGAGAACATTGAACTAATTTCTGTTTTGCCAGAACACATAATGGCTATTGAAAATCTGGGATTTTATCACAAAGATCCATTCGATCATCTGATCCTTGCCCAAGCAAAAGTTGAGGGCGCGCGCTTATTGACCAGTGATAAGGCAATGACCCAATATGGGATACAGTGTATCAAGGCGCACTGACAAAGGGATTTTTTGATGATACTCCAAACATCATGACCATTGACCTCTCCAATTACGAAACCGGAACCAAATATAGCGGCGACTATGATGAAGATTTGGCGAAGTTGCAGGATAGGCTGGCCGTGCTGCAGTCGCTGCATATTCTGCATAAATGGCGCACGCTGATCGCCATTGAAGGATGGGATGCGGCGGGCAAGGGCGGGGCGATCAAGCGTTTAACCGCCAATCTTGATCCGCGATACTATCAGGTATATTCAATCAGCGCACCAACCACAGAGGAAAAGGACAAGCATTTCCTGTGGCGTTTTTGGAATAAGTTGCCGGGAAAATGCGATATCAACATTTTGGATCGCACGCATTATGGCCGTGTTTTGGTTGAACGTGTCGAGGGTTTTTGTTCGGAGGCCGAATGGCGGCGCGGCTATGATGAGATAAATGAATTTGAATCGCAACAAGCCGATATTGGCACCAAGGTCATCAAGATATTCCTGCACGTCACACAGGAGACACAGGACAAGGTGTTATCAGAGCGGCTCGACGATCCGACCAAACGTTGGAAAGTGACAGCAGAGGATTTTCGCAACCGTGCCAAGCGCGCGGATTATCAGGATGCGATGCACGATATGTTCAAGCATACCGACACCCGCTGGGCACCGTGGCAGGTCATTGACGGAAATAACCAGAAGGCGGCGCGAATTGCTGTTCTGGAATATGTGACCCAGGAACTGGAAGCCTGCATTCCAGGAGATTTTCCAGAGGCCGATCCCGCGATTGTAAAGTTGGCGGGGGAAGCATTTGCTTATTCTTCCAAGGGATAGGTGATCGCAACAACTTCCCATTCTTTGGGACCTGATGGCAGCATCACAGTTTTGACATCGCCAACTTTTGCGCCGCGTAATGTTCGCGCAAGCGGGCTGCCCCAACCGATAAGGCCCGCACCTGCATCCGCTTCATCATCGCCGACCAGAGTTACGACACGCTGGTTATCCTGTACATCGGCAATCGAAACAGTCGCTCCAAAAAATATGCGGGCGCGGTCTGTTTGGGCTTTGGGATCTAACACCTGTGCGGCTTTCATGCGCTTTGATAACCATCCCAGCCGTCGGTCAATCTCACGCAGTTTTTGGCGGCCATAGATGTAATCGCCATTTTCGCTGCGGTCACCGTTACCAGCAGCCCAATGAACAATCTCGACGATAGCGGGGCGTTCCACAGCAAAGAGCTGCTCATATTCTTCCCGCATGGCTTTGAAGCCTTCGGAGGTTATCGGATTGGTTCGCTCGTTCAACATGAGGCGCTCAGCCCGGGGTCGATTTGCCCAGATAGCTGCTGAGCGGATTGGGACCTCGTGACCGCGATTTACCCGGATTAAGGTGATCGTACATCACCGCATTCTCCAATACCCGCTGCACATAATCACGCGTTTCAAATAGTGGAATTTTCTCGATCCAGTTCAGCATACTGATCCCGCCACTGCGCGGATCACCGTTTGCCGCCAGCCATTTGTTCACATTTCCCGGACCTGCATTATAGGCAGCCACGGCAAGAGGGTAACTGCCGTTATAATAAGCCAACATACGCTTTATGTAAGTTGAACCCAGTTGAATATTATAGTCGGTATCGCTGGTCAGGGCGTCGGGGCGATATGTCATCGCAATCTTGCCTGATGTCTCACGCGCCGTTCCCGGCATTAATTGCATCATACCGCGTGCACCGGCATGGCTGATAATAGCCCGGTCGAACTGGCTTTCCTGGCGACTGATTGCGTGGATCATGGTCCAGTTATCAGCTTCGGTTGAAGGCACGTTGACCGTGGGAAAGCCGTAAGGAATAACCGTATCAAAACCCTTCAACCGGGCATTGCGCCCCGCCATTACCGCTAAATCAGGGCGATTTAGCGCTTTCGACAGGCTTATCATTGATAGATATTCGTCCGTTGCTGTTGGCGCTTTGGCTATTGTGCGCAGGAAAGTGCTTTGATCTTTCCAACCGCCATATTTGGCAGCAAGCTTGGCGGCAATTGCTGCTGAATTTCCGCCATTGGAGCTAGGCGGTGGTGGCAGCGGCACGGCTGTCGGGGCCGGAGGTAATGGCCTACCGATTGCCTCTAAAGCCAATTGGCCATAGAAATAATCATAATAGGTTCCGGCGTTTGTGTAATAGCCTGTAGCAGCAACTTGATCGCCTGCCTTGGCCATTGCTTTGCCAGCCCAGTACAAACCCTTTGAACGGGTTTGCGGGGATTTGGCGGCGCTAGCATAACGTTGGAACATGGCGGCTGCGTCTTTGGGACGGCCAAGCCTGTCCATCGCCAATTGCCCGGCAAGCCAGGTCAAACTGGTGTATTGATCGCGGGTGGTAAGATCTTGATCGGCCATGTTAAGTCCAGCAGCCAAGCCATCATCCACACGTGACGCGATCCGGTAAGCAACATCATATTGCCCGTCATTTGCAGCCGCACTGGCATGCGTTAAGAGCAGTTTATACCAATCCTTTGGAACCGATGGCGCGACGTTCAAATTGCCGCGATTGGCAAGCAACTCACGCGCGGCATACCCGTTACCCGATGTGCGCAATTGGTTCGCACGTTCGGCAAGAAGTCCGGCTTCGGAATTGGCGCTGTCGCCTGCTTCGGATATACGTATCGCTGCATCAGGTGATTTCATTTCTGCGGCAAGCCATGCTGCTAATGCAGGACGCCGCTTTGGTGAAGTCATTGGCAAAATTCGCTGTGCCGCGAGTGTTGCGTTCGACCATAACAGTCGTTCAACCCGCGCATCATGATCGTCCGTAGTTAGCTTACCAACCATGATGCGTGCGACACGTGCTTCATCATCATCAGTTAGCGGCCCTTCACGCCATGCTTTGCGCGCCCAAAGCTCGGCCTTGGACTTATTGCCGGTCGCATCCAGCGCAACCGCGTATTTTGCGCGGCCACTGCTCGACAGCGGCGGTAGTCGATCAAAAAAGGCTACGGCCTGGTTTGGTGAATAGCTGAAAAGATCGATCGATTGTTCTGCATTCTTGCGCATTGCTTCATTTTCGGGCCAATCGGGATAAGTAATCAGGAACGAAGCATATTCGGCAAAACTATAATTATTACCCGTACTCAACATTTTCCAACGCTTGATTGCTGCTGGAATATTGCCTTCGCTAGGATCATATAGCTGCTGAGGAACAACGGTAGTTGCGGCGTCACCAGTACCTGTCCGCCAAACAACCGGCTCATTCTGCTGTGCTGCAGAAACGACACTAACCGGAAGAATTAACGCCGATACCGAAATGAGATGCTTTACCATGCTAGACATATTAAAGGCTGCTTCCTTATCAAGCGCTGAACGCATTCTTATATGCGCTAAGCTGGCCTCAGGTTAAAGAGTGAAATATATGTTTTCTGGTTCCATTCCCGCTCTAGTGACTCCTTTTCGCGACGGAGCGATTAGCGAGCGTCATTTTCGCGCGCTTGTTGACTGGCAAATCGAGCAGGGATCAAGTGCTTTGGTGCCTTGCGGGACGACGGGAGAGTCATCGACGCTATCAAATGCGGAACATCACCGTGTAATCGAATTATGTATTGAGCAGGCTGCCGGGCGTGTTCCAGTCATCGCCGGATGTGGTTCAAATGATACGACCAATGCTATGCTGCATCTGAACTTTTCGAAGAAATGCGGGGCTGCCGCAGGTCTGGTGGTTGCACCTTATTATAACCGCCCGAATCAAGAAGGTATTTATGCGCATTTTTCGGCTTTGACCGAGAAAAACGATCTGCCTCTCATACTCTACAATGTACCTGCGCGAACCGTTACCGATATAAAGCCCGAAACCGTTGCTGCGTTGTCGAAATTGCCAACCGTTGCAGGTATTAAAGATGCAAGTGGAGATTTGTCACGGGTAACAGAGCATCGCTTGGATTGTCGCGAAGATTTCTGCCTGCTTTCAGGCGTCGATGAACTGTCGCTCGCCTTTAACGCAAGCGGCGGTGTGGGCTGTATCTCTGTAACTGCAAATGTCGCGCCCAAATTATGCGCAGAATTTCAGGCGGCATGTGCAGTGGGTGATTATGTTCTTGCACGCGATCTGAATGATACGCTTTATCCGCTTCATAAAGCACTCTTTTCTGACGCATCACCCGGACCGATCAAATATGCGATGTCGCGGGTCATTGACGGATTTCCAACTGAACTTCGCCTGCCCATGACACCGCCAAGTGCGGAGAGTTGCCGTCTTGTTGACGCCGCTCTGGAGAATGCCGGTCTTATCTGATGGCGAATAAGTGATGGCTAGGCCAAAACCCGAAGCATTTGAAAAAGTCAAAACCGTCGCCGAAAACAGGCGCGCACGCTATGATTTTTACATCGAGGATAAGTTTGAAGCAGGGATAGCTTTAACCGGGACAGAGGTAAAAGCGCTGCGCTTTGGCGAAGGATCAATCGCCGAAAGCTATGCCGAGGTAAAGGGAGCAGAAGTCTGGCTCATCAACGCCAACATCCCCGAATTTAGCCATGGTAACCGCTTTAATCATGAACCTAAGCGTCCACGCAAACTGCTGCTCAATGCGCGCGAGATTGCAAAGATGCACGGGGCGGTGATGCGTCAGGGCATGACGCTCGTTCCGCTATCGATCTATTTTAACGGACGGGGCCGAGCAAAGGTTGAACTTGCTCTCGCCAAGGGTAAGAAAGCGCCTGATAAGCGCGCTACAGAAAAAGAACGCGATTGGAAGCGCGAACAGGGCCGGTTGATGAGGGAAAAAGGATGAGCAAGTTCGGCCAGTGGCTCAAAGATGCCTCACCAAAGCGCGAAACGTTTGAGAATAACCGTGTGCTTAGGCCCTTTGCGCAGCGTGTATTTCATCCTGCATTATGGCGCTTTACGCGGCGTTCTGTCCCGCGCGGCGTTGCGCTTGGTCTGCTTGTAGGAATATTTTTGCTGATCCCTGGAGTCCAAATCGCAGGCGTCGCGCTGCTTGCGCTTCCGATCCGTGCGAATATACCGCTTGGTGCGGCAATGACGTTTTTGTCGATGCCAGCTACCACACCGTTTATATTGCTGGCTTCGGTTTACGTGGGCGAATCTATCCTCCATTTGGGCAATGCCTCTGGCCGGTTTTACCAACTGATCGAGAATTCAGCACCTCTTTCGGCATGGCTTGATTATATTTGGACCGAAGCACCATCGGCTGTTGTGCAAGGTATTGCAGGGTTAGCGATCATATCCATTGTGGCGGCAGTGGTGGGATATATAATTTCTGCGCTGTTTTGGCGGTGGTGGATTACACGGAAATGGCGTCGCCGGTCGAAATCTATTGCCACTGGTAGATAAGAGCTTCTTTGCTTTTTGTGGCTGCTTAGTACACCCTGTATAGAGTCTTTTCGGGGAGTATTAAAAATGAAATTGGGTTTCAAACTGGCGGCGCTGGCAACTGCGTCTGTTCTTGCCATATCATCGCCTGTATGGGCGCAAACAGCGGCTGCCCCGGCAAAAGAAGATGTGAAGAAGGACGGCCCGCAATTAGGCACTTACGGCTTTGATGATACGGGTATGGATAAATCGGTTCGTCCGTCCGATGACTTTTACCTGTTTGCTAACGGGGTATGGGTCAAGAATACGGCGATCCCGGCAGACAAATCAAACTACGGTATGTTTACAGCCCTTGATGATTTGTCGAAAGACCGCGTGAAAATCGTTTTGGAAAGCGAGAAGGATAAAAAGGATAGCAAGGCTGGCGCTGCTTACGCCAGTTATCTTGATGAAGCTGCTGTTGAAAAACTGGGTATGAAGCCGGTTCAACCCTGGCTCAAGAAAATCCGGGCGATCAAAACCAAAGAAGCGTTCAAAAAAATGATGCCTGTTGCGGCGCGAAACGGCGTTGGTGGATTATTTGGCGGTTATGTGGGGCAGGACGACAAAAATCCAGAAACTTATATCTTTCAGATTGGTCAGGGCGGCACCGGGCTTCCCGACCGCGACATGTATCTGGTCGAAAGCGAGAAATTCGAAGCGATCCGCACCGCATATAAGGGCTATCTGACAAAGATACTCGAACTGGCTGGCGAGAAAAATGCAGCAGCTCGTGCAGGCGCAATCTACGACATGGAGAAATCCATCGCGACAGTGCAGTGGACCCGCGAAGATTCATCGGACGCGACCAAAACCTATAATAAAATGACGGTTGCGCAGCTTGATGCGATTTCGCCAGAACTTTCAATGGGACCCTTGTTAAAGGCTATTAGCCCGAAGATTGATGCGGTTATCGTCAACCAACCCAGCGCGATCACCGCCATTGCCAAGATCTTTGGATCGGCTGATTTGGGTGTGTTGAAGGATCAGATGATTGTCAACAGCCTGCAATCATACGCCAATGTTTTGCCAAATGCGGTTTCGGACACAACCTTCGCTTTTTACGGAACCACATTGTCGGGCACGCCAAAGCGTGAGCCCCGTTGGAAACGCGGCGTTGGTTTTGCCGAAGGAACCGTTGGTGAAGAAGTTGGCAAACGCTATGCTGCGCAATATTTCCCCCTTGAAACCAAAGCGGCGATGGATGTTCTGGTAAAAAATGTCCTTGCCGCAATGGGTCGCCGGATAGATAATCTTGCATGGATGCAGCCGGAAACCAAAGTAAAGGCGCGGCAGAAACTGGCTAACTTCACGACGAAGATCGGCTATCCTGATCGCTGGAAAGATTATTCCAAGCTCACAATAAAGAGCAATGATCTGTTCGGGAATGATTTGCGGTCCAACCAGTTCGGTTTTGACGATAACATCAGCAAACTTGGTTCGCCTATCCGTCGCTGGGAATGGGGCATGTTGCCGCAAACGGTGAACGCCTATGCTAATTTCGGAATGAACGAGATTGTGTTTCCAGCAGCAATCCTGCAACCGCCTTTCTTTGATCCAAAGGCCGATCCAGCCATCAATTATGGTGGTATTGGCGCTGTCATAGGCCACGAAACCAGTCATCATTTTGACGATCAAGGCGCAAAATATGACGAAAAAGGGCGCCTGTCCGATTGGTGGACGCCGAGCGATGTCAAGGCGTTTGAAGCAGCTGGTAAGGCGCTGATTGCGCAATATGATGCCTATAAGATTTTTCCAGATGCCAGTGTAAAGGGCGAATTTACTCTGGGCGAGAATATCGGCGACCTAGCAGGACTAACTATTGCCTATGACGCATATCGTGCTTCGCTCGGCGGAAAAGAAGCGCCGGTAATCGACGGCATGACCGGCGATCAGAGGTTTTTCCTTGGCTGGGCACAAGTATGGCGACGCAATTACCGTGAGGCAAATTTGCGCCAACGATTGATTACCGATCCGCATAGCCCGTCAGCACAGCGTGTATGGGTGGTACGGAACCTTGACAAATGGTATGATGCGTTCAATCCGGACACGAATGGAAAACTGTACCTCAAACCCGAGGCACGCGTCCGTATTTGGTAAGGTAATCATTTGAGCAGCATGTCCCCGCCTACAGAAATACAGTTATTTGGCGGGGACAGAGCGGATTCGGCTAACTATCGTCGCCAACTGACAATCATGTTTGCGGCGGCAACGTTGATGTCGCTTGCTGTTATCTGGTTTGCTACGCACAATATTCCGCTGGTTGGTGGCTTTGCTGGCGGGTTGATCGCGATTTGGGCGCTGGTTGATTACATTAGGCGGTCAAGGCCTGTTGCCGTTGAAGCGGGCGTACTGCCCCCCGATTGGTCGATTACGCGCGCAACGGCTGAACTTGCCGGAGCTGCTGTTGCGGTAAGCGATAGGGCAGGGCGGCTTGTCTGCGCCAATAGCCTGTTTACCAAGTGGTTCGACGGACTGCGCTCTCCAACCGATCTTGATATTGATGTCGCCGGGCGTGAGCAACTAATCGAACTCGCCAGGGCCGCATGGCGCGACGGTCAAGCCAATGCGGATGGCGTTCGAAAGGCCAGTATCGAATATAGCGCCCGTGCCATTCGTTCAGGAGCAGGGGATGAATATCTGCTCTGGTGGATCGCTCCGGTCGAAAAACTCGATATCGAATCGCGAGCGAGCGAATTTGTGACGGGCCGGATTGGCCGGGCGATGGCATTATCAGGCGTAATGGTCGCGAGCATTAGTTCAGAAGGTCGCCTGCGTTCGGCCAATAGCGCTTTTGCCATGCGAGCAACCGGCAATGAAAATTCCAACATTATAGGGCGCGAGTTTAGCGCTTTTATGCGGATGGATGAACATGGGCGGATTTTCTTTGAACGTGAAGGCCGCAAAGGATTGCCCATACGTTTGATGCATGTGCCACTTGCGAGTGCAGGCGAACAGGGTGCTTCGATGTTGATTGCGGTGGATGAAGACACTGCGACCATCGACCGGGCTTCGGCGCTCAGCCATGTGGAACAATTGCTCTCCACATTGCCGCTCGGCCTCGCACTTGTTGACCGGGACGGCCGTTTCCTGTTCGCCAATGATTCCTTTGCACGTGTGGTCGATATGACTCCACAGCAATTGCCGCCTTATCCCGGCGATCTGGTTATTGCCGAGGATAAAGCCGCCGTGTCGGAAAGCATCCGCCGCTACGCCGCAGGGAGTGCTATGTCGGGTGATATAGCCGTCCGGCTTAAGGACCAGCCCGACGATGTGATCGCGCTTTCGATCGCCGGAGTGCGCGGGCTTGGCGATGCAGCGGTACTCATTGGGTTGAAGGACAATAGCGAGGAAACCAAGCTTAAGCGGCAAGTTGCGCAGGCAACCAAGATGCAGGCCGTGGGTCAGCTTGCGGGCGGTGTCGCGCATGATTTCAACAATATTCTGACTGCCATTATCGGATATTGCGACCTGATGATGCTTCGTCATCAACCCGGCGATAGTGACTATGACGATATCCAGCAGATCAAGAATAATTCCAACCGCGCCGCCAGCCTGACACGGCAATTGCTCGCATTTTCAAGGCAACAGACGCTACGCCCGCAAATCCTGCAATTGCCTGATGTGGTGGCAGAGGTATCGAACCTGTTGAAACGCTTGCTAGGCGAACGCGTGCGTCTGGAGGTGCATCATGGGCGTGGTACCGGTACCATCCGCGCCGATCCTGGTCAGCTGGAGCAGGTTATCGTTAACCTCGGCGTCAACGCACGCGACGCGATGGAGGGCGGCGGTGTCCTCAATATCGAGACCAAGGCCATTACCCAGAGCGATGTCCGGGCGATGCGCAGCGAAATCCTGCCGATCGGGGATTATGTGCTCCTGTCGATGAGCGATAGTGGGACGGGTATCCCCAAAGAGAACCTAGGCAAAATATTCGAACCTTTCTTTACGACTAAGGAAGTCGGTAAAGGGACCGGCCTTGGGCTCTCAACAGTTTACGGGATCGTTAAGCAATCGGGTGGCTTTATCTTTGCCGACTCGGAACTGGGTAAGGGGACGCGGTTTGATATCTATCTGCCAGTTCATATTGGCAAAGCGACTGCTGCGGAACTTCCCGCAAAAAAGGAGGCTTCAAAACCTCGCGATTTATGGGGTAGTGGGCGTGTGCTGATTGTCGAAGACGAAGACATGGTTCGCGCAGTTGCCGAGCGCGCTCTGGTGCGGCAAGGTTATGTTGTCGAAACCGCATGCGACGGGGAAGAAGGTCTGGCGCATTTTGCAGAAGGCAAACGCTACGACCTGATCGTCTCTGATGTTGTAATGCCCAATATGGACGGCCCGGCGATGGCGCGGCAATTGCGCGCAAAATATGGCGACGTAAAAATCCTGTTTATGTCTGGCTATGCCGAGGAACAATTGCGGCAATCGATCAATCTTGACAATGTATTTTTCCTGCCCAAGCCATTTTCAGTACAGCAGATCGCCGAAGCAGTGCGCGACGCTATCATTGGCGTTGAGGATTGAAAAACAACAGATATAAATATTTGTTCCGCTCTTGTTCTTTTGGAACATAACATATACATACTGTTTTAAGATGATCCGGGTGGGTCTTCGAAATTAGAGCAGGAGTGAAGTAACATGGCAGCTAATCTCAAAGTGATTGAAACGGGGAATAACGTGAAAATGAAAGATGGTGAACGCGAAAAGGCGCTCGAAGCCGCACTCGCACAAATCGACCGCGCCTTTGGTAAAGGGTCGGCTATGAAGCTGGGTAGTCGCGAAGCGATCAGCATCGATGCGGTATCGACCGGCTCATTGGGCTTGGATATTGCGCTTGGAATTGGCGGATTGCCCAAGGGTCGTGTGATCGAAATTTATGGCCCGGAAAGCTCGGGTAAAACCACACTAACCTTGCATGTGATTGCCGAAGCGCAAAAGGCCGGCGGGACGGCCGCGTTTATCGATGCCGAACATGCGTTGGACCCCGCTTATGCCAAGAAGCTGGGCGTCGATATTGATAACTTGATCGTGTCGCAGCCTGATACCGGCGAACAAGCACTTGAAATTGCCGATACTTTGGTGCGTTCAAACGCGGTCGATATTATCGTCATCGACTCGGTTGCAGCATTGGTACCGCGGGCTGAAATCGAAGGTGAAATGGGCGATACCCATGTCGGATTACAAGCACGTTTAATGAGCCAGGCACTCCGCAAGATTACAGGATCGATCAGCCGTTCGAACTGCATGGTGATTTTCATCAACCAGATCCGCATGAAAATCGGTGTGATGTATGGTTCGCCCGAAACCACGACGGGTGGCAATGCCCTTAAATTCTACGCATCGGTCCGTCTTGACATCCGCCGCATTGGCCAGATCAAGAACGGCGAAGATATTGTCGGCAATACCACAAGGGTAAAGGTCGTAAAGAACAAGGTCGCGCCGCCGTTCAAGCAGGTCGAGTTTGACATCATGTACGGTCAAGGTATTTCCAAAACCGGGGAACTCCTTGATCTGGGCGTGAAGGCGGGGATCGTTGAAAAATCGGGCAGCTGGTTTAGCTATGATTCGATTCGCATCGGGCAGGGCCGCGAAAACTCCAAAACCTATCTTGTCGAAAACCCCGAGGTAGCAAGTCGGTTGGAAGCGGCTATTCGCGGCAAGACCGAAGAAGTTGCCGAAGTGATGTTGGCAGCGCCCGAAGGCGAAGAGGATAGCGAATAATCCGGTTAATGGCCCGGGCAAGATGCGCTGGGCCGTTTTACCGCGTCATCGGGTGTGGGGCGGCGAACAATTTCCAAGAAAAATCTTTCTCTCCCCCAGAGAAAGTGCGTCTGCGCCAAAAGCCAGCGCTCCGGCCCGCTTCGACCCACCCCGAAGCGGGCCAACTTATTGATAGGCAGGGCTTTGGCTATGGACGATATGATAAAAGATCCATGCAGATTTGGGCGCTTGCTTGCGGCATGCAAGGCGCAAAGACACAAAGGGTGTTATTGCTTAAGCGCAGGTCTTAGCATAACTGTGTCTTCTGTGCCTTCGTGGCTTGGCCACCGCAGGCGGGCGCAAATTTGGCAAAATTTCAGTTTAGGATGACGACATTGTAAAAACCGTCTATCCGGTACGCTCTACATCATCCAAAAGGACACTCCAATGTCGCTCATCGTCCATCACCTCAACAATTCCCGCTCGCAACGCATCTTGTGGCTGCTTGAAGAATTGGGCGCCGATTATGAAATCCGGCATTATGCCCGCGACGCTGTCACCAATTTGGCTCCGCCTGAACTCCTTGCGATCCATCCGCTGGGTAAATCTCCGATGATAGAGGATGAGGGCCGCGTCATTTACGAATCTGGTGCGATCGTCGAGTATCTCTGCGCACGTCATAGTGGCGGACATCTTGTTCCCGGATTAGGTTCCGATGATCATATCCGGTATCTCGAACTGATGCATTTTGCCGAAGGTTCGGCGATGTTGCCCATATTGCTCAATCTCTATACGTCGCGGCTCGGTGACGGAGCGGCCCCTTTGCAGCCGCGCATCCAAGAACAACTCGCTAGCCATTTCAACTTCCTCAACAGCCAGATTTTGCCCTCTGGGTTTCTTGTCGGCGATAGTTTGAGTGGCGCAGATATCATGAATAGCTTCCCTGCCGAAGCAGCGATAAAAATGGGTTATGCAGACAAATGTTCCGCGCTTGCAGCTTATGTTGCCATGATCCACGCCCGTCCGGCCTTTCAAACGGCACTCAAAAAGGGCGGTCCCTATAATTTTGCGTGAGTTTTGCGCAGTTTTATTGGGATAGCAAACGGCGTTCTTTCCAACAGGGAAAACGGTATTTCAGTGTGAAGTTGCGCAGAAAAGCGTGGATTTTTGTGTCGATTGGCTCTGTAAAATGTCCAACAAATCTACGACCTTCCTTTGCCGCCTTCATCCGCAATACCGGCTTGAAAGCCGCCATTTGCTCCCCTAAGCGATTGCTATGACTTCAACGAACGATATACGCCGCGCATTCCTCGATCATTTTGCCAATGCCGACCATGATGTCGTGCCCTCTGCACCGCTCGTGCCGTATAATGATCCGACATTGATGTTCGTCAATGCAGGCATGGTACCGTTCAAAAATGTCTTCACCGGCCTTGAAAGCCGAGCAATTCCGCGCGCTGCTTCAAGTCAGAAATGCGTGCGGGCGGGTGGCAAGCACAACGATCTCGACAATGTCGGCTATACCGCGCGGCATCACACATTTTTTGAAATGCTCGGAAATTTCTCGTTCGGTGATTATTTCAAAGAGCAGGCAATTTCTCATGCGTGGGAATTGCTCACCAAAACATGGGGCCTCAACCCTGACAGATTGACCGTGACCGTTTATCATACCGACAATGAAGCAGCCGATTTGTGGCGCAAGATCGCCGGTTTGCCTGAAAACCGGATCATCCGAATTGCGACAAACGACAATTTTTGGTCGATGGGCGATACCCGCCCGTGCGGCCCGTGCAGCGAGATTTTCTATGATCATGGCGACCATATTTTCGGCGGCCCTCCGGGTTCTCCCGATGAAGAAGGCGACCGCTTCGTTGAGATTTGGAATCTGGTTTTCATGCAGTTTGAACGACAGGAAGATGGCAGTGACTTGCCCTTACCCCGGCCATCGATCGATACTGGCATGGGCTTGGAACGTATTGCTGCCGTGTTGCAAGGCGTAACAGACAATTATGATACTGATACCTTCAAGGCGCTGATCGAAGCGTCAGAAGAGTTGACCAACACCAAAGCCGAAGGGGTCAGCCAGGCAAGTCACCGCGTCATCGCCGATCATCTGCGCTCGACCAGTTTTTTGTTGGCAGACGGCGTGATGCCCTCAAACGAAGGGCGAGGTTATGTACTCCGCCGCATCATGCGCCGGGCCATGCGGCACGCGCATATCTTGGGTGCAAAAGAGCCATTGATGCACCGTTTGGTGGGCAGTTTGGCCGCAGAAATGGGAGCTGCCTTTCCTGAGTTACTGCGCGCGCAACCGTTGATCGAGGCAACACTTAAACAAGAGGAAACTCAATTCCGGCGAACCTTGGATAAAGGTCTTCGGTTGCTCGACGATGCTACCACGAGCATGGCTTTAGGCGATGTTCTTGCGGGGGAAACCGCGTTTAAGCTCTATGACACCTTCGGCTTTCCGTATGACCTGACCGAAGATGCGCTGCGCGCGCAAGGGTACGGGATAGATCGCGTCGGTTTTGATGCGGCGATGGACACTCAAAAGGCGATGGCGCGCGCGGCGTGGAAAGGCTCCGGCGCGAAAGCTTCGGACGACGTCTGGTTCGACATTGCCGAGCGCGTCGGATCGACCGAGTTTACCGGCTACACGGCGAACGAAGGTGAAGGACAGGTTGTCGCCTTGGTCAAAGACGGGGCCGAAGTGGACGTAGCTCAGGCCGGTGACAGTGTGATGTTGATTGCCAACCAGACGCCATTTTACGGCGAGAGCGGCGGGCAGATGGGAGATGCCGGTTCGCTCTCCAATCCGACGGGTTTAGTTGCAACTGTTTCGGATACCGCCAAGCCACTTGGCCGCTTGCATGCGCATCATGTGACGATTGAGGCGGGTTCGATCAAGG
>JAYUPC010000088.1:0-36078 GCA_043760355.1 Sphingomonadales bacterium
GCCCCATCCGGACGGCTATGCAAGTGCGGCCGATCTTGTCGAAGGCTTAAAGGAGATTGCGCCGTTTGATATATCGGTTGCGGCCTATCCCGAAACGCATCCTGATGCAGATAGTGCACAAAGCGATATCGACAATCTCAAACGCAAACTGGACGCAGGTGCAACGCGGGCGATCACGCAATTCTTTTTTGATCCTGAAAACTTCTTCCGTTTCCGGGATAATTGTGCGGTGGCTGGCATTGAACATGAGCTTGTCCCGGGCATACTTCCTGTTTCCAATGTGGCACAGGCGCGTAAATTTGCCGGGATGTGCGGAGCGGTTATTCCGCAATGGATGGATGACCTGTATGAAGGTCTTGACGACCACCCATCGGCAAGGGCCTTGGTAGCAGCAACGCTGACTGCGGAGATGAGCCGCAAGCTTTATGCAGGCGGTGTCCGGCATTTCCATTTTTATACCCTCAACCGGGCCGAGCTTGCTTATGCCATTTGTCATTTGCTCGGCAAACGGCCTGTGCCGGTACAAAAGGAGCAAGCCGCGTGATAAGTGCAAGAGAAGCCTTTACCAAGCGTGCGGCTGTGCAAATCCTGGTCTTTGATGGCGGATACGGTACATCGATCCAGAAATATAAGCTGCAAGAAGCGGACTATCGCGGCGACTTGGAACTGACCAAGGATCAAAAGGGCAATAACGACCTGCTTTCAATCACCCGCCCCGATATTATTGGTGCGATCCATGATGCCTATCTGGATGCTGGCGCGGACATGATCGAAACCAATACGTTCAGCTCGACCAAAGTGGCGATGGCCGATTACGGTGCCGAACATCTGGTTGAACAATTGAATGTCGATGCGGCCATTCTTGCGCGTGCATGTTGTGACCGTGCCGAGGCGAAGGACGGCAAACGCCGTTTTGTCGCTGGTTCGGTTGGCCCGACGAACAAGACCCTGTCCTTATCCCCCGACGTCAACGATCCGGGGTACCGCGAGATTGAGTTTGACGAGCTAAAGGATATGTACCGCGAACAATGCGATGCTTTAATCAAAGGCGGTGTTGATTTTCTGCTGGTCGAAACAATCTTTGACACACTCAACGCCAAATGCGCGGCAATGGCGGCGAATGAAGCGGCGGCGGCGTGCGGCCGCGATGTGCCGCTGATGATGTCGATGACGATTACCGATATGGCGGGGCGCAATCTGTCTGGCCACACGGTTGAGGCATTTTGGGCCGCGATCCGGCATACCAAGCCGCTGACCGTTGGATTAAACTGTTCGTTCGGGGCAGACCTGTTGCGTCCGCATTTGCAAGCGCTCGCCAAACAAGCCGATGTGTTGGTGATGGCGTATCCTAATGCGGGCCTGCCTAATGACTTGGCGGAATATGACGAGCTGCCCGAAACAACGGCGCAACTCATCGGGCAGTGGTTGGACGACGGGCTGGTCAATGTTGTTGGCGGATGCTGTGGTACCTCGCCAGCGCATATCGCCGCGATTGCAAAAGCCGTAGAGGACCGCGCGCCAAGGGTTATTCCCACGCCTGCGGTTGCGACGCGGTTGGCCGGGCTGGAACCGTTTGTGATGGCGGCTTAGCGTGCAACAAACTTTTAACTTCGTCATTGCGAGCGAAGCGCGGCAATCCAGGGTGTTCCTGCACAACACTGGATTGCTTCGTCGCTACGCTCCTCGCAATGACGAAGCTATGAAACTGTTTTTTATCAAGCTTTAGAATGGCATTTTAACATATGACCAACACCCAAACCGGCTCAAGCTTCGTCAACATCGGCGAGCGTACCAATGTCACCGGCAGCGCCAAGTTCAAGAAGCTGATCCTTGCCGGAGATTATGAAGCCGCGGTCGAGGTCGCGCGTGACCAGGTCGAAAACGGCGCGCAGATTATCGACATCAACATGGATGAAGGCTTGCTCGACGCGCACGAAGCGATGACCAAGTTCATCAAGCGTATTGCCGCTGAACCCGATATCGCGCGTGTGCCGCTGATGATCGACAGTTCCAAATGGTCGGTGATTGAGGCTGGCCTGAAATGCGTATCCGGCAAACCCATCGTCAATTCGATCAGCATGAAAGAAGGCGAAGACCAGTTCCGCGAACATGCGCGCAAATGTATGGCGTACGGTGCCGCAGTGGTCGTCATGGCATTCGATGAAAAGGGTCAGGCCGATACCAAGCAGCGCAAGGTCGAGATTTGCAAACGCGCTTACAAGGTACTCACTGATATCGGCTTCCCGCCTGAAGATATCATCTTCGATCCCAACGTATTTGCCGTCGCCACCGGAATCGACGAACACCGGCGCTACGGTTTGGATTTCATCGAAGCCGTGGCGGAGATCAAGGCCGCCTGTCCGCACGTCCATTTCTCGGGCGGGTTATCCAACCTGTCGTTCAGCTTCCGCGGCAATGAAACCGTCCGCCGGGCGATGCACAGTGTGTTCCTGTACCACGCCATTCCCGCCGGATTGGATATGTCGATCGTGAACGCGGGCCAACTTGATATCTATGACGATATCGAACCCACCCTGCGCGATGCGTGCGAAGATGTGATCTTTGACCGCAAAGACGAAGCCACGGATAACCTGATTGCACTGGCTGAAAAATATCGCGGTATCGACCCGTCAGTTGAAAAGGAAGAGGCTGAGTGGCGCAGCTGGAGCGTCAACAAACGCCTGGAACACGCCCTTGTCAAAGGGATTGATGCTTATGTGGTTGACGACACCGAAGAAGCACGGCTTGCGATTAAAGCCGCAAACGGCCGTCCGATCGAGGTGATCGAAGGGCCGTTAATGGACGGCATGAATGTGGTTGGCGATCTGTTCGGGTCAGGTAAAATGTTCCTGCCGCAAGTCGTCAAATCCGCGCGCGTCATGAAGAAAGCGGTCGCGCATCTGTTCCCTTACATCGAGGCTGAAAAGGTTGCAGGGGCAAAGGGCAAGGGCAAGATCATCATGGCGACGGTCAAGGGTGACGTGCACGATATCGGCAAGAACATCGTCGGCGTAGTTCTGCAATGCAATGGCTTTGAAATTGTCGATCTGGGCGTGATGGTGGCTTGGCCCGATATCCTGAAAGCCGCGAATGAAAATGACGCCGATATGATCGGGCTGTCGGGGCTGATTACGCCCTCGCTTGATGAAATGGTGACCGTGGCCGAAGAAATGCAAAAGGCCGGGATGACAATGCCGTTGCTGATTGGCGGCGCGACAACATCGAAAACGCATACCGCCCTGAGGATTGAGCCGGTCTATTCCGGCCCTGTCGTGCATGTGAATGATGCCAGCCGTGCTGTGGGTGTTGCCGGAACCTTGGTCAGCGACACGATGGCGGATAAATTCGTTGCCGATACCCGCGAAGAATATGAACATATCCGCATCGCCCGCGCAGGCAAAACCGCAAAGCCGCTGGCAACACTCGAAGAAGCACGCGCCAATGCTTTCGAGATTGACGAGAGCCTGAAACCGGCCGCCCCCTTGCAACCCGGTGTGCATGTCTATGACGATTGGGATTTGGCCAATCTGCGGAACTATATCGATTGGACGCCGTTCTTTCGCGCATGGGAACTGCACGGCAATTATCCCGCAATTCTGAGCGACGAGGTTGTCGGCGAAAGCGCAACCAACCTGTTTGCCGATGCGCAAGCGATGCTCGACAAAATTGTGAACGAAAAATGGTTGCGTGCCAAAGGTGTGGCGGGGCTATGGCCGTGCGCACGCGACGGCGATGATGTGGTCATCCATCTTGACGATGAAAGCCATGTGCGCCTGCCCTTCCTGCGCCAACAAATCGCCAAGCGTGAAGGCCGGGCGAATATGTGCTTGGCCGACTTTATTAGCAATGACGGCGACTGGATTGGCGGCTTTGCGGTTACAACCGGCCACGGCATCGGCACGCATCTGGCGCAGTTTAAGGCGCAAATTGATGACTATTCCGACATCATGCTTAAGGCGCTGGCCGACCGGCTGGCCGAAGCGTTCGCAGAACGTATGCACGAACATGTGCGAAAAGAGCTATGGGGCTATGCGCCGGATGAGCAGTTCACAATGGAGGCGCTCAACCGTGAGGAATATCGTGGCATCCGCCCGGCTCCGGGCTATCCCGCGTGCCCCGACCATAGCCTGAAACCGATATTGTTCGACCTGCTCGATGCCACGCACAAGACCGGAATTACCCTGACTGAAAGCTTTGCAATGTTGCCAACAGCGGCGGTATCCGGCTTTTACTTCGGCCATCAACAGTCTGAATATTTCGGTGTGGCACGGATTGGCGAGGACCAGGTGGCGGACTATGCAGGCAGGCGCGGTCTTGACCTGGACCGGGCCAAACAATATCTTCGGCCCAATCTAAACGATTAAGGGCATCCCGCTCTAAACAATCCGGACCTAAACTGTCCCCCGTTCGGACAGCTTTGCTAAGCCGTGGTTAATGCGCTGGATTGCAACATGGACCGTAAGATAAAGCACAAGACATACCGATCATTCGAGGCATTTGTTATGACCAAAACCTATCTTCTCGCTGGACTCGCGCTCGTCGCAACGGCAACTTCTGCGCAAAATGGGACTGCGCCCTATACCGTTGCGGAAAGCGGCCGGGGTTATGGTTCTTTGCAACAAGCGGTTGATGCAATTGGCCAGAACGAGGGTACGATCGTCATTCGTCCGGGGTCATTCAGGGACTGTGCCGTGCAAACCACAGGCAGCATTGCTTTTCGTGCGGCTGTTCCTGGACAAACAGTTTTTGATGGCGGAACGTGCGAAGGCAAGGCGGCTCTGGTGCTTCGCGGTGAAAATGCGAGCGTCGACGGGATCGTGTTCCAGAATATGGCTGTTGCTGATGCCAATGGTTCGGGTATCCGGCTGGAAAAAGGCAATCTTTCCATTACCCGTTCGATATTCCGCAACAGCGAACAAGGTATTTTGACCGCCGACGATGAAAGCAGCGCAATCACCATAGATCAGACCACGTTTTCTGGCCTCGGGCGCTGTGATCGCGGGCTGTCTTGCGCACACAGCATCTATATCGGTAATTATGGATCGCTGAGCGTCACCAACAGCCGTTTTGAACGCGGCAATGGCGGCCATTATGTCAAAAGCCGTGCGGCACAGGTCGCCATTCGCAACAATGCGTTTGACGACAGCCGGGGCAAAGAAACCAATTACATGATCGACCTGCCCGGCGGGGCTACGGGTCAAATCACCGGTAATGTGTTCGTTCAAGGCGAAAGCAAAGAGAATTACAGCGCGTTCATTACCATTGCGCCTGAAGGAAAAACCCGCAGCAGTGCCGGCCTCGTAATTCGCGACAATGACGCGAGCATCGCACCCGGCGTGGATCGCAACACAACCTTTGTCGCCAATTGGACCGATGACAGAATTGCTCTTGGCGCAAACCGTTTAGGCCGTGGATTGAAGTCTACCGACCGGCGGTGATGAGCCCTGAAAACAGAACAGTTGAAATGTAGGATTTCATTTGCGAGCGTGCATATGGCTCTTTGAATTGTCTAAAATGTTATCATATTTGCGCAGCTATGGATGAAAGCTGACAGGCAAATGTTGGATTTCTATCCTACAGCCAAGTGCTGATTTGACTGTGAACTTGCACGTATTTCTGCGGGTTTCATCCCATTCTAAGCCGCACGCAGGCGCCCTAAAAATTCCTGGCTGGCATCTTGAAGCGCTCGTGCACGGGCTTCTAGCCCCGCCATTACCAATTGCATCTCATCGGCGACTTCACCCACCTGCACGGCGGCTTCATTTACCTCGCGGCTAAATTCAAAGACATGTTCCGCATCGCTTGCCGCGTTTTCGGCATGGATTGTGATTTCACGTGTCGCGGCCTGTTGCTGGGTTACGGCCGCTGCAATATGTCCTGCGCCGTTTTGAACTTGGCCGATCTGCTCGGCAACATCACCTACAGTTTGAGCGGCAGAAAGCATCTGGCTCCGGATATTGGCGACGGTGCCGGTGACCGACCCGATCGCGCCGTGGGTTTGGTTAGCGAGCGATTTTACCTCTTGTGCGACAACGGCAAAACCACGCCCCGCTTCACCCGCACGCGCCGCCTCAATCGTGGCATTTAACGCAAGCAAGTTCGTCTGCCCGGCGATATTCTGGATTATATCGGCAATCTTGCTTACTTGCTCTGCATCAACCGATAATGTTGTGATCGCTATCTGACCCTCATTACTGCTCTTGGTAGCCGCTCCTGCTGCCTGGACCTGGTCATGGACTTGCGATGAAATAGCATCGGCGGAATCGCCCAGTTGCCGCGTTGCCGCCGCCACGGAATGGATGGCTTCACTCATATTTTTGGCCATATCGGCCATCGCATCGGTGCGTTCGCGGGTTTGTACACCAATCGACGCCAATTGCTGGGATGAACTGCCGACGGCCCGCATTGCGTTACCAAGTGCATCAATAATCGCGTGGATAGAGCTTTCAAATTCGCTGGCAAGGCGCGTCATATCGGTTTTACGCTGCGCCTCGCTTTGTGCACGCTCTTCACTGCGCGCCGAGGATGCGGTGTTGCGGGCGTCGTCAATTGTTTGCAAGCGTTGCTGCTCTTGTTCGAAAAAGCCCTTTTGCTTAGCTGCGAATTCATGCGCATTATCGATGGATTTCAGGAAATACTGCCATTGTTGCATGGCTATGCGGTTGAGGCTCAGTCCGTAGAACATTGTACCAATAAAGAAATACCAAGGCATATTATTGCCCGATAAATAAGGTGCGGTCATGCCTCCGACAGTCAAAATGGTTATTCCGCGGTTCATTGCACCGGGCAAACATAGATAAACCAGAGCAGCGACACCGATAATTCCAAAGGTCATTGCTGCCGCTATAATATTGGTAAGCGGATCGTTTACCGCCCAAATCACAAAGAACATGAGCGACCAGCAAACGGCAACCGCGATAACTTGCACACAAAAGCGTTGGCGCAACTTGATGAGATAGCCGCCATCGGGATCATCCGCTTCGACATAGTCACGCACTCTTACATGCGTGGTGTAGCCCGATAAATTGGCAATAGTCAGAAGCGCTGCAACATAAAGGCTATACTGCGAATGTACGCCCAAAAACAGCATGACAGCTGCAATCCATATGGTGACAATGCCGGATGGTATCATCGATACATGGGCATATGTTGCTGCTTCCAACTGCGCGAGCAGCAGAGCACGATTTTCAAGGCTGCTGGCGCGTTTGAGCATGGCTAGCTCGTCACGGAAATCCGACCAATAGGCAAAAAAGTCGCGATAATATTTCATTCAGCCACCATCTTCGCACGCGAAATACGTACATGGCATCATATATCGGACAAAATAGTAAATTACTCATTAACCAAGAATATAGAGATCAGCGTGTTTTGATGAAGTCAGTGACATCTTTAAGCACGTCTGCCTTGTTCCGGAACGCCCGCGATACTGCCATGATGATACCGGCATGATCGACCTTGGGATAGGTTTTGAGGATCGCTTTGCCCCCTAATTCTGTGATTCTGGCGGCAAGTATTCTGCTATTGCGTGGCTTTACAACGGTGTCGATATCTCCGGTCAGTAACAACATCGGCGGCGCATCGGGCCGCGCATAGGTAATCGGCTGGGTTTCTTCCAGCTTTGGCCAATGGCCCAGCGCAAGCTTTGACGAATCGGTGGTAAGCGGCAGGAAGTCATAGGGCCCGGCAAGCCCGATGACACCGGCAATCACCGAGGGATCAAGCCCGTCTCTCGCAAGCCACTGCTTATCCAGCGCCGCCATCATCGCGATATGCGCGCCGGCACTATGCCCCATGATATAGAGTTTGGCAGGGTCACCTTGATATTTGGAGGCATTATTATGGGCCCATGCGATTGTGCTTGCGGCATCCTCGACAAAGGCGGGAAACTTTACCTGTGGCGTTTTCCGGTAGTCGGCGATGATCGTCACGATCCCGCGTGCGGCAAATGCACGGCCCAAAAAGCCGTAACCGTCACGCTCCCCATCGCGCCATGCGCCGCCGTGGAAGAAGACCAGCACCGGATAAGCATCCTTGCTTTTTAAGGTCGGCGTGTAGACATCAAGCTTTTGCCGTTCGTCCTTTCCATAAGGTAAGCCGATAACTGGTGTGCCATCATATTCCGCTTTCCCCGTCCAGATCCGGTCGGCGAAGTCGAGTTTTTGTGGGTCGGATTTGGAATAAAACCATGCGCCAAAAGAAAGGGTGGCTACTAACAATGCAAGCAGGATATATTTGATCATAGGGCGGTTATGCAGCGCTTGCCGCAATATGCAAGCCATTCTGTTCCCGCAAAAAAGGCGGCCCAAAGGACCGCCTTTTTGTTGTGCAAAACTGTAAAACTTAACGCTTCGAGAACTGGAAGCTCTTACGCGCCTTGGCTTTACCGTATTTCTTACGCTCGACGACGCGACTATCGCGGGTTAGGAAACCCTCGGCCTTAACTGCACTGCGTAATGTGGGTTCATAGCGGGTCAGGGCTTGGCTGATGCCGTGCTTTACCGCACCTGCTTGGCCCGAAAGACCGCCGCCCTTTACGGTTGCGACAACATCATATTGACCGCGGCGTTCGGTAATGTCGAACACTTGGTTGATGACAAGGCGTAGTGTTGGCCGTGCGAAATACACTTCCTGATCACGGCCATTGACGGTGATCTTGCCTGTACCTGGCTTTAGCCATACGCGGGCAACGGCGTCTTTACGACGACCGGTTGCATACGCACGACCTTGCTTGTCAAGGACTTGTTCACGAAGCGGGGCTGGTGCCTGAATAGGCGCAGCACCAGTTGCTTCAGCAGCAATCGCTCCAAGGTCGGAGAGCGAGTTGGTTGTTGTGGTATCAATGTCTGACATTATGCACCCACCTTATTCTTACGGTTCATTGACGCAACGTCGAGCATTGTTGGCTGTTGGCCGTCATGGGGATGTTCAGCGCCGTTATAAAGATGCAGCGCACGCATTTGGGCGCGACCAAGCGGGCCGCGCGGAACCATGCGCTCAACCGCTTTTTCAAGCACGCGCTCAGGGAATTTGCCGTCAAGCACTTTGCCAGCAGTAATACCCTTGATCCCGCCAATATAGCCGGTGTGGCGATAATAGATTTTGTCTTTGAGCTTGTTGCCCGTGAACTTCACCTTGTCCGCATTAATGACGACAACATGGTCACCACAATCAACGTGCGGAGTATAGCTTGGCTTGGTCTTGCCGCGCAGAATATTGGCGATAATGCTGGCAACCCGGCCAACGACCAAGCCTTCTGCATCGATGAGAATCCACGATTTTTCGACGTCCTGTGGACGGATCGACTTTGTGATTTTGGACAGCGTTTTCATGGGCGCTATACCTTACCTTTCGAACCTGAAGAGAATCACCGGATGACGAAATGTCACTCAGCAAGAAACAGCGCTAATGGCGATACTGATGGGATTAGTCAAGCAAAAGCGGGCGTCTTGCGACGGGTAAAATAATACCCTTGTTATTTTTGCTGCCTGCCAATGCTATGCGCGCCCCAGACACAGCTCGCCACCAGTAATGCCCCGACCGCTTGGTGCAACACCGCCAACACTATGTTCACGCCGGTCATCACTGTTGCAATACCGAGCAAGATTTGAATACCAAAGGCGCTGTGGATCGCGATACTGGCCGGGCGGATGCCAGCTTGCTTAACCCGGCGAGCGAGCAGGATAAGCGCCGCCACCGCCACCCATGCCCACCAACGGTGGACGAAATGAACCAGGTAAGGATCATTGGCAAAGGCGTTAAGTGCGCCGCCCGTCCAATCAATGCCGTCAGGCACCAGATGATCGTTCATTAGCGGCCATGTGTTCGCAACCGATCCCGCATTCATCCCCGCGACCCACGCGCCGAACAGCAACTGGATAAAAACTATGGCCAAAACCGTAAACACAAATCCGTTCAAACGTGCCGGTTTGGTAAGGGCATCTTTAGCCAAGCCTTTCAGGTCGAGCGCAGTCCAGACAAGCCCGCCCAAAATAAACAGCGCCGTCAACAAATGTGTCGCCAACCGGAAATGGCTAACGTCAGTGCGCTCGCTCAAGCCCGAAGCAACCATCCACCAACCAATTGTACCCTGCAACCCGCCAAGCGCAAGCAACGCGAATAACCGCAAGCCATAGCCTTTTGGGATAGCCCGTCTGAGCGCGAACCACAGGAACGGCAGCGCAAAGGCAAGACCAATAACGCGGCCCAAAAGCCTGTGCACCCATTCCCAAAAGAAAATGAACTTGAACTGTGACAGAGTCATTCCGGCGGGACCACTGATCTCCTTATATTCAGGGATCTGTTGGTATTTTTGAAAAGCCTCTGCCCATGCAGTCTCATTCAGAGGGGGCAGAGTGCCGCTGACCGGTTTCCATTCAGTAATCGAAAGGCCCGATTCGGTCAGTCGCGTAATCCCGCCCACCACAACCATTGCGAATACGAGCATCGCAACAAACAGCAGCCAATTGGCAATGGCATCCGGTCGTGAAAGTGCGATCCGCTTTTCGGGGATGAAGTCAGCCGGGCTAAACGTAGTTTCAGTCATAGGTACTTTATGCCTGCGCGCCGCACTACACGCAACACTGGTAAAAAGACCAGCCTCTTGCAAAAACCGCAATCCGATGTTGAAATGATATATTGTAACCTTATTCGAATCATGGCAAAGATCATTCATCATGGTTCGGTATTGGAAAAAATGGCGTTGGGACGGGCTCGGTTTGGGGCTTGCTACGCTGTGCCTAGTCCATTGCCTCGCGACATCGGTAATATTAGTCCTCGTTGCTTCTGCCGGGGGCTATTTGCTCAATCCTGTAATCCACGAGATTGGCCTGATCGGTGCGATCCTGTTTGGTGCATTGGCATTGGGCAAGGGGTTTAGCGAGCACGGCCTGTTCCTGCCTGCCGCGATCGGTGCCGTTGGTATATCGATCATGGCGGGTGGTTTGATGATGGAGCATAGCAACCGCGAAGTTGCGCTGACGATCCTGGGCGTTGCCATATTGGCCATTGGCCATATCCTGAACCACAGGGCCATTCGCTAAAATATTGCTCTTGGCGGACCAAACGCTTAGATTGATTGCATGGCCTTACATCATCATCACGACCACGCAAGCGAATCGCTGACCAGCGCCGCAAAATCCGCACTTATCGAGGCGGGCGAACAATGGACCGATATGCGCGCGGACATTTTTGACGTGCTATCAACCTTTGTCAAACCGGCCTCTGCCTATGACGTGGCCGACCTGGTCTCGCAAAAGCGGGGAAAGCGCGTTGCCCCCAACAGCGTCTACCGTATCCTTGACCTGTTCGTCGCCACCAACCTTGCGCGCCGCGTGGAAAGCGCCAACGCCTATATTGCCAATACGCATCCAGGGTGCATGCACGACTGCATCTTCCTGATCTGTGATGTGTGCGGCACGGCAACACATCTGGACGATGACGCATTGTCGAGCAATGTACGCAAGGCCGCAGCAGGCGCAGGCTTTGCCAATGTGCGGCCCGTCATTGAAGTACGCGGCACCTGTTCTAATTGTGAATAGCCGTTCAGCATAAGTCATTCGACAGCCCCGATTTTAGCCGTTATTGCAAAAATATGTCTATTGTATCGCAAACGCCTTTATTGGACCAAGTCCATCTCCCCGCCGATCTCCGTAAGCTTGAAGTGTCGCAATTGCGCCAATTGGCCGATGAGCTGCGCGCCGAAACGATTTCAGCCGTTTCGGTCACTGGCGGGCATTTGGGCGCGGGCTTAGGCGTAGTCGAGCTCACTACAGCGATCCATTATGTGTTCAATACGCCTGTTGATCGGCTGGTCTGGGATGTGGGACATCAATGCTATCCGCACAAGATCCTGACCGGACGGCGTGACCGCATCCGTACATTGCGCACTGGCGGTGGACTATCCGGTTTTACCAAACGCAGCGAGAGCGAATATGATCCGTTCGGCGCGGCGCATAGTTCGACCTCGATCAGCGCTGCTTTGGGTTTTGCCGTTGCCAACAAACTAGCAGGCACGCCGGGCAAAGGTATAGCGGTCATCGGCGACGGCGCGATGAGTGCGGGCATGGCCTATGAAGCGATGAACAATGCGCAAGTCGCGGGCAACCGTTTGGTCGTGATCCTTAATGACAATGACATGTCGATCGCGCCGCCCGTTGGTGGCCTGTCCGCTTATCTGGCGCGGCTGGTATCGAGCAGCGAGTATCTGGGCCTGCGCAAATTGGCGAGCAAGCTGACCAAGCGGTTGTCACGGCGCGTGCACGGTGCCGCGTCCAAGGCGGAGGAATTCGCGCGCGGTATGGCCATGGGCGGGACGTTATTTGAAGAACTCGGTTTCTATTATGTTGGTCCTATTGATGGCCATAATCTCGATCAGTTGATCCCCGTCCTCGAAAATGTTCGCGATAATGCCGAAGGGCCGGTTTTGATCCATGTCGTCACCCAAAAAGGTAAGGGATATGCCCCGGCCGAAGCTGCGGCAGACAAATATCACGGTGTCGTCAAATTCGATGTTATCACCGGCAAGCAGGATAAAGGCCCCGGTGGCGGGCCGCCTGCGTATCAGAATGTCTTTGGCGAAACGTTGGCGAAGCTTGCCGATGCCGATCCCCGCATCTGCGCGATAACTGCTGCAATGCCATCCGGGACCGGCGTTGATAAATTTGCAGCTGCCCATCCTGACCGCAGTTTTGATGTTGGTATTGCCGAACAGCACGGCGTCACTTTTGCAGCAGGACTTGCGGCTCAAGGTATGCGCCCGTTCTGTGCGATATACTCCACCTTCCTGCAGCGCGCTTATGATCAGGTTGTGCATGACGTCGCAATCCAGAACCTGCCTGTGCGCTTTGCGATTGACCGTGCCGGATTGGTTGGCGCGGATGGCAGCACCCATGCCGGTTCGTTTGACGTCACCTATCTGGCGACGTTGCCGAATTTTGTGGTCATGGCTCCGTCAGACGAGGCCGAATTGGTTCATATGACTTATACCGCAGCACTCCATGACAGCGGCCCGATTGCGTTCCGTTATCCGCGTGGCAATGGCACCGGCGTGCCCCTTCCCGAAGTGCCTGTGCAGCTTGAGATCGGCAAAGGCCGTATTGTGCGCGAGGGCAAAAAGGTCGCGATCCTGGCACTTGGTACCCGGCTTGCCGAGGCATTAAAGGCTGCTGATACGCTCGATGCAAAAGGACTGTCGACGACCGTTGCCGACCTGCGCTTTGCCAAGCCGCTCGATGAAGATATGATCCGGCATTTGATAGCCAGCCACGAGGTTGTGGTGACGGTCGAAGAAGCTGCAATCGGCGGTTTGGGCGCGCATGTGCTAACACTCGCCAGCGATTTGGGCCTTACCGATGCAGGCCTGAAAATCCGCACATTGCGTTTGCCTGATATGTTTCAGGAACATGATAACCCGCAAAAACAATATGACGATGCAGGGCTAAATGCACCGCAGATTGTTGAAACGGTTTTGAAGGCTCTACGTCACAACAGCACGGGTGTGGAGGAAGCAGGGGTCAGGGCATGAGCGGGTGGCTGCTCGCTGGCTGGCTTTTTGCCTTATTCATAGTTGTAACTGTCTGGGGAAACATCACTTGGGTCCGCATGCAACGACGTATCGCACGGCAGAGACCTGGTCTTGGCAGACAGGATTATGTCACAGAGATGGCCAAGTCCGGGGTTGGAGAAACGGTTGCCGGATTGCTCTATGCCAGCTTAAAGCCTCTCTGCGTCAAAGGCGTCGCTCCGCATCCAGACGATGGGCTTCTCGGTTTTTATTTTGACGATAATGACGATTTAGAAGATTTGTTGGAGGAGCTGCACAAGAAATTAAACCTCCCTATGCCGACCAGATACGAACCAGAAATTACTTCTCACTTAAACAGTGCACGTGACCTAGCAGTATATTTGCAATCCAGATTGGGTCGTTAGAGTTTGATCACATTATCTCTACACGTCACGAACGCGCCGTGTGATTTATTGTGAAGTCATCATGTTCTATAACTAACCTTACCATCGGACCATAATTAGCCAAAAAGGCATCCGCAGTTACCAATTGCCGGTTTTCCACTAAAGCCTGCGCAATCATAGCACGATCAAATGGGTCGCCATGGATTAACGGAAGCCGCGCTACGGCAGCCGCATGTTCGCCCTTAAACTCCAATTCACGCCAACCGTCACGGAACAACGTTTGCCGCACTTCGTTTGGACTGACGCGGAAAGATTTATGCTTCACCAATTTGATAGCTATTTCCCAGATGTTGATAACGCTAAAAAACGGGGTTTCCTCTTTCTTGTCCAATTCTGCTTTTAACTGTTCTGGCAGCCTGTCAGGATCATTTAATGCCCATATCAAGATATGCGTATCAACTATCAAGGAAACAGCTTTCCATTGTAAAAGCTGTCTTCGATCTCCGCTTACCAGTCTGGGCCCATATCCTCTGGAAAACCCGTATACTCACCGATAAACATTTGACCCCGAAGGCCGCCGAGACGTGATTTCGGTAAATTGTTTGTCTCAGTGATAGCCTCCACCTTCACCATCGGCTTGCCTGCTTTGGCAATTATGAAGGGTTCGCCGTTTACTGCCATCGCGATTAACTTGGACAGCTGCGTTTTGGCATCATGGATATTGACGGTCAGCATGAATCAATCTCAAATAAACTAAACTAACTGAACTTAGTTCATTTTTTCGCTTAACGCCAAGATCACTCTTTACCCCGGTATTACCGACTGCGCCGTTTGCCCGTCGCCTTCTGGCGCGGCGATAATGTCGCGGGTTACCGAACCCTTATTGACCGTATTGGTCTGCGGATCGCCAACAGCGGTGCGGATACCGGCTTCTGAGGCACCAGCCGCACGGATTACGGCACTTTCCGAACCCGAACGTGCAGAGGCCCCGCCAAACATGGCTTCGAGCAGCTGATCCTGTCCACCATCCTGTTGACGTGGAGCGGCCGTTTGTGCCGGGACAAGGGCGAAATCGGGCGGAACAACAAGCGGCGCGACGCGGCTGGTTACCGGCTGTGTGGATGCTTGGTTACTGCGTATATCCAGATCCCATAGGGCTTGGCCTGCATTGCCAACCGATGCACAACCCGAAAGCGCGGGCAACAGGGCGAACATACCAATAAGGGCCAGTTTGTTTTTCATATTCTTATCCATTCATGTATTCCGGGCCATGTAACACAAGATTATCAAATTAACGCGGTGCAGGCGCTGTGCCGCCAAACATCGCATCAAGCACTTGGGTCTTGCTATCGCTTTCCTGTGGGCGCGGTGCATTTGGTTGCGGTGTTGGTAACGTAAATTCAGATGGAATTGTCAAAGGCGCGGCGCGCGTGACGGCAAATTCATCGGGACGATTGCGGTCAAGCAAGCCGGTGGAACCACAGGCAGAAAGCGCGCCAAACAGGCCAAATGCACACAGGCTGATTACAAATTTGGATTTCATAAACTCTCCGTTACGTCCGCGGTGCTTGCGCTTTGCTGAACGTCTTGTGTCTCTTGAGGTGCCTTTTCGCGCATCAGGAACGCGCGGGCAAGCAATATCAGCACACCAATGGTAATGCAGGCATCGGCAAGGTTGAAAATATAAAATGGCCGGAAAGTCCCAAAATGCAAATCGGCATAATCGACAACATAGCCGTATCGCACCCGGTCCACGATATTCCCGCACGCCCCGCCGAGCACAAGCGCCAGCGCCAGCACATCGCCACGCAGTTTTTCGCGCAGCATCCATATGCCGACGATTACGGCAATTGTGGCGGTCAGCGCGACGAGCAACCACCGCTGTGTATCGCTGGTTGCGGTCAAAAAACTCATCGAAACGCCGCGATTCTCGGCCCAGCGCAGGTCGAAGAACGAGATGATATGGATTACAGCACGGCTTTTCAGCTGTAACGGCCCGATCATCACGTATTTGACCGCTTGGTCGGCGATGAAGATCAGCGACGCAAGGATGATGCCTTGCAGGCGGAATTTGGATGTATTGGTGGTCATCTCTTCTCTCTAACCACAATATTCGTCATGCTGAACTTGTTTCAGCATCCATCGTGCAGCTAAAGCAGAGCTATGCGGGGAAATGGACCCTGAAATAAATTCAGGGTGACGGAGTGCGGCGGCTTTATGCATTGATAACCCCATCACACCGCCCACACAGCGCACCGTCTCCGGTGACTTCGGGCAAGTGCCGCCAGCAGCGGCCGCATTTGTGGTTGGTTGTGACGGCCACAGACCCCGATGAGATTACCTCATCATCCCAGGCTTCTGTAAAAACTATGCCAAAATGAGGAGTGACGCGCGCGGCTATACATATTTCATTGAAGTCTACCGAGTTAATTACCGCCTGATCATCGCTCTGTAATAATGCGATGTCGACTTCAGCTTCGAGGCTTGAGCCTAATTTACGATCACGGCGCAGCGGCTCAACGGCTCGGGTCACTGCCGACCGAAGAATGCGCAAGCGCTCCCACTTTGTATTAAATGCAGTCCCATCCGCCCACCCAGAATCAACCTCCGGCCAATCCGCAAAGTGCACGCTGTCCGCATCCGGCCCAAACCGCGTCTGCCACACTTCCTCCGCCGTAAACACCAACACCGGCGCAGCATAGCGCACCAGCGCGTGGAACAGGATGTCGAGCACTGTGCGGTAAGCCATCCGCTTGGGATCGGTCGGAGCGTCGCAATACAGGCAATCCTTGCGGATATCGAAGAAGAACTTGGACAAGTCCTCATTGGCGAACTCGGTTAGTAATTTGATATAGGTGTTGAAGTCGAAATCATCGACCGCCGTGCGCAACTTCACGTCCATATCCGCGAGCAGGTGAAGCACATAGCGTTCCAGCTCAGGCATGTCGGCGACTGCGACCTTTTCCGCATCCGAAAACCCGTCTAGCGCGCCCAGCATATAGCGGAACGTGTTGCGCAATTTGCGGTATTGATCCGACACGCCTGCCAAGATTTCCTTCCCGATCCGGTGATCCTCAGTGAAGTCAACAGTCAGCGCCCAGAGCCGCAATATATCCGCACCGCTATCGCGCATCAGGTCAAGCGGGTTGATCGTGTTGCCCAATGACTTGGACATTTTCATGCCTTTTTGATCCATCGTAAAGCCGTGGGTCAGCACCGCCTTATACGGTGCATGGCCGCGCGTGCCGCAAGACTCCAGCAACGAGGATTGGAACCAGCCGCGATGTTGGTCGCTGCCTTCAAGATACAGGTCCGCCCACGGGCCGATATGGTCGGCGGGCCGTGTCAGATCAGGCCATTTGCCGCTTTCGAGCACAAACGCGTGGGTGCAGCCGCTGTCGAACCACACGTCGAGAATGTCGACAACGCGCTCATAATCGTCGGCGGCGTAATCGCTACCCAAATACTCCGCCGCCCGTTCATCGCTCCACGCGTCGACACCCTGTGCGCGGATGCCAGCAATGATGCGTGCATTGACGGCGGCGTCGCACAGATACGCGCCAGTTTTGCGGTCGACAAACAAAGTGATCGGCACGCCCCATGCGCGCTGGCGAGACAGCACCCAATCCGGGCGGCCCTCGACCATCGACGTGATCCGGTTGCGGCCTTTTTCAGGGACCCAGCGGGTCGCGGCAATGGCGGACATTGCGGTTTGCCTTAAAGTAAGCCCTTCTCCCCTTGCGGGAGAGGGTGCCCGAAGGGCGGGTGAGGGGCCAGCCGCGTCTGCGGCTGAGAGATATTCCCCCTCTCCCGCTGCAACTAAGCTCGACTTCGTCTCACCAAGTTTCGCTCCCTCCCCCGCAAGGGGGGAGGGGTTTAGTTCCTTATCCATCGGTACAAACCACTGGGGCGTGCAGCGATAGATGACCTTGGCTTTCGACCGCCAGCTGTGCGGATAGCTATGTTTGAAGTCACCGTGCGCAAGCAAAGCGCCCGCTGCGTGCAAATCCTGAAGGATTGGTCCCTCGAACGAATTGAACGTTTTATTGATGACGCTCCCTTGCCCTCCAAGCCAGCCCCAATCAGCGCGGTATTTGCCGTCGCCCTCGACCGCAAAGACCGGATCGATCCCATTTGCCTTGCACAGATCAAAATCATCCTCGCCGTGATCGGGCGACATATGGACAAGGCCGGTGCCAGTTTCGGTGGTGACAAAATCGCCGGGGAGCATGGGGCGCGGCTTGGCAAAAAAGCCGCCGAGATGGTGCACCGGGTGGCGAATGATGGTTCCGGCGAGTTCCGAGCCTTTTCCACGCCATTTAAACGGCTGCACAGGATCGCCATACCATTCCAAGCCTGCCGAAGAAGGTCGGACTGCTCCGATGGTCTGATTTCGATCTAAAAATTCAAGCAATAAAGGCTCGGCGATAAGCAAGTATCGAACGGAAGCCTTTGGCATTGATTGCCCGCTGCCGAGCCATTCGGCCTGCCCAACGGCGTCAGCCCAAAGCACATATTCAACGTCCGGCCCATAAGCGATCGCCTGATTAACCGGGATCGTCCACGGCGTTGTTGTCCAGATCACCGCATGGGCACCAACCAATTCCGCAATCGGCGACTCCACAATCTCGAACGCCACATCAATCTGCGTCGAGACAATATCCTCATACTCAATCTCGGCCTCAGCCAGCGCCGTCTTCTCCACCGGCGACCACATTACCGGCTTGGCCCCACGATACAATTGTCCGGATTCCGCAAACTTCATCAGCTCGGTAACAATCGTCGCCTCGGCGTCGAAATCCATCGTTAGATAGGGGTGATCCCAATCGGCATTGATCCCTAGCCGCTTGAGTTGCTCACGCTGCACATCGACCCATTTTTGCGCGTAAGCACGGCACTCGGCGCGGAATTCCTCAACCGGAACTTCGTCCTTGTTCAGCTTTTTCTTCCGGTATTCTTCCTCGACTTTCCATTCGATGGGAAGCCCGTGGCAATCCCAGCCGGGCACATAAGGCGCGTCTTTGCCGAGCAATGTCTGTGTCCGGACGACCGTGTCTTTCAGGATATGGTTCAGCGCATGGCCGATGTGCATGTCGCCGTTCGCATAAGGCGGGCCGTCATGCAGGATGAACTTTTCGCGTCCCGCACGTGCGTTGCGGAGTTTGCGGTACTGGTCTTGCTCCTGCCACCGAGCAAGGATACCGGGCTCCTTTTGCGGCAAGCCGGCCTTCATGGGGAAATCGGTCTTCGGCAGGAAAACGGTATTCTTATAGTCAATAGGATCGGTCATATAATAGCGCCTTTAGCGCAAAGACGAGAGGAATTGAAACCTCATTGTCATTCCCGTGAAAACGGGGATGACATCGGGGTTATAGATAAGGGCTTTACCGCCGCAATGCCGGACCCACAGCTGAAATATCCTCCACCCAGATATAGCCGTTAAAGCTGTCCGGTATCCGCCCGAGATCATCGACATCAGACAGCCCTTCGCCGTTTTTACCAACGGCGATTTGTAGTGATTACACAGTATTTTCGTATATTTAATGCTCGGGCGGACGGATGAAGCGCGCGGTGCAGGTGTCGCGGCCAAAAGCAGCGCGCTTGTCATACAAGTGATACACGCCGCGATGCGCGATCAGCTTGGGCTTGCCTTAAGGCGTTGGCGCAAGCCAGCTGGTATTGAGCAAGGATAGCCCCGCCAAGGGCAAGGCAACCACGCCCAATATATTTCGTGTGTATGGTGATAATGCCATATGCTTTCCCCCTTAACTCTCCGCGTCTCTGCGGGAACAAAAAAATCTCACGCGGAAACGCAGAGGTCGCATAGATTATTTACTTTCCAATATCATTCGCGCCCGATCACAATCTTTTGCCATCTGGATTTTCAGGTCTTCCAGATTATCGAACTTGGCCTCACCCCGGATAAAGGCGTGAAACTCGACCTCTATTGTCTGCTCATATAGGTCTTCGTTAAAGTCGAAGAAATACGGTTCGAGCAGTTCTTTGGGCGGATCAAAACTTGGCCGGATGCCCAGATTGGCCGCACCGTTCAATACACGCCCATCCGCCAGTCGCCCCTTCACCGCATAAATCCCGTATCGCGGACGCAGATAGCTGCCCATGGCGATGTTCGCGGTGGGATAGCCCAATAGCCGCCCGTTTTTGTCGCCGTGCTGGACCACGCCTTCGATTGCGAAGGGCCGGGTGAGCAGCCGGCTAGCAGTAACAGGGTCGCCCGCCTTTAATGCGTCGCGGATACGGCTGGAGGAGATGATGCCGCCGGCGTCGCTAACCGGTCCCATTGCGGTCGAGGATAGGCCGTGGGCTGCGCCGAGTTCGCGCAAAACATCGATATTACCGCCCCGACCTTTGCCAAAGGTGAAATCCTCGCCGGTCACAACTCCGGATATGCCAAGCCGTTCGACGAGCAGCTTGGCGATGAAATCCTCTGCCGTGGTCGCAGCCAGGCTGGCATCGAAATCAAACACCAACATCGCATCCGCGCCCGCCGCCTCAAACAGACGCTGCCGTTGGTCGAGCGCGGTCAGCCGGAACCAAGGCGCTTGCGGCGCGAAGAACCGCACCGGGTGCGGGTCGAACGTTGCGATGATTGCAGGTTTGCCTGCTGCCTTTGCTTGAGCAACCGCCTCGCCCACCACCGCCCGATGCCCCAGATGAAAGCCGTCAAAATTGCCGAGCGCAACGAGGGCACCACGCAAGGCGTCGGGCATTCGTTCGGTTGCATGGAGGCGTCGAATTGTCATTCCTTCAAAACCTCAGCCATCGGCAACAGCCCTGCCCGGATAACCCGCAGCGCATTTTTACCCATCACGGCGCGAATTTCGTCCGCCGTAAAGCCCGCGTCCATCAATGCCTGTGTCACCTGAACCAGTTGCGAAGTGTCGAACCGCATTGTGGTCGCGCCGTCATAGTCCGAACCAAGCGCGACATAGTCGATACCGACCAGATCGCGGACATGCTTCATTGCTTTGGTGGCAGCGCGCGGGTCGGTCGAGCACACTGCGCCTTCCCAATAGCCGATGCCTATAACCCCGCCCGTTTTGGCAACGCCCTTTATCTCTTCATCGGTCAGGTTGCGGTTGACCTTGCACGTCGCCTGCACGCCGCCATGGCTGGAGACGACGGGACGGGTGGCCATTGCCAGCACTTCGGCAACGCCAGCGTGTGACAGGTGCGCGATGTCGATAATCATGCCTTTTGCTTCCATCCGGCGGACAATGTCGCGGCCAAAGGGAGTGAGGCCACCCTTCTTCAAGCCGTGCATCGACCCGCCAAGTTCATTGTCAAAGAAATGCGTGAGGCCAGACATGCGGAAACCGGCGTCGTAGAGACGGTCGAGATTGGAAGCTTTGCCTTCGAGGTTGTGGAGTCCTTCAATGGAGAGCATTGCGCCTATTCCGGCACCCTTGGCCGTCCGCCGCGCCAGCAAACCGCCCAAGCTTCTCCCGGTTGTCACTTTGAGCAGCGCGTTTTTGGATTCAGCAATCGCCCCGTCAAGCTTCGCCGCATGATATAGCGACCGCTCTATCAGCGAACTCCATGTCTTCACCGGCTGCAACTGGGCCACTGTGAGCAGTGTTATATTATCAGTTTTGTCGGTATTCGCGTCGTAATTCTGATCCTTTGGGGTTTTGGTGACCGATGAAAACACCTGCAGCGCAACGTTGCCCGCTTGTAATCGTGGAACATCTACATGGCCGCGGTTCGCGTGGTCATTAATATCGCGGTCCCACATTAAACTGTCGCTGTGCAGGTCAACAATGGTCAGCGTCTTGTGAAGTGCGATGGCCTCGTCGCTCACCTTGATTAGCGGTTTACCGTCGACTTTGTTCATCGACCCCTCGATCATGCCGGGCGCAAGCGTGAAAAAGCCTGTTGTTGCGATGAGCAATACGAGCAGTAAGCCGCCAAAAAATTTGCGCTTCATTCGGCGCTCCGGCGAACTAACGTGACAAAACTATATGCAGGTGTGGTTCCCTCAGCGGGGTGATTGCTGCGCGCCGCTTCATCCCATAATTTGGCATCGAAATGCGCGAGTACCGTATCGCCCTTTGGCCGCATTTCGATCTCGGTTAGCTCTATCCGGTCGGCCAATGGTTCAAACAGCGCATAAATTTCAGCGCCGCCAATGACATATACATGCGGACCGTTTGCCGCCTTCAATGCGTCTTCAACCGAATGCACACCCTCTGCGCCATCCGATTCACCGTTTTCCGGCCACGACATATCACGGGTCAGGACAATATGGCGGCGTCCGGGTAAAAGCCCTGGCAGGCTGTCAAAGGTTTTGCGCCCCATAATCATCGGGCTCCCTTTGGTAACTTGCTTGAAATGACGCAGGTCAGCAGGGATATGCCACGGCATACCGCCATCTGCTCCAATGACTCCATTTTCGGCACGGGCAACTACAAGCGTAATTTCAGGTTTATTCATGTGGCTGCCTTGCCCTGAATTTTTGGGCGTTACAAGATGTCAGGGATAAAGCCGCGTGACATGGCCCATTTTTCTGCCCGGGCTGGATTTCGCTTTGCCATAAAGATGCACATGCGCGGCGGGGTCTATGAAAAGCTTTGCGCCTTTGGTTGCCTCTTCACCAATCAGATTGTCCATCTCCATACGTTCGGCAATGAAGGATGTAGTCCCAAGCGGCAGGCCGCAAATGGCGCGGATATGGTTTTCAAACTGGCTGGTGACCGACCCTTCAATGGTCCAATGGCCGCTATTGTGCACCCTGGGCGCCATTTCATTAAAGATCGGTCCACCTTCATCGGCAAAAAATTCACAGGTGAAGACGCCGACATAATCAAACGCCTCTGCAATCGCCGCAGCCAGCTTGCGTGCGCTTGGCCGCTGGCTCTCAATCAGCGGACCAGCCGGAAGCGAGGCGCGGCGCAATATGCCGTCTTCATGCACGTTACGGGTGCTGTCCCAATACGCAATCTCGCCATCAGCACCGCGTACCAATATGACCGAAAACTCGGCCTCGAAACAAACCAGTGCCTCGACAATGACCGGCCGCGCGCCGACCCGCCGCCACGCACTCGCCAAATCGGTGTCACTGGTTACGCGCACCTGACCCTTGCCGTCATATCCCATGCGGATAGTTTTCAGGATAGCAGGCGAACCTACTTGCGCCACCGCAGCAGCGAGTGCAATCTCGCTAGTGGCCAGTGCATAATTCGCTGTGTTCCCGCCCAGATTTCGCACAAAATCTTTCTCGACCCCGCGATCCTGCCCGATTTCAAGCGGCTTTATACCTGGGCGTAACAGCACCGTGTGTTCGAGTGTCTTAAGCGCATCAACCGGGACATTTTCAAATTCGTAAGTGACGACATCACAGGCTTTGGCAAAAGCAGTGAGGGCAGCGGTGTCGGTATATTCGGCACAGGTGGAAACGGCCGCAACTTGCGCAGCGACACTGTCCAGCTCGGGCGAATAGATATGACAGCGATAGCCCAACTGCGCTGCTGCCACCGCAAGCATCCGGCCCAATTGTCCACCGCCCAATATGCCGATGGTTGAACCCGGAACCAGGGCCGTCATTCGGGAGTCTCGGCAACCGAAGCGGTTTGTGCGGCGCGCCATGTTTCCAGCCGCCCGGCAAGTGCCGCATCGTTCGTTGCCAGCATGGCAGCAGCCAATAACGCGGCATTGATGGCACCAGCCTTACCAATCGCAAGCGTCCCGACCGGCACGCCGGCGGGCATCTGCACCATGGAAAGCAGGCTATCCATGCCGTCGAGTGCTTTTGACTGAACCGGCACGCCCAGCACAGGCAGCCGCGTCATCGATGCTGCCATGCCGGGCAGATGCGCTGCACCCCCGGCACCAGCAATAATGCATTTCAGTCCGCGATCCGCTGCACCTTTGGCATATTCATACAGCCGATCGGGCGTGCGGTGCGCAGAGACAATTTTGCATTCATGGGGTATGTCGAGCGTCAACAAGATCGCAGATGCTTCCTGCATCGTGTCCCAATCGGACCGGCTGCCCATAATAATGCCAATTAAAGGGGTTACTTCGCTCAACTTTATATCCTGCCTTAAAATGCCCGATGGCTTGGAAGCCTATGCTTCTAGCGAGGCAGTCACGATGGCGCAATTGCAGATTAATTCCTCCAAAATGGTGAATTTATTCGCAAAAGTTACAGACTGTAAATGTAAATCCTTGCCAAATGATGATTAATGTGTTTAAAAGTCAGTATCATAAGAATATCGCCGGGTCGCACATCATGTCGGGAGGCTTATGACTTTAAGTAATAAAATAGCAGCGTCTCCACCCGGAAGCGTTGCCAAGACAATCTACGCGTTGGAGTGCGAGAATTTCGAGCTAAAGGCCCGCATTGCCGAGCTTGAGCGATTGGTTGTGGGCGACACGCTCACCCCGTTATTTAACCGCCGCCATTTTATGGCCGAACTTGATCGCTGGTGCTGGCGTGTGCACCGCTATGGCGGAAATAATGCGTTGATTTTTATCGATGTCGACAATTTGAAGGCGGTCAATGATGGCTATGGTCATCAGACGGGCGATGCCATGCTGGTCGAAATAGCGAATGGATTGCTCGCCAGTGTGCGCAAATCCGATTTGGTTGCGCGCATCGGCGGCGATGAATTTGGTATCCTGCTCGATAATATTCCCCAAGCCGAGCTTGAGGGGAAAGCAGAGCGTTTGGTCAAGGCCATTTCAAAGCTTGCCATTAACGTCAATGGCAAAACCCTTAACCCCGGCATTTCAGCAGGCTATTGCATGATCGAAGCCGGGGCTAAACCAGTTGAGCTCTTACAGCGCGCCGACCGTTCCATGTATGCGGCCAAGAAAGCAAAACCCGCTTCTACAAGATAAACACCGTTATTTGTCCGACAAATAATAACGCTCGCTTGGGGTCAGATCACCGTCCATGTCATAGATTATCGGTTGCCCGGTCGGGATTTCAAGGCTCGTGATATCATCGTCACTGATCCCCGACAACACTTTGACCAGCGCGCGCAGGCTGTTGCCATGTGCCGAAATCAATACGGTTTTTTCCTTGCGGAGTTCAGGAACAATTGCGGCCTCCCAATATGGAATGACACGGGCGATGGTGTCTTTGAGGCTCTCGGTATCCGGGATCGCTATCCCGGCATAACGCGGATCGCTAGACAGGTCATAGGCAGAACCGGGTTCAATCGGGGGCGGGGGAATATCGAAACTGCGGCGCCAGATTTTAACCTGTTCGTCCCCGTGTTTGGCGGCAGTTTCGGCTTTATCGAGCCCGGTTAGTCCGCCATAATGGCGTTCGTTCAACCGCCAGTCCTTGGTCACCGGCACCCATAGGCGCCCCATCGCCTCAAGCGCCAGATTGAGTGTTTTGATGGCCCGGGTCTGGACACTGGTAAAGGCGATATCGGGTGTTAGCCCCTTGTCCTTCATCAATTCACCCGCCGCCCATGCCTCTTTTACACCCAGTTCAGTCACATCAACATCCCACCAGCCGGTGAAGCGGTTTTCCAGATTCCATTGCGATTGACCGTGACGGATAAGGATAAGTTTGGGCATAGAGGGTCCTTGTTTCACATATTGAGTACATCTTAGCGGGCACGGGTTTTCAGCATAGTATTACTTTGCAGCTACAGCGCCAAAGTCATAAATCGGCTGAACGGGTCTTCTTTATAGGCCGCAAACGGTAGGCAATAAGTGAAGCCGTAACGCAGATAAAGGCCAATTGCAGCGTCAAAGTGCGGACCGGATCCTGTTTCCAAACTCAATCGATAATATCTCCGCGCCTGCGCCACTGCAATAATATGCTCCAGCATCTGCGCCGCCGCCCCTTTTCGGAGGTGATCTTTATGGGTGCGCATCGATTTGATCTCGCCGTGTTCGGACGACAATTCTTTAAGCGCGCCGCATCCGGCAAGGGCGCCATCATTCCAGATCGACCAGAAAGTGATCTCAGGTGCATTCAGGCCATCAAAATCCATAAAATGGCAAGAACCCGGTGGCGAACTGGCGACCATCCCGGTAAAATGCGTTTCAAGAAGGGCGCGGATTTCTGGGCCGGTCAGGTCGTCGGTGGTGATGTGCATTTATACATCGCCGTCCGGTGTTGGGTCTGGATTGTCGAAATCAGGGGTCACCACAAATTTTCCGACAGTTTTTAGCCTCTCTGCATAGCTCCCAACAAATGACTTCAATTCAGTATTATTATACTCGGAAAAGCTGCCATTTTTCGAATATTCTAGCACTATTTCCTTCATTGCAAATCGCCAAATACCGCAGTTTGGATCTTGACTACATTCGAAATTTAGCATGTTAACGCTCCAGCTTGCGAGCTGATCATACCGCATCATCATGGTCGAACTGTCAGTATTTTGCCCCAGAAAAGAGTCCAGGATAAAAGGTATTCGGGTTGTTTGAGAGTCTTCGCTGGCTGCGCGCTGACTTTTGTAATCATTCAAAGCCAAACACGCCAAATACGGTAAATGAATAAAGGTCTTTTTATCCCACATCGCTGCAAAGCTGAATATTAACTCCATCACATATTCTGCATCGCGCGCCAAAATATGATTTAATGCAAATAACGCTGATAACCAAGGCACCGCGCCATCGGCATTGTTCTCATAATCGATGTTTGGAAACCACAATTTTGCAGCCAAGTGCGCGTAGCTCTTCCATTGATCGTTTATCAAATCGTTTAAGCTATTGGCTGGAAGTGTAATCTGTCTTTTTACGAACCGCATCAAATAATGGTCAGCTGGAAATTCATCGCCGTAAATTGACTTCACCGTCGCTGCTAATGCCTTTCGGTTCATTCCATAAACGAAGATAGTCCCCGTATCGTCGAAGAAATGCTTCGCCTCTTCTAAAAGACTAATCGCATATGTAGGCCGACACCTGTCCAATTCGTCGACGATAATAATTAGCGGCCTTACAAATAGACCGTCGGCTTCCAACGAGTCCAAAAGTTCCGCTAGCTTAGTCTGAAAGTCGACTATGAGTTTTCGTTTGCTTACAAGTGCAATGTCTGTGTTCTTTTCCGTTTTCAAACCAAAAAGGTCATCGACACCGGTTTCAAAAGCACTTTCAAGTTCTTCATAGCCCTTCGTCGTTAGCAAAACAGACCCTGCCCCACGAAGGGCAACTTTGGCAGCAATTTTTGCCACGCCCTTAAGCTTTTCGGCTATTTTCTTCTGTTCCTCTATGTTGCTAGAAACTAACTTTTCAGCCAGTGCATCTTCAACGGCTAAGAAAATAGATGTCAGAGGATCGTTAGCGGTATCATCGGTCCATGCGTTAACAAACGCAACTGGATGATTAAGAGATAGCTGTCGTCTCAATCGTTCTAAAAAATAACTTTTCCCTAAACCATATGAACCTTCGACAGCGAACGTGAAGGATCCTGCTCCCGGGGCGGGTTGCTCAAATCTTGCTTTGATATACTCCTCAACTTGATCGGCAAGTTGACGTCGTGCCAGTTTATCACCAGTCCAAATTTCAGCTAGGCGCTGTTCTCTATTAATTACCATAAGAACATGAATAGAACAAATTGGGTTTCAGGTCAAACCATCCCCGCCAACACCGCCAGACATTCGCGCGCCAATGCAGCACTCCGTTCCGGCGACCAGCCTTGTTCCAAATCAGGATGTTCGTGATTATCCTTAAAAGGCATTTCCAGGGTCATCGATACGCATGCCTTGCCGGGTTGTGCGGCCTCACCAAAACGCTCTGCCAGCTGATTGGTGGACATGCCCAGGTTCGCTTTGCCTTTGCCTGCGGTGCCGTAGCCCAATTTGGTCTGGAAGTCGGGGGTGCGGGCTTCGAGCTTAGCCAAGAAGCTATCATATCGTTTGCCTTGTTCATCGGTCCAGCCGGGGATGCCATCGAAGCCGGCCATAAACGCGGCGGGGATTGCTTCATCGCCGTGAATGTCCATTGCCCAGTGGACGCCGGTTTCATCCATTGCGTTACGGATCGCCAACACCTCGGGGCTGCGCTCCGCACTTGGATTGGCCCATTCGCGGTTGAGGTTTACGCCGACAAAATTAGTCCGCAAATGGCCCCGCGCGCTGCCGTCTGGGTTGCAGTTCGGCACGATATGGACACGGCATTTCTGGCGCAGCAAACGCGCATGTGGATCGGCTGGATCGGTCAGCATATCAAGCACACCCTCCACCCAATGCTGCGCCATGCTCTCGCCGGGATGTTGGCGGGCATAGAGCCAGACCTGCGTATCGCCGTGCCCCATTGAAAGGCAATCAATGGGTTGGCCTTCCAAACTGGTTCCCAAGCACCGGTATTCCACGCCTTCGCACAACGCTGCCTCAGCAACCATATCATGATGCCGCTCCATACTGAACGGCGCGAAATAGGCGAAATAACACAGTTCGCTTAACGGCAGATAGCGGACAGTCAGCGTGCCGCCGTCTTCGGACTTGTCATAACTACTGTCCGCACGGCCCCAATAATCGCGGTCTTCGGAAACACAGGCATTATAATCGGGCCAGCCACCGGGATAGGCGCTGCCCTCCAGCCCGGTAATTTTCAGCGTGATTTCTTCGCCTGACGTGGCCGCAACGCGGAAATGGAACCATTGGAAAAAATCGGAATCCTTATCCTTGCGGATCGAGAGCGTGGCTGTGCTTCCTTTGATCGAGTGGACGACGATATTGCCGCTATCAAAGGCAGCGTTGATGGAATGGATGGTCATAGGGTTCCTTAAACTACGGCTTATTTCACCTGGATAGTCTCACCGGACTTGCCGGGGAAGCCCTGAAATAATGCCGCTGCCAGTTTTGATGCGGCGATACCGGGTTGGGCCGCCGGGGATTTGGCAGCAGCACTTTGCACGGCTTTTCCTTCCCAGATGACCAGATTGTCGGTTCGTCTGCGGATTTTTACCGACAAAGTTGTGTCCACCTGCGGCTTGGGCCCACCGCCCAGATTAATGCCGATGCCAAGGCCAACGCCCGAACCATAACTGCCGGTTGATCCGCCGACGCCAACAGATACTGGCGATTGCTTGGCCGCTGTGCGCGTGTTGGTGACGATATCGATCTGTGCGACAACATCGCTGTTTGCAGCATTTTCGACATAGCCCAGATTCTGCATTTCGCGCGCGACTGCGGCTAGATAGGGGGATGCAGATAATGTGCTGAAGTCCTTGGTATCCGCGCCGAGCACCAATGAATAGCTGCCTTTGCCATAAGCGACACCCTCAGCCGCACGGTTATACCGGGTTACTTCAACCGGCCCTGTCGGGACAACGCAGCCAGATAGCAGCCCAGATAGCAGCCCAGATAGCAGCAAGGAGGCGGAAACAGATAATAGAGCAGCGACACGCATGAATTTTCTCCTTAAGTTACTCTTCTTAGAACAAATGCCATGAATCCCGCAATGGCGCTTGACTTTAAGCGGTGTCACACATAGTAGCGCGCCTTCAAAGCGGGACTTTCCCGTGTAATTCATTCAATGTTAGAATGCGGATTGTCCCATGAAAGTTGTTAATTCACTCAAGTCCCTAAAAGGCCGTCACCGCGATAACCGCATGGTTCGCCGCCGTGGACGTACATATATCATCAACAAAACCAACCGCCGTTTCAAGGCCCGCCAAGGCTGATTCGCGTTTTGCCTGTCATGTGGCAGGCAAGGTTAAACACAATCACCGCCCCGAATCCGATTCGTGGGTGGTTTTTTGTGTTTGGGGTTTGGGCTGTCTTTATTCATATGTATTGGGTGAGATGCTGTGATAGTTATTTTACACGAAGACACGAAGATAAAACAGGAAAAAGGCGTTAGCCTTTGTTCAAAGCCACGTGCATAACTATTCGATGCAAAGAGATTGTCGGACTACGCCCTTATTGTCTTGTTTATCTTAGCGCCTTTGCGCGAAACAAATTGTCACTATTTTTTCCCCAATCATAACATCAGTCGATTATCCTTCGCCAAAGGCCATAATATGCCCCAAATCACCACAGTCATTTTCGATGTTGGCCGCGTGCTGTTCGAATGGGATTTGCGGCATTTGTTTGCCAAGCTGATCGATGACGGGGCTGAACTCGATTGGTTTCTGGCCAATGTCATTACCCCTGAGTGGCATTTCCAAGCTGACGCCGGGCGACCTTTGGCTGAAATGGTCTCCGAACGTATCGCAGAGTTTCCCGACCACGCCGATCTGATCCGCGGGTATCAAGCCCGGTTTAACGAAACTATACCCGGGCCGGTTCCAGGTTCGCTTGAAATTGTGCAAGAGCTTACGGCAAAGCAAGTGCCGTTATTTGCGATTACCAATTTCGGCGCGGAGTTTTGGGAAGGCTTTCGCCCCACACAGCCCGTCTTCGATTATTTCCGGGACATATTGGTGTCGGGAACCGAAAAACTGGTGAAGCCGGACCGCATTATTTACGAACTGGCTATCGCGCGTTTTGGCGTTGATCCGGCGGAATGTCTGTTCATCGATGATGTCGCTGCCAATATCACCGGAGCGCAGGCGGCAGGGATAGAAGGGCATGTATTTGACGGCGCGGATGGCTTACGAGATAAGCTTGTTATAATTGGTTTGCTCTAATCCAAATTATTTCACGCAAAGGCGCAAAGGCGCAAAGAATTTTACTCTTAATCTTCGCGTCTTCGCGTCTTTGCGTGAAATAAAAACTTGCAGCCAAGCCCTTCCATTGAACGCTAAGCTGTGCTTAAGCCCTCAGCGAAATTTAATCTCTGCTTGTAATCGACAAGGACCAACTCTCTCATGAATATCCATGAATATCAGGCCAAAGAACTGCTCGCCAAATTCGGCGTTGCCGTGCCCATGGGCATTGCCGCGATGAGCGTGGAAGAAGCCGTCGCTGCGGCAAAGCAATTGCCCGGGCCTTTGTACGTTGTAAAATCGCAAATTCATGCCGGTGGTCGCGGTAAGGGTAAGTTCAAGGAATTGGGCCCGGATGCAAAAGGCGGCGTTCGTTTGGCGTTCAATCTGGACGAAGTCGAGGCACATGCAAAAGACATGCTGGGCAACACACTCGTCACTATCCAAACCGGCGAAGCGGGCAAGCAGGTTAACCGCCTGTACATCACCGACGGCGCGGATATTAAGCAAGAGTTTTACCTCGCCCTGCTCGTCGACCGCGCCAGCAGCCGGATTGCGGTGGTTGCCTCAACCGAAGGCGGCATGAATATCGAGGAAGTTGCGCATTCGACCCCTGAAAAAATCCACACCATCCTGATCGATCCCGCCACCGGCATCATGCCGCATCACGGCCGCAGCGTATCTGCGTCCTTGGGCCTGACCGGCGATCTGGCGAAACAGTGTACGAAGGTGTTGGGTTGCCTATACGCGGCGTTTGTTGGCACCGATGCTGAACAGATCGAAATTAACCCGCTGGCAATTTGTAAAGGCACGGACGGCGATGAGCTGCTCGTGCTCGACGCAAAAGTGGCGTTTGACGGCAACGCCATGTTCCGCCACGCCGATCTGGCGGAATTGCGCGACCTGACCGAGGAAGACCCTGCCGAAGTCGAAGCGTCTGAATATGACCTCGCGTATATCAAGCTTGACGGCAATATCGGCTGCATGGTCAATGGCGCGGGACTTGCGATGGCAACAATGGATATCATCAAACTAAACGGCGAATTTCCGGCGAACTTCCTCGACGTCGGCGGCGGCGCATCCAAGGAAAAGGTAACGGCCGCGTTCAAGATCATCCTGAAAGACCCCGCAGTAAAGGGCATCCTCGTCAACATCTTTGGCGGCATCATGAAATGCGACATCATCGCCGACGGCATTGTCGCGGCGGCCAAGGAAGTGAATTTGAGCGTGCCGTTGGTGGTGCGTTTGGAGGGCACCAATGTCCAGCAGGGCAAGGATATCTTGGCGAACAGCGGCCTGCCGATTGTGAGCGCAAATGACCTTGGCGATGCAGCAGAGAAGATTGTGGCCGAGGTAAGGAAGGCGGCTTGAGTGCCTCGCGCCGCATAGAATTTTGTCGATTAGAGAGAGATACAATTATGAACTCCAAATCGGCTAAAATCCTGCCCGCCTTTATCCTCGGTCTCGCTTTATTGTCTGCGCCTGCCACAGTGATTGCCAAAGCAAAACCTGCAGCAGCCCCGCAAAAAGAAGTGCTCTGGGATTGGTGGTATGTCTGGGCGGGCGGGGAATCGCCGTCTCGTGAGGTCATTTATATCGATTCACTGACAGTGCAAACGCGGGTTGATAATGAAGCGATTTTAAGTGGTAATTTTGATCCAAGAAAGCCAGCGTCTTTTGTTGAGGCAGACGGCGTATCGGTTTTTGAAGATTTCAAAAAGCAGCCCGCGCGCCGGAATGGCCGTGTTCGTGTGAAGTGCGATCAGATGCAAATGATGTTCCTGCAAAGTTACAAGCAATATTGGAAGACGGAACGTTTCGAAAAGACTCCTTCAACAGCATGGTTTGATGCCAATAGCGATCTGAAATTTAAAAAAATCGCGCATTTCTTATGTAAGCCCAAAGAGCGCAATGACAAGAATCAGATGATGCGCGCTTATCAAAAGGAAGATCCCTTGGACTTCACATGGGATGTTGCTTGGAGCGAAGTGCCCAAGCCAAAATTCACTTCAAACAAAACAGTGGCGCAAGCGCAGGCGGATTTTGATAAACAAGTAGCAAAAGCCGAAGCCAGCATTGCCGCTGGCACAAAGCAAGCCAACGACACGCAAGCACGCATCCTAAGCGATGAAAAAGTAACAGCGATCAAGCAGCGTGCACTTTTCAGCAAAATGCGCAGCAAGGCCAGCCCGTTACTGCATAGCTGGCTCGGTGCTGAAGAGCGTGCGTTGGTCGCAAGCTGGGGTGTTCCGAACAGCAGTCACAATACGCAGAATGCCCGTTTTTTAAGCTATGTATACGGCTTTGAACGGCAATATAATACGCAGGACCAGAATGGCAATGTAGTAGCGAGTTCGCGTGAAGAATGGGCGTGCAACATGACATTCGAGGTTCGCAGTGGCACCATTGAGGATTACCGATCCGATGGCAATTATTGCGGAACCGCCGCAAGCAGTATGGCGCGCGGTCCCGGGTTGCGCATCAAATAAAGCATTGCTTGACGTTCACGTAAACGTCAAGCATAGACGCATCAGATCTGGTAGGCATTAACCTGCCGTGAGTCGGCCAAGGGGCCATAGAGTGAGGATTGAACCATGAAAATCATCGTCCCCGTAAAGCGGGTCATCGATTATAACGTAAAGCCCCGCGTAAAACCGGACGGCACCGGTGTTGATCTGGCCAACGTCAAAATGAGCATGAACCCGTTTGATGAAATCGCGGTCGAAGAAGCGCTGCGGTTGCGCGAAAAAGGTGTTGCGACCGAGGTGATTGCGGTTTCTGTTGGTCCTGAAAAGGCGCAGGAAACTCTCCGTACTGCGCTTGCGATGGGTGCCGACCGGGCGATCCTGATCGTCGCCGAAGATGTCGAGCCGTTGGGCGTTGCCAAATTGCTCGCCAAGGTCATGGATGAGGAACAGCCAGGTCTGGTTATACTGGGCAAGCAGGCGATTGACGATGACAGCAACCAGACCGGCCAAATGCTCGCCGCGCTAACCGGCCGTCCGCAAGGCACGTTTGCCAGTGCGGTCGTGGTTGAAGGGGACAGCGTGCACGTCACCCGCGAAGTCGATGGCGGCAGCGAAACCGTCAGCCTCAAGACCCCGGCCATCGTTACCACCGACCTGCGCCTGAATGAACCACGTTATGCCTCGCTGCCCAATATCATGAAGGCAAAGAGCAAGCCGATGGCGATGAAGACCCCTGCCGATTATGGCGTTGATGTTGCCCCGCGCCTCAAGACATTGAAAGTCGCCGAGCCCCCCGTGCGCAGTGCCGGGATCAAGGTCGCCGATGTTGACGCGCTGGTCGCTAAACTTAAAGAACTGGGAGTAGTGGCATGAAAACCCTTGTTTACGTAGAACATGATAACGCCGAAATGAAGGACGCCACTTTGGCTGTTGTCACTGCGGCATCGCAATTGGGCGAAGTGCATCTGCTTGTCGCTGGATCGGGTTGCGGCGCGGTTGCCGATCATGCTGCCAAGATCTCTGGCGTCAATACTGTGCATGTCGCCGATGACGCTGCTTATGCGCACCAACTCGCCGAAAATGTTGCGCCGCTTGTCGCCAGTTTAATGGCCAGCCATGACGCGCTCTTGGCCCCTGCGACCAGCCACGGCAAGAACATCGCCCCGCGCGTTGCCGCATTGTTAGACGTCATGCAGATCAGCGATATTTTGAGCGTCGAAAGCGCCGATACCTTCACGCGGCCCATTTACGCGGGCAACGCGATTGCCACCGTGCAATCCTCTGATGCCAAAAAGGTTATCACCGTGCGCGGTACCGCCTTTGCCAAAGCAGAAGCAACCGGCGGATCAGCCGCAGTCGAAGCAGTCAGTTGCACCGCAGATTCGGGCACATCGACCTTCGTTGGCGCTGAAATTGCCAAGCTTGAGCGCCCCGAACTGACCAGCGCAAAGATCATCGTTTCGGGCGGTCGCGCCCTCAAAGATGGCGCAACCTTCGAAGCCACCATTTTCCCGCTTGCCGACAAACTCGGTGCGGCGGTCGGCGCAAGTCGCGCGGCTGTGGATGCGGGCTATGTCCCCAATGACTATCAAGTCGGCCAAACCGGCAAGATCGTCGCGCCAGCCGTATACATCGCGGTCGGCATCTCCGGCGCGATCCAGCATCTCGCAGGCATGAAAGACAGCAAAATCATCGTAGCGATCAACAAAGACGAAGACGCGCCTATATTCCAGGTTGCCGATATCGGACTGGTCGCGGATTTGTTTACCGCCGTGCCGGAGCTGGTGGGGAAGCTGTAAGGAGTTTCGATCTAAGAATTACTTTGATCGAGTTTTGAGATTGAAAAGGCGGTCAGTAATGGCCGCCTTTTTTTGAGACCAACTAGGAAAAGAGTTTGTTCCAAAGCTGAAGCAATGGGTATTGAAGCTCTTTACTTAAAGGTAGAATAATGCCCATTAGCCATGCTCCTGCGGAAAAGCTCTGTGCTGCAATTGAAGAGTTAGAGAACTGAAACCCTGTTAATGGAAGGTTGTGGAATTCCGTCATGACTTTGCCGAGACTCTCGTGATTATCTGGCGTAGCTTCCTGATCGTACAATGCTACTAAGCGCCGCAAGGTTTGCACTCTGGCGCTTGCGTCTCCCGCCTCGGTGACTGATAAATTTTGTTGTAACGCAACTGCAACGCCTGACAATATCAGACCAAAGACAAATGATGTTGATGAATTTGGCAACTCTTGTGGGTTGAGCCATGTAGACAAATAGATTTAATTGCATTACATTGTAATTCACAAAGGAGATTAAATCATGGCTGCCAATGCTCTTGTACAGACACGGATTAACGGTGCGGTGAAGGACGAAGCATCTGCGGTGCTTGCGACTATGGGGCTGACGGTGTCCGATGCTGTTCGCATTATGCTTACCCGCGTCGCGCATGATAAGGCTTTGCCGTTTGAGCCATTACGACCGAACGCAGAAACGATTGCCGCTATGGAGGAAGCGCGAGCAGGCAATCTGGAAACCGTTACACTGGATGAGCTGCAAGCAATTCTTGATGCGAACGGTTAAGCAATCCGGGCCATTCAAACGGGACTTAAAGCGAGAAAGCAAAGGGCCCCACCGCGAAGTTCTGCAGCGCGAGTTTGTTGCTATTATCGCTACCTTGGCAGCAGACAAACCACTGGAACTACGCCACCGCGACCATGCGCTAACCGGCGAATGGAAAGACCACCGCGACTGTCATGTGAAGCCGGATTTAGTGTTGATTTACCGCAAACCCGATGACGAAACGCTGCAACTGGTCCGGATAGGGTCACACGCCGTATTGGGGTGGTGAGCTTACGCACATTTAACTTTCCTACAACCTATATGGTTTGTTATATCTGTTGCCTTTTCATTAAGGAGAACAGATATGACCAACACTGACATCAACGCCACCTCTGACCTTGGCCCCGAACGCAACACCCCCAACCCCATCCCCGACACAACCGTTACCCCCAACACAACCCCCACCCTTACCCTCACCCCCAACCCCATCCTCACCGCCATCCGTAACGATTACCGCTGGACCCCGGCGTGCCAGCGCGTATTCTTGGAGGAGTTGGCGTGTACGGGCAGCGTGACACAGG
>JAYUPC010000089.1:0-11929 GCA_043760355.1 Sphingomonadales bacterium
TCAGGCGGGTGAAGCGGATGCCGTCTCCGGTATCTACATGCAGTTCCCGTGCCCCCAGTTTTAGCCGCTCTCCATTCAGATCGCGGCACCCGGCGATCAGGTCGTCGGGCGACAGCATTCCATAGAAATACACCAAATGGCGGCTTTGGTGCGCACCGGGAAATGGGTTTGCCGCGACGATTTCATCCAGCTCCTCTGCTGTCCGCACCAGCACAGCGATCCGTTTTCCGGCATAAGCTGTCAACTTTGCTTCAAGTGCAGCCTTCACACCTGCTTCGTCTAACTCACTTTCAAACAGCAAATTGCGCTGGCGATGAAGCTGCGGACATTGGCAAAACCGCAAGCTTCCGCCATCGCACGCAGATCGGCCATCGGCAGTTTACCGGTGCCGCCTACGTTTACTGCTCGAAGCAGTGCGGCATAAGCTGTCATACAGTGTTGCAGTCATACCATATGCAGATCATGTGCTTATTCATGTCCGCGCCCCAACCAGCCCAAAGGCTGCGCCCGCTGAATCCATTGCCATCAGCGAATAATCGCCGCCGGGAATTTCAATCGGCGATTGGATGATCGTGCCGCCATGAGTCGTGATTGCAGCAGCACCCGCATCGATGTCGGCAACGCGGAAATAATAGGCCCACATCGAAACCGGCATTTCGGGCATCACCGCGCCGATGCCAAAGCGGTCGCCGCTGGCCTTTACGAATTCATATTTACCCATCGGCCCCATGTCCATTTCGCCGTCCTTGGTCCAGCCGAACAGTGCGCTGTAAAATGCCTTAGCACATTCGGGGTCGCTGGTGGAAAGCTCGTTCCATGCGCAATGGCCGATTTTGGGTTCGGTTGCGGCAAAGCTGTGGCTGGTTTCGTCCGATGCGCCCTTCATTACATAAAAGGGTGCGCCCTGCGGGTCAGCAACCATCGCCATCCGGCCCACGCCTTCCAAATCCACCGCAGGCATCAGCACCGCGCCGCCAGCTGCGATCAGCTTTAGGACCGTCGCGTCAACATCATCAACCCCGATATAGCCAACCCATGCGGGTCGAGCGCCGTGTTCTGCCATTTCGGGCGTAATTGCCATATAGCCTCCGACTCCGTCGGCTATATCGCTACCGTCGCCCGATGAAAAGAAACGGTAATCCATGTCGGGCTGTCCGGCGCTTTGCGAGGACCAGCCGACAACCTTGCCATAAAAATCGCCAGCTGCATCGGCATCGGTAGTCAACAGTTCATACCAGATAAAATCACCGTGATGATTGGTCATATCACTTCTCCAAGGTTACAACAGGCGTGAAACCGCCAAAGATCATCCGCTTGCCATCGAACGGCATCGGGTTCTTTTCCATATCCATGCGTGGGTCTTTGTTGTCTGGGTCCATCATGATCGCATAGGCCTTGTCGCGGGTTTCCTTGTCGGGCCATTCGATCCAGCTAAAGATCACGACCTCGCCTTCCTCCGCCTTCACGGCCATGCGGAAATCGGTCATTTTGCCGCCGGGCACATCATCGCCCCAGCATTCCAATATCCGCGTCGCACCCATTTCTATGAACATGGAATCAGCGTTACGCGCGTGTTCAATGAACTTGTCTTTGTTCGCCTCGGTACAGGCAATTACGAAACCGTCGATGTAAGCCATCTTCTCTCTCCTTTATTCCGGCCTCCAAAAAATAGTCACAGTTACTAGTTCTATTTGCTGGGTGGCATCGCGGCTGGGTCCATCCAGAACGGTCCCCAAATATGGCCATCCGGATCGGTCAGGTCCCGGCCGTACATAAAGCCGTGGTCTTGCACCGGGTTGATATCTGTCATCCCGCCATGCGCAGCAGCGGCTTCCAGTAACGCATCGACCTCCTCTCGGCTGTCAAAGTTGAGCGCTAGTGACACTTCGCTGGATGTCGTCGGCGGGATCGGTCGGTCGGTAAAACTCTTCCACTTTTCATGCGTCAGCAACATGACCATGATGGTCTCGCTCCACACAACACAGGCAGCTGTCTCGTCGTTGAACTGCGGGTTTTTAGTGAAACCGAGCGCTTCATAAAAAGCCAATGATTTGGGCAAGTCAGCAACCGGTAGGTTTACAAAAATCATTTTGGTCATGGTTTTTCTCCTCTCTCAAACAACATGGCGACATAACGCTTCAGGTGCAGGACACTGTCGCGGGCGAGTGACGGATTTGCTGTGGCTTTGGCTACAACAAAGGCACCCTGCAAAACCGACTGGACGTGCCAGGCAAGGCCCATGGCCGTCACCCCATCGTGTATGCCGTGCCGCTGGATCGCGGCTTCGATATCAACCGATAGCGCCTCGCAATATGCGGTGATGCTGGCTTCGCTGGCTTTGCGCAGTGCGTCGCTGCTGGCAAAACTCTCCTGCACCATCGTGCCGACGAAACAAGTGAAGCCTTCTGCCGGGCCATCGATCATCGCCATGCGCATTTCGATATGGCCGAGCAGGCGGTCGAGCGGGTCGTCGAGCTTTGTGTAGGGGGGAAGTTCGAACAAAGGCGCAGCGCGGGCGGTCCATTGCGCAGCAGCAGCGACCCCCAGCGCTTCTTTTGACGCGAAATGATGGAAGAAAGCGCCTTTGCTCACGCCCGCGGCAGAGCAGATTTCGTCGACTGAAGTGGCTGCATAGCCTTTACGCCGCACCAGCACATGGGCGGCATCGATCAGCTTGATCCGCGCGTTGGGACGTTCCCTGGCGGTAGTGCGACTCGCGTTCATCTGTATAACATACCAACTGGTCGGTTTACGTCAATGACGGAGTCGACCAACTATGCCGAATACAAGACGATCATCTGAAATCCGCTATTGTTTGGTATCATTCCTTTGACCAGCGCAGGGCGGACTATGTCAATTTTGCAATCAGTCGAGCGCGACGTAGCGCGCAATATCCCGGCTATTGAGATAAAGTGCATCATCATGGGATGCGCTGTTGGTCATCGCGTAAAAGGCCCGCGCTTTGGCATCGTTCATTCCCATTTCGCGGTAGAATGCAATATATTCCAGATGCACGGGATCGTCTGCTGAGAAATCCTCCGCCTCCAAACCGTCTTCATCGCGCCAACTGTGGACTGCGAACTCCGCCGTCGGCGCAGCATAGCGACGTGCACCGGCGAGAAACAATTCTACACCGCCAGACCGTACTGAACCTCCATCGGGAACGTTCGTCGCCATCCCTGCTTTGCGGATCAGTCGGGCAATGATGAGGTTGGCTTCGTCATCATCTGTACCTGGGCAGTCGATCATGTCGATCTGATTGAGTGCAGGATATGCACGCAACATCGCGCGGAACTGTGCGGGGGTATTGGTCTCGATTGTCCCGTTCAGTTCCACGCGATTGGCGGCGACCACAATAAAGGGCCCGAAATGGGCTAAGGCAATAGGCGCGCTGGACTGACCGGCCGCGGCCGGCGTATTGTCGGAAAGGTCATAGGCTTGCGTTTCAACCGTAACCGATATGTCAGCATGTGCGGCGGCGCTCAACAGCAATGCCGTCATACTTAACATCACAAGCGCTGCATAATTGCGCAGTTGATACCAGCCTAGCCCCATTTTTATGCCCCTGTTTGATGCCTGTTTGATGAAGCTATGGCGTGAAAGCCGTTGCACAGTCGTAACGAGATTTGCCTACGTGAAAATTAACCCTATCGATTGGTATACTAACCAATATGCTGGACTCGCTGATTTTTGCGCGCCATAAGAAAAGAACAAATAGGGGGTATGTTCTTTGGTAGCGATAGTTTCAACGGTGGCATATCTGGGACTAGAGGCACGCAGTGTCGAGGTACAGTGCCAGGTCGCGCCCGGCATGGTGGGTTTCACGGTTGTGGGCCTGCCTGATAAAGCGGTTGGGGAAAGCCGCGAGCGAGTACGCGCCGCGATCTCTGCGCTGGGTCTTTCGCTGCCACCCAAGCGGATCATCATCAACCTGTCGCCCGCTGATCTGCCTAAGGAGGGATCGCATTATGACCTGCCAATTGCGCTCGCGTTACTGTGCGCAATGGGTTTGATCGATGCTGAGGCGCTGGCGCATTATGTCGTGGTGGGGGAACTTGGGCTTGATGGCCGGGTCGCGGCATCGCCCGGGGTTTTGCTTGCTGCACTTCATGCGTCGGGTCGCGATATGGGGCTGATCTGTCCAGCGGTACAGGGCGGGGAGGCCGCATGGGCCGGGCAGATTGAGGTGGTTGCTGCTCCAGATCTGCTGTCGCTGCTCAACCATTTGAAGGGGCAGGCCATATTGCGTGCTCCTGTGCCGGGCGATGTCGATCCGCCTGCGCCGGGACCCGATTTGAAACAGGTCAAGGGGCAGGAAACCGCGAAACGTGCGCTCGAAATTGCAGCAGCAGGTGGCCATAATCTGCTGATGTCGGGGCCGCCGGGTTCGGGCAAGTCGCTGATGGCATCGTGCCTGCCAGGGATACTCCCTGAACTGACACCCGCAGAAGCGTTAGAAGTATCGATGGTCGCATCGGTTGCGGGCACATTGGAAGGTGGGCGGCTATCGCGAACGCGGCCTTACCGTTCGCCACATCACAGCGCATCGATGCCAGCCCTTGTCGGCGGCGGGTTGAAGGTGAAGCCCGGCGAAGTCAGCCTTGCCCATTTAGGTGTCTTGTTCCTTGATGAACTGCCTGAATTTCAGCGGTCCGTGCTTGATAGTTTGCGGCAACCCCTTGAAACCGGCGTGGTCAGCGTGGCGCGTGCGAACAGCCATGTTACATTTCCAGCGAATGTTCAGCTTGTGGCAGCGATGAATCCCTGTCGCTGCGGCTATTTGGGGGACGCCGCCCTTGCATGTTCACGGGCACCAAAATGCGCGGCGGATTACCAGTCAAAGGTGTCGGGGCCGCTGCTTGACCGGATCGACCTGCATGTCGAGGTGCAAGCGGTCAGTGCGGCCGATCTTGTATTGCCCCCGCCAGCCGAAGGATCCGCGCAGGTTGCGGCGCGGGTAAGGGCGGCACGTGACCGGCAGAGTGTGCGGCTGGCTGGAACGACGGCGCGCACCAATGCCGAACTGGATGGAGACATGCTTGCCAAACACGCCACGCCAGACGAGCCAGGTCAAAAACTTCTCGCCCAAGCAGCAGAGGCAATGCGGCTTTCGGCGCGGGGCTATACGCGGATATTGCGGGTGGCCCGGACGATAGCCGATCTGGCGGGGTGCGAGGGCGTGGGGCGTATCCATATTGCCGAAGCGCTCAGCTACCGGCGGCAAGCACCCCGTAATTAGGGGAGAATTAGCTGTTCTTATTTATTCTCTGTACAGCTAAATACCAGCATCTCATTGGGTTGCGCGGGTAGTACTTCTCGCACGGCATTGTTCATATTGCCAATTTTCTCCTGCATATCTGGGTCAGCTGTGCAGCCTTTAACGTCATAGCGATTCCGGGCCTCACGCACTTTTTCGATGGCGTCGATGCCCAGGAGATAACGTTCAATGCGGTATGTTTTGGTGTCTGGCGCATAGCTGATCATGGAGACTTGCGTTTCTTTACCCGGCACAAAACTGCGCGACCATTTGCCTGCATTTTCAACATATTGTGTGCGGCGATTGATGCAGCCGTCGCTGGTCCAATCGAAATCGACATCGGCGGTGCTGGAAACAGTTACTTTGCTGCGGTCCAATTGAATGACACAGCTTTTCTTGCCGTTTATATTGGTAGACGCAACAGTTTTGGGCTCGGCTTTACCCGCTTGCTTGGTAAGTGCTGTACGCACACGTTCCTCGACCTGATTGAACGAAGGCCGTGATAAAAATACCATCAGTGCGCCGAGGAGTAAGGCCGTGCCTGTCATCGCGGCTCCAATGGCGGGATTGCGTTGCACTCGCTCATGAAGAATAAAGCCGGTACCGCCAGCCCCTAAAGCGAGGACAAGCATCAAGGCCGCCAGCATGATCCGGTTTTCACGAGATGTGATGATATCCAATTCTGCCTCGCGCCGGATTTTGCCCTCTGTGCTGGAACGCAGTTCGGAAGATATGCGGTTTTCTGCCTCGATCTTTGCGCGGGCCGCTGCCTCACGTTCAGCTTCTGCGCGGGTAAGTTCGGCGACCGAACGGCATTCGCCGGTTGCTGCAATAAAGCTGACATTTTGAGCGCGCAGGAATGCCGCAACCTCCCGCACAGACACGGCAAAGTAAAACTCCGCCCCGCCGCCTTCGCTTGCATTCGAACCAAAACTATTGATCCCGACTACGCGGCCGCACGCATCAACCAACGGGCCGCCGCTGTTCCCAGGTGCTATCGGTGCGGTATGCAGCAAGCTGTCAAACGACTTTGATGACCGCCCCGCCGACACCGCACCGCGTGTTTTAACGGGTGTTTGCGGGCGCAGCATGTCAGTCTCGCTTTCATCGAGTGCGACATCGACATTGGCAGGATAGCCAATGGCAAACACATCCGCGCCGTCACCAACCGTGCCGGTATACAGACTTGCCATCGGCATCCGTGCCCCGTCCGACAATTGCAACAACGCCAAATCATTGCCCGGCGACCATTTGATCAGCCTTGCCTCATAACTTTTCGATCCTTCGGACGGGATGATAGTAAAGGTCAGGGTGCCATCGTAATTTGCCGCTTCAACGACATGCGCGTTGGTTACAATTTTGTCAGGTGCGACAACAACGCCGGATCCGTGGCCGATAAATTTACGCTCGCCGTCTTCGGAACTGAATACTGCGATACGAACAACAGACCGGCTAACCGCGCCAATGTCGCTGGCTTCGGCAAAGGCCGGTGCCGCCAAAACGGGCATTAGAAAAGCGAACAGGATTAATATGATCCGCACAGATATTCTCCTTGATCGTATTCTAACGCGTCAAAACTTATCATGTTTTAATTCGCGCAGAAAACCGTGCAAGTTCACACACGATTTGTGTTTATCATTAGTTGATTGCTTGCTTTTGCTTCCGTTCATGTAAGCAGCGATGTTATCCAGAAGTGCTGGCAGACAATATCCTACATTACAAGAAAATGTAAAAGAGGCAGGAGGAAAAGAGGGAGCAGTGCTGAAACGTAATACCGGACACCTCTCTCCCTCTCGCATTTTTTACAAATACTGTACGCTGTAATTTTATATGTGATGCAGTTTACAAAAAACTATAGGGATCAACATCAACGCCGATACGCACACCGCGTGGAAAAGACAGCTCGCCGAGCCAATTGCGGATCAGGCTCTGTAGCTCGACAGATCTTTGTGCATGTACTAACAAGCGTTGCCGGTACCGTCCACGCAGCATGGCAAGCGGAGCGGGGGCAGGGCCGTAAACGATCATACCCTCCGCACTCGGTGCGCTCGCCCCTATGGCACGGGCGGCCTCAATGGCTTCGCGTTCGTCCTCGGAAGAAACGATGATTGCGGCAAAGCGACCAAATGGGGGTGCACCAGCAGATTTGCGCATTTCGGTCTCTGCATCGTAAAAACTGTCGCGTTCGCCAGCGACCAAAGCGGCGATGACCGGGTGATCGGGGTTGCGCGTCTGGATGAAAACTTCGCCGGGTTTTTCGGCGCGACCTGCGCGTCCAGCGGCTTGAGCAATTTGCTGGAAGGTGCGTTCAGCGGCGCGCAAATCTCCGCCTTCGAGACCCAAATCTGCGTCGATCACGCCGACCAGAGTGAGGTTGGGAAAGTGATAACCTTTGGTCACAAGCTGCGTGCCGATGATAATATCAACCGCATTTGCCTCGACCATGGCAACAAACTCTGCGGCTTTATCGGGTGACCACAATGTGTCCGATGTCGCGATGATACACCGGGCCTGGGGAAATAGTGCCTGCACCTCGTCGTTGATCCGCTCTACGCCGGGACCACAGGCGACAAGGCTATCTTGTGCGCTGCATTCCGGACATTCACCGGGCGGTGGCATTGCAAAGCCGCAATGGTGGCAGGCAAGGCGGCGAACCAGCCTGTGTTCGACCATCCAACTGGTACAATTGGGGCATTGGAACCGGTGGCCGCATGTCCGGCATAAGGTAAGCGGCGCGTAACCCCGGCGGTTGAGGAAGAGTAAACTCTGTTCGCCGCGTTCGATCCGTTTTTCGATAGCCTTAATCAGCGAAGGCGCGATCCATGTGCCCCGGTCCGGTTCATCCTTGGTCAGATCAATGGCTTGAATATCAGGCAGTTTTGCCGTGCCAAAGCGCGAGGGGATGGCAAGGCCTGTATAGCGCCCGATACTAACCATATGACGGCTTTCAAGAGCAGGTGTAGCAGAGGCAAGCACCACCGGCATATGTTCCATCTTGCCCCGCATCACGGCAACATCGCGGGCATGATAACGGACGCCGTCTTCTTGCTTGAAACTGGTCTCATGCGCTTCATCAACGATGATAAGCCCGGGATTGGCAAAGGGCAGGAACAGGGCTGAACGTGCGCCTGTAACGACCTGCACCGAGCCGTCCGCCACACCGCGCCACACCCGCCGCCGCTGGGTCGCACGCATCCCCGAATGCCAGGTCGCAGGCTCAACGCCAAAGCGCGCCTCAAACCGGGCGAGGAAAGGCTGGGTAAGCGCGATTTCGGGGAGGAGAACGAGAACCTGTTTTCCGATCCTGAGCGCTGCGGCAACAGCCTCAAAATAGGTTTCGGTTTTGCCAGAGCCAGTAACACCGTCGAGCACAAAGGGTTCAAAACTCTCTGCATCGACCGCCGCGATCATAGCAGCTGCAGCAGCAGTTTGCGCTTCGTTGAGTATGGGAATGGCAAAATCAGGATTGGGCAAGGGGAAGGGTAAATCCGCGCTTTTGGTCACCGGTTCAAATGCGCCAGCCTTTATAAGACCCCGGATTACCGCATCGCTTACTCCGGCCTCGGCTGCCAACTCACGCGCCAATCCTTGCGCACCCTCCAATTGGTCAAGGGCTGCTGCCCTTAACGGAGTGAGGCGTTTAGGCACCAGTCCGGTGGCGCGATATTCAGTGATGGTTCCTGCTGGCGATAATGCGGCCGATGATGATAGTACCATCCTGAGCACCGAAGCATGGTTGCTTACATAATAATCGGCCACCCAATCGACGAGGCGGCGCAACCCGGGTTGCAATGGCGGCACATCGACGAGCTCTATAACCGCACGTAATTTCTCGGGCGCAATCAAGTCTGCGGGAAAAACCCCATCATCCCAGATTACGCCGACCATCCGGCGTGGACCCAGCGGTACCACTACCACGCTGCCTGGCCCTGCATCCATACCCTCGGGCAAGCGGTAATCCAGCGGGCCGATGGCTTGGGTGAGAAGGATGACGCGAATACGATTCATACGGAGGATATAGGGACCGTTAAGCTCTGCGTCATCCTTGCTTTCATAGCTTGCAAATATCTGATAGTTTTAGCGTCTTGGTATTGGGGAGTGAGAAAATGAAAATGCAGATTGATCGTCGCAATTTAATGCTGGCCGGGGTTGCTGGAACCGTTCTTATGCTGCCGGGTTGTGCCAGTATGCCAGGTTTCAGCTTGACCGAAGCGATCCGGCGTTTGCTGACTTTATCTTCCCAAAATGCGTTCGCGTTACTTCTTCAACCCGGCGGATTTTACGACAGCAATATTGCACGGATCGCTCTGCCCGAACAATTTGGTGGAAACCGGGGTACAGGGATATTGTCTGTCATCCTGCAAAGCCGCAATTTTCGCGACCGGCTGCAACGCCAGCTAAACCGTGCTGCTGAAAAAGGTGCCGAACGCGCAGCACCCTTGGTTGCCGATGCCGTCCGTAATGTTAGTATAGAGGACGCTGCGGCTATTGTACGCGGCGGACCACAAGCTGCCTCAGGCTTTTTACGCGGCAAGATGGGGTCAGCTTTGGTGGACGCCATGTTGCCCGGAATTTCCGATGGTCTGCGGCTGTTTGACGATCAGGTCATTGGCAAGGCTGTGCAATCGGTAACCGGTTTTGATATCGCCGCACTTGCCAGCGATATTAACCGCAAGGCCGATAATGCCATCTGGTCGGCGATTGGATTAGAAGAATCGAATATCCGCGCCAATCCTCAGGCTACCAATGATCCGGTCTTGATCGGCGTGTTTGGTTTGCTGAAATAAGCGCGTTATCAGCTTGGCGGTTCTCCCATGCCGTTTCCGCTGGCATCCCCTAGCTCGCTACCGCCATCGACATTTATAATTGCGCCTGTGACATAGGATGCGGCGTCGCTTGCAAGCCATAGACAGGCATCAGCAATGTTGTCCTTCGTTCCCCAATCCCGTAAAGGAATTCGGGCTTTGCTTGCTTTAATATATTCCTCACCGGGTGCAAGCCGCGCCATCCCTTCGGTATCGCCAATCGGACCCGGGGAAACGGCATTCACCCGGACACCCGCAGGTCCCCATTCCATTGCAAGGCACTTGGTAACCTGATTGACACCGGCTTTGGCGGCACAGGCATGGACCTGAAACATCATCGGCTTAACGGCTTGCCCGGCGGTGATCGAGATCAGCGATGCGCCGGGTTTGCGCAAATATGGGTAGCTCGCTTGCAGGACGTTGAATGTACCTAGCAGATCGATATCGATTACCGTTTTGAATGCATTCGCGCTCATGCCAAGCGCAGGCGCAAGAAAGTTTCCAGCAGCGCCCGATACCACGATGTCGATCTCGCCAAGTCTGTTGCGGCAAAGGCCAAGTGCTTCACTGACTTTAGCATAATCACGCACGTCGCAGGCCATGCCGATGGCTTCATGGCCAGCATCGGTGATTGTTTTCGCCGCCGCTGCAATCTTATCCTCGCTGCGGCTGATAATCATCACTTTTGCGCCTGCTTCGGCATAGCGTTGCGCGATTCGTAAATTGATGCCGCTGGATGCGCCCGCGATAAAGGCGGTTTTGCCTTCAAGTAAGTTGGAGGTGAAAGTTTGTACCATTATCTGCTGTCCTATCCGCCGATGATTTGCCAATAGATAGTTAAGCGATTCCCAAACCAGTGACCAACAAAAAAGGCCGATATTCCCATGAAATTTTTCGTCGATACCGCTGACACCAATGACATTGCCGAACTCGCCGCGACCGGCTTGCTGGACGGCGTCACTACCAACCCGTCATTGATCGCGAAATCGGGTCGTGATTTTATCGAAGTTACCCGCGAGATTTGCGGCCTGACCAGCGGCCCCGTATCTGCCGAAGTTGTCGCTCTCGATCACCCAACGATGATGAAAGAAGCCGAAATCCTGCGCAAGATTGCGGATAATGTCTGTATCAAAGTACCGTTGACGATTGATGGGCTAAAAACATGCAAAATGCTGACCGGAGAAGGTACGATGGTCAATGTGACTTTGTGCTTCTCCGCCAACCAGGCCTTGCTTGCTGCAAAAGCAGGTGCAAGCTTCATCTCGCCTTTCGTTGGCCGTCACGATGACAATGGTTTTGATGGAATGAGCCTGATCGAAGACATCAGGTTGATCTATGACAATTATGCCTTTGAAACCGAGATTTTGGTGGCCAGTGTCCGCCACGGTATCCATGTTCTCGAAGCAGCCCGCATCGGCGCAGACGTCATGACCGCACCGCCCGCCGTCATCAAGGGTCTGTTCAAGCATATACTTACTGACAAAGGCATAGAGGGCTTTATGGCGGATTGGGCGAAGACAGGACAGAATATTGGCTAAGCAGGCTTAGTCATTTGGGGCTCTTTAGCGGAACTTCAGCAAAATGCGCGCGGTGCGGCGCAGCCTTGCCTGACTTGATGCAGGGTAAGGGCGACCGTGTTGATGATTTGATGCGGAGTTCTGCCGTCAACAGTGCTGCTGGCAGCAGGGGCAGGCTTTGCGCGAGTTGCCGCAAGCCACAGGTAACCGCAGCAACACCCTCAGAATCCGGTTCGCAGAATGAGCCGCCAGCTCCTAAGCAGCGCCAACCGGCTAAGGCTGTTTCCGCTACACCTGCTGCTGAAAATCTTCAGGTACAAGAGCAGCTTGGGCAATTTGAAGGAGAAGTG
>JAYUPC010000090.1:0-11754 GCA_043760355.1 Sphingomonadales bacterium
ATCGGTGCTTGCACACCCTTGGCGACGTCAGAAGGATAAGGTGACGAGCGCGCAAATTGCGGTGACGTCGTAAAGCCAACCTGATTGTTGACAATGAAATGAATGCAACCGCCAGTATTATACCCACGAATGCCGGAAAAACCGAGGCATTCCCATACGATACCTTGCCCGGCAAAGGCTGCGTCGCCGTGGAGCAATACGGGCAGAACCTGGGTATGTTCGGCCAGATCATCGCGTGCGGTCTGGTTAGCGCGGACTTTACCGAGCACGACGGGATTAACCGCCTCCAAATGCGATGGGTTGGGGACGAGCGACATATGCACTTTAATGCCGTCAAATTCGCGGTCGGTTGATGTGCCTAAATGATATTTGACGTCACCCGAACCGCCGACGTCATCGGGGTTTGACGAGCCGCCGGAAAATTCGTGGAAGATAACGCGGTACGGCTTTGCCATCACATTGGCGAGTACATTCAAACGGCCACGGTGCGGCATTCCCAGCACAATCTCACGCACACCAAGTGCACCGCCTTGTTTGATGATACTCTCCAGCGCGGGGATCATAGATTCGCCACCATCAAGGCCAAAGCGTTTGGTGCCGACATATTTGCGGCCAAGGAATTTCTCGTACTGCTCGGCCTCGATCACCTTGGCGAGGATCGCTTTTTTGCCTTCGGGGGTAAAGCCGATGGTCTTGTCCACGCCCTCCATCCGGTCTTGGAAGAAACGGCGTTCTTCAAGGTCGGATATGTGCATATATTCCAGACCAACAGCACCGCAATAATTGGCGCGCAGTGTATCGACGAGTGCCCGGACGGTGGTCCATTGCAGTCCCATATTGCCACCAACAAACACCGGCTTGTCAAGGTCTGCGCCTGAAAAACCGTGATATTCCGGCGTCAAATCGGCGGGCAGTTCTTGCTTGGTCAGGCCAAGAGGATCAAGGTTCGCCGCCAAATGCCCGCGCACACGGTAGGTGCGGATCAGCATCATCGCACGGATCGAATCCCCCGCCGCTACGGCCACATCAGCTTGCGGAATGGGCGTACCAGCCGCCTTTGCCGCCGCCTTGATCTCAACCGCCATCTGGGTTGGATCAAGCGCCGCGTTCACATCATCGGTGACCGACAAAGGCCAGTTTGCACGTTGCCAGCTGGGACCGCGTTCCAATTCAAAATCTTGGTTCTCTATACCCATAATCCGTTCCTTCTCCCTCTCCTTTTGGTAGAGGGTGGCGCAGAGTTCGCAGCTTGCTGCTTACTCGTAGCTAGGTGAGGGGTTTTGCCATGCCAGTAAAAGCACAGCCTCTCACCAATTCCGCCTAAGCCTGCGGCTAAGGCTCCATATCCTCTCCCAAAAGGAGAGGAGCGTTATCCCTTTAATACCTCAACCAATGTCTTACCAAGCAGGCTGGGCGAAGCGGCCATGCGGATGCCCGCGGCCTGCATCGCCGCGATCTTGCTTTCCGCGTCGCCTTTACCGCCCGATACGATGGCTCCCGCATGGCCCATACGGCGACCCGGAGGCGCAGAGATTCCTGCGATAAATCCTGCCATCGGCTTACTACGGCCCTTTTTGGCTTCGTCGATCAGAAATTGCGCCGCCATTTCTTCGGCGTCGCCGCCGATTTCACCGATCATGATAATCGACTTGGTCGCTTCATCGGCCAAGAACAATTCCAGCATATCGATGAAATTGGTGCCGTTGACAGGATCGCCGCCAATGCCCACCGCTGTGGTTTGGCCAAGGCCTTCGGCTGTGGTTTGGAACACCGCTTCATAGGTCAGCGTACCTGAACGCGATACGACACCCACCGAACCAGCGGAGAAAATGCTGCCGGGCATGATGCCGATTTTGCACTCGTTTGGCGTCAAGACACCGGGGCAGTTCGGCCCGATCAGGCGCGATTTGGAACCCGATAATGCACGCTTGACGCTGACCATATCAAGCACGGGAATGCCTTCGGTAATACACACGATCAACGGTATCTCGGCGTCAATCGCCTCAAGGATCGAGTCCGCCGCAAAGGGTGGCGGCACATAGACAACACTGGCATCCGCATGTGTCGCCTGCTTGGCCTCCAGCACAGTATCGAACATCGGCAGGCCAATATGCGTTTGCCCGCCCTTACCCGGCGTAACCCCGCCGACCATCTGCGTGCCATAAGCAAGCGCCTGTTCAGTGTGGAATGTACCTGTCGCGCCGGTCATGCCTTGCGTGATGACCTTGGTGGATTTGTTGATTAAGATGCTCATATTATTAGCTTTCGATTGCCTTAGGATATTCGAGTAGATGCTAGATAAAGTCAGAATTTGGGTGCGATTACAATATTCACAAGCGTCATATTTTTTTCATCAATTATATCTTGCTCAACTTTAATACGCGCAGTGATTTGATTGCTTTCGTATATAGTTTTTGCTGTTTCGTAAGGAACGTCCGGATTACGTTTTGCAAAACTGCTATCACGTGGCTGCTTAAGGCCAAATGCCCTAACCGCTTCATTTTTGAGCTGAGTACTAACATCTTGATCGGAGATTTGCGCGATAAGACGACAAGCTGAGGCACCCTCAAAGGTATATACAGTTAGCATTATGTGCCCTTTAACAAATACGGTTTCTTGATCTTTCGTGGCTTCACTGCTGTATCTGTTTTTGTCTTTTAATATTTCGGTCCAACCTAGACTTATAATCTTAGAATTCATATTTCTAGAATTGGCCCTTACGTTGCTGCTGCATGCACTCATTGCTGCAATTATTTCTGAAGTAGTTGCAGGAATTGCTATCGTGTGTGTTAATAAATCGGTTTTGTTTTCGGGCACACTTGTGGATACAGGTTTAGGCCCGAGTGAATTAGAATAAACTTCTAAAAAGAATGTACGACGTTTGCCCATTTCAAGGTCAACTAAACTAGTCGTAATTGTCGGCACATTCGGGTCTTTGGAAATAACCTGCCCTTGCGTTTCAAATTTAAATCCAAAGCGATTGTAAAATTTCGCCTCTAAAGTCTCTTTCGTTTCATTTAGAGAAAATGTTGCCGATACACTGCAGCTGTTTCTATTAAGTAGTGAATGAGTATCTATTGTATTTTTTGCTAGACTAAAGACTAAGCGGATATTGTCCCGAAAAAATCTAATATAATTATCTGCAAAAAAATTTATTTTGCGACCATCATCCAGATAAGTGGCATATGTGTACCAGCCATTTTTTTTAAGTTCATTCCTGTATTTTTCAGGGTCATGTACCGCAAAAATACAGTCAGCCACAGCATTCAAATAGTTTTGCACTTCAGCAATTTCTTCAGTGTATTCGACTGCACTGACCTTATTTGGACTTGTTTCCGCGAAAGCAGCTGCATTTCCAAACAATAGTAAAAATAGTATTGCAATTCGCATCACGCCAAACTCGGCTCAATACCCTTACACGCGACCAGCAACTCCTTCACCGCATCGACCGATACGTCAAAGTTTGCTTTGGCATCGGCCTTAAGCTCGATCTCGACAATGCGTTCGACACCGCCTGCGCCGATGACGACGGGGACGCCTACATAGAGGTCGTTGACGCCGTATTGGCCGGTCAGGTTTGCGGCACACGGCAAGAGCCGCTTTTTGTCTTTCAGGAAGCTTTCGGCCATTGCAATCGCGCTCGTGGCGGGTGCGTAATAGGCGCTGCCATTGCCGAGCAGGCCGACAATCTCGCCGCCGCCGCTGCGGGTGCGCGCGACGATTGCGTCAATCTTTTCCTGTGTGGACCAGCCCATTTTGATGAGGTCGGGAATGGGAATACCGGCGACGGTCGAGTATTCGATCACTGGCACCATCGTATCGCCATGGCCACCGAGCACGAATGCGGTGACATCCTCAACCGATACATTGAATTCCTCGGCAAGGAAGTGGCGGAAGCGCGCGCTGTCCAATACCCCTGCCATGCCGACGACCATATTGTGCGGTAACCCTGAAAATTCGCGCAATGCCCATACCATCGCGTCGAGCGGATTGGTGATGCAGATCACAAATGCGCCCGGCGCATGTGCCTTAATCCCGGCACCCACCGCCTTCATCACGCCGAGGTTAATGCCGAGCAGATCATCGCGGCTCATCCCGGCTTTGCGCGGCACACCGGCGGTAACGATGATAACATCGGCTCCCGCGATATCGGCATAGTCGCTCGTACCCTTGAGCTTCACGTCAAACCCCTCAACCGGAGCGGATTGGGCCAGATCAAGCGCCTTACCCTTGGGCAACCCATCGGCAATGTCGAAGAGGACGATGTCGCCCATTTCCTTCTGCGCCGCGAGGTGCGCGAGCGTGCCGCCAATCATGCCAGCGCCGATCAGCGCAATTTTCTTACGTGCCATGGGAGATAAGTTCCTTTGTTGTACGGGGCTCAAACGTCTAAAATGAACAATAGTTTAGCAATCCTGAAGTACAATTACGCCCGTAATAGTTAAATTTCAACTGCGGAAAACCATTATCTTTGCAAACAGTTCGCAGTAGCGATATACCCAACCTTTCATGTTAGATGCTGAGGTGAAGACAGTGCCCGTTTGTTTCGCGCGAAGGCGCAAAGACTAATAAGAGCCCAAAGAATCAGCGAAAATATGAATGTCGCTTCAGATTCTGTGCGTATCTTATTTTCTTATCTTCCTTTGCGCCTTCGCGCGAAACAAATTGGCACTATATTTTGGATTTTGACAAAATGATCCGAATAGCACGACAAGTAATTACCGCGCCAATTCACCCAGCATAATCTTCCAGTGAACGACCGTATCATGAAGCGCCTTTACCGGCAGGCGTTCGTCTTTGCCGTGGGCCCGGTAATCGACCGGCACCATGATCCATGCGCCGTTTGCACCGTAGATCGGAATGCCTGCGGTCCGGAATGGCCGTGCATCGCTTGCCCCTGTCGACATCATCGGCGATATCGGTGCGCCAGGGTGCAGCGCGTGAACCGCTTTTTCAAACGCAGCACTAACATCAGCGCGTAAGGGCGAAGATAGCGACGAAACATAATCGTCATTGCGCGACACCACGACCTCTGGATCATTCACAATCGCGGCCAAATCCTTTTGCACCTGATTGGGATCAATGCCTGGAAAAATCCGGCAGTTAATCATCGCGGTCGCCAGTTGCGGCAGGGCATTATCGGCATGTCCGGCAAACAACCGCGTCGGTACACAGCGCGTGCGGGTCAGGCCAACTTCGCCTTCATCAGCTTCGATCATATCGGCAGCCTTGCCGTTCTGCGGATCCTTCAGCCACGTCCGCATGGCATCGCCGAGAGCGCCCTTTTCCTGTTTCTGGCGTTCGGTGAAATAGGCGCGTGTGGTTTCATTCTGCTGTGGTTCAAACCGGTGCGCTTCGATCTTGTCAAGCGCATGGGCCAAGCTGTAAATCGCATTATCCTTGCGCGGTTTGGACGAATGCCCGCCGCGATTGCGCACGGTTAGCGTGTAACCGGCAAAGGTTTTCTCCGCTGTTTGCATCAGGAAACCGGCGGGTCGCCCGTCAGCAAAAAATCCGCCACCGCCACCATCGGCATTCAGGCCAAATTCGACGTTCAATTTATCTTTCCACTCAGTCGCCCCTTTTTCGGCTCCAATCCCATTGGTTTCTTCGTCGCCGGTTAAGAACACCAGTATGTCGCGGGTCGGTTTGAAACCCGATGTTTTCAAATCGATCAGCGCCTGTGTGATGCCAACGATCCCATCCTTCATGTCGATTGTGCCGCGACCATAATAATAACCGTCTTTTTCGGTCAGTACGAACGGATCTGTGGTCGAATCCTCACGCTTGGCCTCGACCACATCCATATGCCCCATCAGCATGATCGGCTTACTCTTTGCCTTGCCAGCCGCACGCCAGCGAACGATCAGCGCGGCGGTTTTCTCGGTAACTTTGGAAACCCCGTCTACGCTCTCATAAGGAACTACTTCTACATCGGCGGCGGGAAAGCCAGCGGACTTGTATGCGTCCGCCAGATAATTTGCCATTTGCGGAACATTGCCGCGCCCGAACACGGTCGGAATACCCACAACATGCTCAAACATATCATGCGTTGCCTTTTGCCGTTCGGGAGTAAGCTTAGGGGCAGATGCTGCCGGAGCCGCCATTGCCGTGGTTCCAAGCAAGCTTCCCGCGATAAACAGTGTCCGTAACATCATATTCCCTCTCCTTTGGTCTCCGCTGCACCGTGGCCCAGCGCCAGATAATCCTCCGACTGCATTTCCAACAGCCGCGATACCGTGCGGTCAAATTCAAACCGGCCGTCGCCTGTTGGATACAAAGCATCCGGCAAAGCATCGGCGCTGGCAAGCAGTTTAACGCGGTATTCGTATAGCGCATCGATCAACGTCACAAATCGCGCTGCTTCATTGCGGTTTTCCGGACCAAGCACGGGAATGCCCATAATGATAACTGTGTGGAAACGCCGCGCAATCGCCAGATAGTCGGATGCCCCCCGTGCCTCTGCGCAAAGCCGCTTGAACGAAAATACTGCCACACCCTTCAGGGCCTTTGGCACGTGCAGTGTGCGTCCGCTGCCCACATCAATTTCCGCACTGGGAACATTTTCACGGTCTTCGGGAGGATAATCGGTCAGACGGAAAAAGCTTTGCGCAATAGCAGCCGTTGCCTGCGCCCCGCCCGGGGTTAGCCAGGTCGCGGCGTCACCCAACCGGTCGCGCCGGTAATCGACCGCGCCATTGAGTGCGACAATATCCAGCTTTTGCTTGATGAGTTCAATAAAGGGCAGGAACAATTGCCGGTTAAGGCCGTCTTTATACAGGTCATCTGGATGGCGGTTCGATGTGGTGACAACGGTAACACCCGCAGCTATCAATCCGGTAAACAAGCGCGACATAATTGCTGCGTCAGCCATATTATTCACGACCATTTCGTCAAAGCATAACAGCCGCGCTTCATCGGATAGTGCTTCGACAATAGGAGGGATGGGATCACCCTTTTCCTTCACTCGTTCGACGCGCAACCGGGCGTGGATATCGAGCATGAATTCGTGGAAATGTACCCGGCGCTTACGGTGGATTTGGACGCTGTCAAAAAACAGGTCCATCAACATCGATTTGCCGCGCCCTACACCGCCCCATAGATAGATACCGCGCGCTGGTTCGGGCTTTTTGCCGGCCAATCGCCACAATATCGATCCACGCGGCGGGACAGCCTCCAGCTCGTCCTGTAATACTGCTAGCCGTCTGGCGGCGGCTATCTGTTCGGCATCTGCGCGAAGCTCGCCAGCGGCAATCAGGGCGTCAAATCTCTCAAACAGTTTCATGTGTCACCTAACGCGATGTCGGCTTGCGGATTGTGCCGGAGAACCCGGCAATCGCGTCATCCCCTTGCACCACCAGCCCGCGCAGGAACAGCAGGCGTCCTGTTTCTTTGAGCAATTCTACCTCGGCATCCAGTGGTTCATTCAACCGGCCAGCGCCGATAAACTGGACGGACAGGTCAAGCGTTACCGCTAGTCCGGTATCGATCAGGCCAAACATCCTGGCCGCACCAAACAGCGCAACGTCGATAAAGCCCAAAGTCACGCCGCCGTGTACCGCATTGCCCAAATTGCTATGCCGGTGTTCGGGGAACATCCGTAACCGTGCCTTGCTGTCGCCCTCGCTGCAGACGATGAGTTTGCCAAGCACAGTACCGTTATACCGGCTAGCATCGATCATCTGCCAGTTAAACCAACCCGGATTTTCAGGGTCGGGGCTGCTGTCAAATGCGGGTGTGTCCAAAATCAGGAGTTCTTAAATCTGGCGCTCGGCGAGCATCTTCTTGGTCTCTGCAATTGCCTTGGCAGGCGATAGGCCCTTGGGACACGCGTTTGAACAGTTCATGATGGTGTGGCAACGATAGAGGCGGAACGGATCTTCCAACTCGTCAAGCCGGTCCCCGGTCATTTCATCGCGGCTGTCGGCAAGCCAGCGATACGCCTGTAACAGGATCGCTGGTCCAAGGAATTTGTCGCTGTTCCACCAATAAGACGGACAGCTTGTCGAACAACATGCGCACAGGATGCACTCATATAGTCCGTCGAGTTTTTCACGCTGTTCGGGCGATTGCAGACGTTCTTTACCCGATGGCGGTGGGGTAACGGTTTGCAACCACGGCTTGATCGACGAATATTGGGCATAGAAATGGGTGAAGTCGGGTACCAGATCTTTTATCACTTCCATATGCGGCAGCGGCGTAATCGTGACCTCTGACTTGCAATCTTCGATTGCGGTGGTGCAGGCCAAACCATTTTTCCCGTCGATATTCATCGAACAGGAACCGCAAATCCCCTCACGGCAGGAACGGCGGAACGTGAGCGAACTATCCTGTTCCGATTTCATCTTGATAAGCGCATCAAGCACCATCGGACCGCAATTGTCGGTATCGATTTCAAACGTGTCATAACGCGGGTTTTCGCCGCTATCAGGATCATAGCGATAGACCTTGAATTTCTTAGTCTTGCCGCCGGTTGATGACGCATGTGTCACACCGGTTTTGACTTTACTGTTCTTTGGAAGCGTGAAAGTCGCCATGTGATCTATAACCTGTTATGCGGCGGCATCATGTACCGCACACTTCCCTAAGCAAAGGCTTTGGCTTTATTCAAGTGCAAATCGGGGCAGTGCGCTTTGTAAAACCGCAATTTCCAGAATCACGTTATTCGCACATCGCTATATTTCCGCTGATAGGCACCTTAAATGTCCCAATCCGCTGCGTTCCAAAATCGAAACAGAATAGTTGAAATGTAGGATTTCATTTGCAAGTGCGGATGTCGCTCTTTGAACTGTCTAAACCGGTATTCAGTGTTGCGCGGCTATGTGCAAAAACCTGAAGTCCAAATGTAGGATTACTATCCAACAAGAAAACACTGATATGGGTGTGAACTTGTAAGCATCTCTGCGGGTTCAGCGGTGCAATATTACACATAAAATACGTATGGTCTGGCTAAGGCTCTCTTCGCGTCTTTGTGCGAAATAGAAATGTTCCGTACATAGAACCAACGTCAAAAGGGCAAAAGAGTAGGGAGAGAGGTGGCGGTGCCATCCTGTTGCGTTGACCCGCAAACCTGCCAGCCATCCTAATTGTGAGTTTCTAAGACCAAACATCAGGCAGCAGCACGGTGATCTCCCCTTCTCCCCTCTCCCCTCTCCCCTCTCCCCTCTTTTACAAATTGCAACGATGCGAGGGTCATAAGTTTTTGTACTAGGGCAAGAACCTAGGCCTTACGTGTTTAGAACTGAGAATGCTGACCCATGTCATCCTCGGCTTAATCTGGGATGACATTGAGGGATAAGGAAAGTTGAATTCGAGTGTGAACTTGCACGCATTTCTGCGAGTTTTAAGGTCTACCGCCCCTGACTGCGCCAACGGCGGACGACACGTTCCAGTATCTCGGTTTCTCCGCCGGTTTCTTGCCACAAGACCGAGAATAAAGGATCTTCCGAAGCAGGCCGCTTGTTTTCTTCCAGATTATCAAGCGAAACCCGGATCGGGATTGAAACACCTTCGCCGCAGATAATGCACTCCCGGTTGCGCAGGGCCGGAATTGAATCGAGGAAACCGCGCGCACCCTCTGGCATGGCTGCCCGAACAAAGGCTTGGTCGCGTTCGTTGTTCAATCGCATTGATATGATTGTACCGCATTGGGAAAGTACGCCTTCAGCCAAATCGGATGGACGCTGCGTAATCAGGCCAAGCGAAACACCGTATTTACGGCCTTCCTTCGCGATCCGTTCAAGGATTGTCCGCACCGCACTTGCCCCCGAGATACGGTCAGAGGGAATATATCTATGGGCTTCTTCACAGACGAGCAGGATAGGGCGTTGCGGTTCGTTGCGTGACCAGATGGCATAATCGAACACCAGCCGTGAAAGCACCGCAACCACGGTCGATGTAATGTCTGACGGCACGCCCGATACATCAATGATCGATATCGGCTTGCCACCCGAAGGCAGGCGGAAAATCTTGGACAGAAAATCCGCCATAGTGTCACCGACAAGCATACCGGAAAACATGAAATTATAGCGCGGATCGGCTTTCATTTCTTCGATCTTGCTCTTTAACCGCATAAACGGGGCTGTTGCTGTTGCTTTATCCAGCTTGCCCATTTCATTCTGGATGATGTTGGTCAAATCGGACAACAGATAGGGGATGGGCGCGTCGACCGTCAGCTTACCGATGCTTTCAGCCAAGCGGTTTTTACCCCGCGCTTGTAGCAGGCAACGGGCAAGAATATCGGCATCAATTTGTTTGTCATCGCCTTGCGAAGTCACGAATACTTCGCAGTGTTCAGCAAAGTTCATCATCCAATATGGCATGGCAAGGTTATTCACGTCAAATAACGCACCATTTTCTTTGAACGCGGCGCTATATTCGCCGTGTGGATCGATCATCACGATATGGCCTTCGGGTGCTATATCGCAAATCCGGTGCAGGATCAGCGCGGCGCTGGTCGATTTACCGGTACCTGTTGATCCAAGCAGTGCGAAATGCTTGCCAAGCATGGCGTCAACATACAGTGAGCCGCGAATATCGCGTGTCGGGAAAACCGTGCCGATTTCAACATGCGCACGCGAATCTGCTGCATAAACCTGTTTCATATCAGCGCTGGAGACCGCGAAAACCTCCGCTCCTGGAACGGGATAACGCGTCACACCGCGGCGGAAATTATAAATTCGGCCTGTCAGGCGTTCTTCATCCCCTTCACCCAGAAAATCAACCGCAGCTAAGATGACGCCCTGATCCCGCGAATGCATTTTTTGCGTACGAATGCTGGCTAGCAACCAAGTGCCGCCAATCCGTATCTTGATCTGGCTACCTACTTGTCCTGCCATCGCGATGCTGGGATCACTGTGCTGCATCAATTCGTTGAGCCGAGTTGCATCCAAACTGATTTGCGAACCAGAACCTGCAATTTCAATCACAAAGCCGATATGATGCACACTACCCGAAGTTGGAGCAGCAGAAGCAGAAGGCTGAGCTAGTGGAGCTGCGGCGCCGCCAGGTGCAAGCGATACCGTCGCATTTGCAGGGATAGGCGTTGTTTCATTTCTGCCCACAGGTTGCGCATTTGAAAATCCATGATTATCCCGCATATCCATTAAACTGTAGCCCCTGTAATCGCTTAGAGAACCGGTTTAGAGCGGGAGGGTAAAGATTTATTTACTATGTCGAGATGAAAAAATCACAAACGTCTAAATACAAATCCGGCAAACCAACCCAGAAACAGCGAAATCAAAACCGCGATCGCACCATAAAGTAACGAATGCTGCTGCGCCAATATTGTGATGAAGCGTTCAAAACCGGATTTGACAATGTTAATTTCTACTTTGTCATCGGCAACAATTACCCGTCCGTCTTTAATCAACAATGTTTCTGCGATATAACGTCCCACTGGAACGCTAGAAGGGATATTCAGTCGCGCCCTGTACAGCACCGAGTCCGTGATTTCGACAGGTCCGATTTCTTGACGGTAAAGGCCATTACGCTCGTTCAAATCAACTAGCCCGGCGGAAAAGCGACGCTGTTCTTTATTCTCAATTTCTCCACTGGGGGAAAGCTGCAGCCGGTTGAGACCTAGTTCGTATATCGCAGCTGTTTTCGCATCGACAATTTTATCAAGCGGACGCGATGAAGCAATGGCATAATAAGTCGGCGCAGAACGGAAATCCGAGCTTGCGGCATTTACCCAGATCCCTGCAATTTTCTGTTTTTCGCGGACAGTAATCGGCCGTGTCGGACCGCGCAGAA
>JAYUPC010000091.1:0-11707 GCA_043760355.1 Sphingomonadales bacterium
CGGTCACGGCCGAAATTACGGGTGCCGAGCTTAACGCCAGGCGGAGCTTGCCGACGTTTATATTCCGCGATGTAGAGCAGGCGTTCGATGCGGGTAACGACAGCGCGGTCAAAGCCCTGGGCAACCAAAGCGCTCACCGACTGCTCTTGCTCTACCAAGCCCAATAATATGGCGTCGAGCACGGGATATTGGGGTAGCGAGTCGCTGTCCTTCTGGTCTGGCCGTAGTTCGGCACTCGGCGGTTTGGCAATAATATTCTGCGGGATGACCGGACCATCCGGACCAAGGCCGATGCGCGGTTTATTTTTGTTGCGCCACTGCGATATCGCGAACACCGTCATCTTATAGGCATCTTTTAACGGGTTATAGCCGCCCGCCATATCGCCGTAAATCGTTGCATAACCGACGCTCATCTCGCTCTTATTGCCTGTGGTCAGCAACATATGGCCAAACTTGTTGGACAGCGCCATCAGGGTGACGCCGCGGATCCGCGACTGGACGTTTTCTTCTGTAATATCGACATCAACATCGGCAAAGCTGCCCGATAACATGACATCGAACGCCTCTACCGCAGGTGAAATCGGAATTGTATCAAGCTTGCACCCGATCATCGCTGCGCATTCTGCTGCATCATCAAGGCTCTCTTGACTGGTATATCGGCTGGGCAGCATGACACACCAGACACGCTCTGGCCCTAACGCATCCGCCGCTATCGCCGCACAGATCGCACTGTCGATCCCGCCGGATAGGCCGAGAACAACGCCGGGAAATTTGTTGCGGTCGACATAATCGCGTAAGGACAGCACCATTGCCGAATAGATATCGGCAGGGTGATCTTCCCACTCCGCCAGTTCCCCCGCCTCACATATCCAGCCAGCTTCGTCACGCATCCAGCGAGTGATCACCATCTGTTCGGCCCAATCGCACAGCCGATGTGCGGTCTTGCCATCGGCATTAAGCACGAACGAACAGCCATCGAATACCAGCTCATCCTGTCCGCCAACACGGTTCAGAAACATGAGCGGAAGTCCGGTTTCGGCAACACGCTTTCCAAATACCTGCGTCAATCGCCGTTCGTCTTTATCGATCTCATAAGGGCTGCCATTAACCGAGAGCAAAATCTCCGCTCCACCAATTTTCAGCTGGGCGCAGACCTTACCAAACCAGCCATCCTCACATATTGGTATGCCCAATTTGACGCCGCGAAACTCGATCGGTTCCGGCAAAGGGCCCGATGCAAAAATGCGTCGCTCGTCAAATGTGCCGTAATTGGGTAGCTCGTGCTTATACCGCACGGCGGTGATTTTACCGCCATCGAGCATTGCAACACCGTTATATAACAGGCCGCCTTCCCAGAATATGCTTCCAACCAGCATGGCCGGACCACCATCCGAAGTCGCCGCCGCCAGCCTGTCAAGCTGCGCCACCGCCAGTTCACCAAGAGCAGGTTTTCGCACCAGATCCTCTGCTGGATAGCCGATCAATTGCTGTTCGGGAAAGACGATCAAGTCGACTGCTCCCGCTTTTGCACGCCATTTTAGCATCGCATCGGCATTGCCGACAAGGTCCCCGACATGCTGATTAATCTGGGCCATTGCGATTATGAGTTGGTCAGTCATGGCACCTGTCTATTCTCGTGGATAAATCAGGGCAAGGTGATTGTCATTGCTGTGCCACGCCGCTAGGGGATAGCAATCACACCGCACGGGGAATCACGCGCCATGAAATTGATGTCGGGCAACGCCAATCTGCCACTATCACGCGCCATTGCCGATTATCTCGAACTTCCACTGACCGACGCGACCGTCCGCCGTTTCGCGGACAATGAAATCTTCGTCGAGATTAACGAAAATGTTCGTGGTGAGGATATGTTCATTATCCAGTCTACCAGCCATCCGGTGAATGATAATCTAATGGAGTTGCTCATTATGATTGATGCGCTGCGCCGTGCTTCGGCTAAACGGATTACCGCCGTACTGCCGTATTTCGGTTATGCCCGGCAAGACCGCAAGGCTGGCCCACGCACGCCGATTTCGGCAAAGCTGGTTGCGAATATGATAACGGCAGCGGGGGCGGACCGTGTGCTGACCGTGGATTTGCATGCGGGGCAGATACAAGGCTTCTTCGATATCCCGACCGACAATCTTTACAGTGCACCGGTGATGAGCGCAGACATCCTTTCACGTCACGGCGATAAAGCAATCACCGTTGTCTCCCCCGATGTCGGCGGAGTGGTCCGTGCCCGTGCTCTGGCCAAGCGACTGGATGATGCCCCGCTGGCTATTGTTGATAAGCGGCGGGAAAAAGCCGGCGTATCCGAAGTGATGAACATCATTGGTGATGTCAAAGACCGGTACTGCATCATGATCGATGACATAGCGGATTCAGCTGGAACACTATGCAACGCCGCCGATGCGTTGAAGGCTGCCGGCGCCTCCGACGTAGTCGCCTATATCACCCACGGTGTTTTATCGGGCAGTGCAGTGGACCGGGTCAATGCCTCATCGCTGCGCAAACTCGTGATTACCGATTCGATCCAAGCATCCGATGCTGCGCGCGATTCAGAAAAGATACGGCAGCTGACGATAGCACCGCTCCTAGGTGAAGCGATCCGCCGCATTACCGATGAAAGCTCTGTTAGCAGCCTGTTTGATTGAGGTAGTTGACTTATCAGTCCTATCTGCACTGCATTACCGATGCGCAGAGGAAGTTGCTGGACTTAAACTATTTTTGTGATTAACTTTCTTACAAAATTATGAGTCGCGTAACCCCATTAGACCTCACGCTTGCCGGGCGTCTTGCCGATGCAGCAGGTGCTGCTATCCGTCCGTATTTCCGCGCCGATTTCGCGCATGAGGCAAAAAGCGATGCATCGCCAGTTACCGAAGCCGACCGCGCAGCAGAGGCAGCGATCCGGACGATACTCGACAAAGAATGCCCTCATGATGCGATTATTGGCGAAGAATATGGAGAAAAATCTGGAACCAGCGGGCGCACTTGGGTTCTTGATCCTATCGATGGAACCGTCAGCTTTATGGCAGGGCGGCCAATATTCGGCACGCTGATCGCGCTGCTGGAGGGTGACTGGCCGGTGCTCGGGCTGATCGACCAATGTATAAGCGGCGAACGCTGGATCGGGGCGGCGGGTAAGGAAACGACACTGAACGGCACCCCTGTTCGTACACGGGTAAGCCGCGAATTGAAGGATGCGGTGCTCGCTTCCACCGGTCCGCAATATTTCGACGATCATACAAGCGAACATTTCATGACGCTCGCTGCAAAAACTGCACACAAGCGCATGGTTTGGGGCGGGGACTGTTATAATTATGCACTTCTGGCGACCGGACAGATTGATTTGGTGGTGGAGACCAACCTGAAACTTCATGATTTCGCGGCACTCGTACCCGTGGTCGAAGGGGCAGGGGGCATGATGTGCGACTGGAACGGGGATCCCCTGCACGCTGCATCTCAGGGTGATGTCATCGCGCTAGGCGATCCAGCACGGCTTGATGATGTGTTGGAGGCGTTATCATGCCAGCACTAACGCCACTCAGCCGGACACAGTTCATCCTGCCAACGCCTGCACTGCAGCGATATCTCTCATCTTATTATTTCTTTGAAATCAATGTGCCGGGCGACACCCCGCAAGAAGATCTGTTGCATCCCGAAGGTGCCAGCGCACATTTCACCCTGAGCGGCATTTTACATGGCAGCATTGTTGGCGAACCTATGAAGTTACCTCCCGATGCCAATATGACGGGTCCAACCATAAGGGCGTCGCTAATCTCTTGCAATTCGATCTATCTTGCCGGAATTGGCATACTTCCGCTTGGTTGGCGCCGGTTCGTCACATGCGATGCGAGCAAATGGGCAAACCGCGTTGGCGATTTGACGGTCGATCCTGAATTTGCGCTTTTCAATAGCATATGGGGCGAGATTAAGGGCCTGTCCGATCCCCGCGAGATAGCCGATATCTTTGACAGGATATTGTTATCGGCAGTGAACCGCCACGATCCGCTTGAGGACGATATTGAGGCCCTACACACAGCTCTCACTAATCCCGACCTCAGCAATGTCGCAGAATTGGCGGCGGCAACGGGGATAACAAAGCAACGTCTAGAAAGACTATCGCGTAAAGTTTTTGGCTTTCCCCCTAAACTGCTGCTGCGGCGGCAACGGTTTTTGCGCACGCTTGGTGCGGTCATGCTTGATCCTAATTTGAAATGGACGGCAGCGCTTGATAACCATTATCATGACCAGGCCCATTTCAACCGTGATTTCGTCGAGTTCATGGGCATGACTCCCAGCCGCTATCTGGCGATGCCGCGCCCGATCAGCACAATCTCAACACAGGCTAGGATGCAGTTTCTAGGCGATCCCTTGCAGGGACTGCAAAGGCCGGAGATGGCGGATTGAAGAAGCAGTGTCAAAACACCTCCGAATCGCTTGCATTCTGGCCAATCCATCGCTAGGTGGCGCTCTTCCGAATAAGCAGGCTGGCTAATTAGGGCTGCCATGTTTGCTTGATACGGACTCTTGATTTGGAAACGGCTCCGGTCCGCTCCCCCACCCGACCACCCTAACAGGGTGTTGTCATAGGTGGTCGGGTGGGGGAGCGGGCCGGAGCCAGATCTCAACATAAAAGGAGACCAAAATGCCCAAGCTGAAGACCAAAAGTGGTGTGAAGAAACGCTTCAAACTCACCGCAACCGGCAAGATCAAGCACGGCGCCGTTGGCAAACGCCACCGTCTGATTAGTCATAATGCCAAGTATATCCGCCAGCACCGCCGCACCGATACCATTTCGGATGCCGATGCAAAGACAATCAAAAAATGGGCGCCTTACGGTCTTAAGTGACCTTACCGCGAACGAATTAGATAAAGGATATACGATATGGCACGTGTCAAAAGAGGTGTTACCACCCGCGCCAAGCACAAGAATATTTTGGAGCAGGCAAAAGGCTTTTACGGCCGCCGCAAAAATACAATTCGCATCGCACGTCAGGCAGTCGAAAAAGCCGGTCAATATGCGTATCGCGACCGCAAGGTAAACAAGCGCAATTTCCGTGCACTGTGGATTCAGCGCATTAATGCCGCTGTGCGCGCCGAAGGCATGACCTACGGCGTGTTCATGCACGGATTGAAGCTTTCTGGCGTTGAACTCGACCGCAAAGTCATGGCTGATATGGCGATGAATGAAGCTGCGATGTTTAGCACTATCATTGCGCAATCGAAGGCAGCTCTAGCTAAAGCAGCTTAAGCTATACCAATCGAAAAGCGCAAAAGGGCGCGGACGGTACTTGCCGTTCGCGCCCTTTTGCTGTTTTAGGGTTTAAAAAATTCCGTCATTCCCGGGAAAGCGGGAATCCATCACCGGACAGATAGTATGCGTGAAAACTTCCAGCCAACAGTCTACATTTTGGCTAACCGGAAAAATGGCGCAACTTATGTCGGTGTAACTTCAAACCTGATGCAACGTATCCAGCAACACCGTGAAGAGACTTTCAAAGGGCACAGTAAAAGGGTTAGTGCAAAATTATTGATGTGGTACGAACAACATATGACAATGGAAACAGCGATTGTTAGAGAAAAACGGATCAAGGGTTGGGATAGGCAGTGGAAGATCAATATGATCGAAACCGAAAATCCCGACTAGCGTGATTTGGTAATTGATTTGGGATTTTCGCCTTTGTGGACTTTAGACAAATAAACGATGAATTGTTCTGGGATTCATCACTCCCGCGTAGGCGGGGGTCCATCTCCGGAGTTACAAATATACACGGCGGGTGATGGATGCCCGCCTTCGCGGGAATGACGAAGATGAGTGAATTAAACTGGCAAGAAAATTTGGCTGATTACAGAAATACATATCTTCCAAAAATTACTAATTGCCAAGATCTTGAAGCCTTAGATGGTCTACGAATAGAGCTATTTGGTAAAAGTGGTTGGATCACACTTTTACTTAAAACTTTGGGGCAAATGCTGCCTGAAGAAAGAACGGCAAAAGGTCCGGTCATTCAAGATTTACGGCAGATTTTGTTAACTGCGCTTAACGAAAAGAAAACTGCGCTTGAAACCGCCGCACTCAATGACCGCCTTGCAACTGAGCGGTTGGATATGACGTTGCCTGCGCCCTCTTTTCCCAGAGGATCGGTGCATCCGGTCAGCCAAGTTATGGATGAGCTCGCCGAAATCTTCGCCGATATGGGCTTTGCTGTTGCCGAAGGGCCGGAGATCGAGGACGACTGGCGCAATTTCACTGCGCTAAATATCCCCGAAACGCATCCTGCGCGCGCGATGCATGATACATTCTATTTTCCGGGAAAAAACGCTGATAGCCGGGATATGCTGCTGCGTACACACACCTCGCCTGTGCAAATCCGTACGATGACGTCTCAGGAACCACCAATTCGCATCATTGCACCGGGCCGAGTATACCGTTCGGACTCAGATGCCACGCACACGCCAATGTTCCACCAGATTGAAGGACTGGTAATCGACAAGGGCATTCATCTCGGACATCTCAAATGGACGCTGGAAACGTTCCTCAAGGCATTTTTCGAACGCGACGATGTTGTGCTGCGCTTGCGGCCCTCTTATTTTCCTTTCACTGAACCCTCTGTTGAAGTCGATGTAGGCTATAGCATCACCAACGGCAAACGCGTGATTGGAGGCTCTGAAAGCTGGATGGAGGTGCTTGGTTCTGGCATGGTTCACCGTAAAGTGATTGAGGCCTGCGGGCTTGACCCGGATGTCTGGCAGGGCTTTGCCTTTGGCACTGGCGTCGACCGGCTGGCAATGCTCAAATACGGCATGGATGATCTTCGTGCTTTCTTTGACGGGGATAATCGCTGGCTTGGTCATTACGGTTTTGCAGCCCTTGATGTACCCACACTTAGCACCGGGGTCGGAACGGGAGTGGGAGCATGAAATTCTCGCTGAGCTGGCTCAAAGAACATCTGGAAACCGAAGCCGATATCCATGCCGTTGCCGATTGCCTCAACCGTATCGGCCTTGAAGTAGAAGGCATTGAAAATCCGGCGGACGTTCTCGCCGCTTTCCGTATTGCAAAGGTGCTAAAGGCTAATCCGCATCCACAGGCCGATAAATTACAGGTTCTAATCGTCGATGCAGGCGATGGTCCGGTGCAAGTCGTTTGCGGCGCCCCCAATGCGCGCACCGGCATGACGGGAATATTCGGCCCCGCAGGCGCGATTGTGCCTTCCAACGGCATGGAACTAAAGGTCACTGCCATTCGCGGCGAAATGTCGAACGGTATGATGTGTTCGCTGTTCGAATTGGCGCTGGGTGAGGATCATGACGGCATAGCCGAGTTACCCGATGACGCGCCAAAGGGCGAGAGCTATGCGCTGTGGGCGGGCTTGAATGATCCTGTCATTGATGTCGCCATCACCCCTAACCGTCAGGATTGCATGGGCGTTTACGGTATTGCCCGCGATTTGGCGGCAGCGGGCTTGGGCACATTGAAACCGCTTAAAACGCCGATAGTGGCCGGGACTTTCGCATGCCCGATCGACATCCGGACCGACGATACCGATGGCTGCCCCGCATTTTATGGCCGCGTGATAAAAGGGGTTAATAATGGCGTATCGCCCGATTGGATGCGGGCGCGACTAAAATCTGCGGGACAAAAACCAATTTCTGCGCTGGTCGATATCACCAATTATGTCATGCTCGATCATGGCCGGCCTAGCCATGCTTATGACCTTGCCAAGCTGACCGGAGCCGTTGTTGCGCGTCGTGCCAAGGATGGCGAACAAGTTATGGCGCTGAATGACAAGCTGTATTCGCTGAACCCGGACATGACAGTGATTGCCGATGATAACGGCGTACACGATATCGCCGGGATCATGGGCGGTACGCATTCAGGCTGTTCGGATACGACTACCGATGTGCTGTTGGAAATCGCGTATTTCAATCCCGAACGCATTGCTAAAACTGGGCAGGCACTCATGCTGACCTCTGACGCACGCAGCCGCTTTGAACGCGGTGTTGATCCCGGCTTCATGGGCTATGGCCTTGAACTCATCAGCAGCCTGATCCTTGAAATTTGCGGCGGGGTGGCAAGCGAAGTTGTAAAGGCAGGCGAAGCACCACTAACCCCGCGCAGCATTTCTTATGACAGTGCATATTGCGCTGCACTTGGCGGGGTTGAGGTTGACGCGGAAAAGCAAAAGGCGATTTTATCGTCGCTTGGCTTTGGTATAGGTATGGATTGGGCGGTCACGATCCCGACATGGCGGCGCGATATTGATGGGCCAGCCGATCTGGTTGAAGAAGTCGTCCGTATTGTCGGCATTGATAATATTCCTTCAACGCCGTTGCCGCGTGGTGAGGGCGTGGCCATCCCGACCGCAACGCCGATGCAAAAGCTGGAACGCAAAATGCGCCGGGCCGCGGCTGCATTAGGCTTGAATGAGGCAATTAACTGGTCGTTCCTGCCTGAAAAAGAAGCTGCGGCATTCGGAGGCGGTGAGTGGACGCTTACCAATCCGATCAGCGAAGACATGAAAGTCATGCGGCCTTCGTTGTTGCCCGGATTGTTGTCTGCGGCACAGCGCAATATGGATCGCGGTGCGTCCTCTGTGCGGTTGTTCGAACTGGGTCGCCGGTATTTCAAGGCCGCAGACGGTTCGAGCGATGAGCGATTGACACTTGGGCTATTGCTGGCCGGCGATAAAACCCCGCGCGGCTGGGCAAGCGGTAAAGCGGTGAAGTTTGATGCTTATGATGCCAAGGCCGAAGTAATGGCCTTGCTCGGCGCTGCTGGTGTTGCGACAGACGCGCTTATGGTGATGCAAGAAGCGGGCGATCATTACCACCCTGGCCAATCCGCGACACTCCGCATGGGACCCAAAAATATTCTTGCCAGTTTCGGCGCGCTGCATCCGGCAACCGCGAAGATATTTGATCTGGACGGCGCAGTGATAGCAGCGGAAATCTATCTCGATGCCATCCCAGCAAAGAAGGCGAGCGGCTTCATGCGCCCCGCCTACACCCCGCCAGTCCTGCAAGCTGTAACCCGCGACTTCGCCTTTCTAGTGGCCGCCGATCTGCCCAGCGGCGATCTCGTCCGCGCCATTAAGAGCAGCGACAAAGACAATATCGTCGCCGTCCACCTGTTCGACCAATTCGTTGGCCAAGGCGTGCCCGATGGCCAGAAATCGCTTGCGGTTGAGGTAACGCTACAGCCGGACGAGAAGAGTTATGACGAGCCGGAATTGAAGGCGATTTCAGATACGATAATTGCAGCAGCCACAAAGCTCGGAGCGGTGTTGCGGGGATAACGAGGTTTTATAAAAAAACCCGTCTCGCCCCTCCAGTTCAAGGCCAAATCATGACCCAAAACCGCCGCACCTTCGCCATTATCTCTCACCCCGATGCCGGGAAAACTACGCTCACCGAAAAGCTCCTTCTACAGGGCGGGGCAATCCATTTGGCGGGGGAGGTTAAGGCACGTGGGCAAGCTCGTCGTGCCCGTTCCGACTGGATGAAGATTGAGCAGCAGCGCGGGATTTCTGTTACCTCCAGCGTGATGACTTTTGCCAAAGACGGGATCATCTTCAATCTGCTCGATACGCCTGGGCATGAGGATTTCAGCGAGGATACGTATCGCACACTTACCGCCGTAGACTCTGCGATCATGGTTATTGATGCGGCCAAGGGGATCGAGCCGCAGACGCTTAAATTGTTTGAGGTTTGTCGCTTGCGCAGCGTACCCATCATCACTTTCGTCAATAAGGTTGACCGCGAGGGGCGCGAATGCTTTGCGATCCTCGATGAAGTCGCCGACAAGCTCGCGCTTGATGTGTGTCCGATGAGCTGGCCGATTGGTATGGGCGGGGAGTTTGAAGGGGTGTATGATTTTGCTCGCAATCGCCTGATGCAACCATCGGGGCCCTCCAAAGAATTTGAGGGCAAACACAGCGAACACACCGGTTTGGATGATCCAACGCTTGCCGATCACCTGTCCGAGCGCGGACTTAAAAAATTCCGTGAAGAGGCTGAATTGGCGCAGGCGGGCTATGCCGATTTTGATATCACCGCCTATCAGCACGGTGACCTGACGCCAGTGTATTTCGGCTCAGCGCTTAAGGAGTTCGGCATACAGGAAATGATCGCTGCAATTGCCAAGCACGCGCCGCCACCGCGCCCGCAGCCCAGCAGCATCGGTACGATTGATCCATCGGCCAAGGATGTCACCGGCTTTATTTTCAAGGTGCAGGCCAATATGGACCCGCAGCACCGAGACAGAATCGCCTTCATGCGGCTCTGTTCAGGCACATTCAAACGCGGGATGAAATTGATCCCGTCGGGGCATGGTAAGCCAGTATCGATCCATTCGCCTATTTTGTTTTTCGCCCAAGACCGGGAAATCGCCGACAGCGCTGAACCCGGTGATATCATTGGCATCCCCAATCACGGCACATTGCGTGTGGGCGATACGATGAGCGAGCGCAACGAGCTGCGCTTTACCGGCCTCCCTAATTTCGCACCCGAAATCCTGCGCCGAGTGGTGTTGAAAGACCCGACCAAGACTAAGCAGCTCCGCAAGGCGCTTGATGACTTGAGTGAAGAAGGCGTGATCCAGGTATTTTATCCTGAAATCGGTTCGAACTGGATTGTTGGTGTTGTCGGGCAGTTGCAATTGGACGTGCTCGTCAGCCGTCTGGAGGCTGAATATAAAGTTGAAGCCGTCCTTGAACCTGCGCCGTTTGATACCGCGCGCTGGCTGAACGGAACAGACAGCGATGTGGCGCAGTTTGTTTCGTTCAATGGCGGCAACATGGCCAAGGACCGCGATGGGCATCCTGTGTTTTTGGCACGGTCAGTGTGGGACGTGACGTATCAGCAGGAGAAGCACCCTGATTTGGTATTTGGAGCTACTAAGGAAAGGCAGGTTCTTGGGACATTTTCATAAAAGATAAAAAGGTAAAAAGGTAAAAGAAAATAAGGGGCGATCATCAAACCCAAGGCTTTTTATCTTTTTCCCTTTGTGGCTTTTATGAAACCTTTACAGGGGACCAATCCCGCCACACAGACACCCCGAAAGCTGGAATCTCAGCCCCCCCAATTATGTATTTTATAGCCCCCTCGACAGGAGCCTTCACAGGCGCTTCAGCAAAGTTAAAAGCAAAAGTCAGGTCTCCGCGCCGTTTGATCCGCAGGGTATCGGGCAAGGCCTGCGTCACAATCCCCGCCTCGGCGCAAAGGTCGCCAAAGCATGCGGTAAGGAATGCGTCATCGGTCAGTGTTGCCAGATACAGGACGTTCGCGGATCGCACTGCTGCAGGCGCGCCGTCTTCGTAAGTGGCAATCACGTCACCGCCCAGCACCTCGATCGTCTCCCGCCACAGTCCGCTTTCGTACTGTCCGCCTTCATAAGCAAGCCCCCCGCCACAATCAGGGCGCAGTGTTTCAACCGCCGTCACCTTCACCGGCGCAAGGCCGCGCAACAGACCGGGGGGTAAATCATCCGCAATCGAAAACTCGCGTGTTTTTGCGCCCGATCGCGGTCCCAGCACTATCAAAGCATCGCTGCCCTTCAATGCTTGAACAGTGCGTTCATCGGGCATGGCAAGGCAAGACACTAGAACGAGTTTATAGTCCGTCAGGTCATCGCCCGGTGCAACGAAATCTACGTCAACACCCAAAGACCGCAACGTGCGATAATATTGGAAGACTG
>JAYUPC010000092.1:0-4024 GCA_043760355.1 Sphingomonadales bacterium
GGCAAACAACGGCACCGTGTCCGTCATAAGACTGAACAGAATGAGCAGGAGAAACCCACCAACTGCAATGAACCGCTGATTCACGCGACGCAGCAATGCGATACCGATTAGACTACCAACTGCGATAGCCGCAATTTCAGTAGAGGCTAAAAAGCCTACCCGAGCTTCCGAGACTAACCCCTCATGCACAAAGGCAGAATAAAGGAGAGGTTGAAGACCAAGCACTAGCAGGCCCAATGATCCAAGAGAGAGGGCAAGAAGCAGTGGCAAACGGCCGAAAGCGTTCTTGGCGCTATTCAAAACCGAAATGCTCGGTGATCATGGCTTCGCATTCATCGGTTGGTATGGCCGTATCCGCTGAAATATGGGATCACATTGCTTTTCCATTTCACCTAACTCTTTCTGGCTCAGATCAAGTGTTGGCTGCAAAATGGTTGATCGATATCTGCCACCACGGCGTTCCGCGGGAGAGGGAGGGTCGTAGCGACCGTGGTGACAGAGGGGGCACAGCTGGCTTGTTTCATTAGTCGGCAATGTAATTATTCCTAATTCAGGTTCGCCTCTTGCCGGCAATCACGAAAGCTTCGCATGTCACTTTTCCCGCTTGAGGAATGCGAGCATGTCGTTGTTCAACTGGCCCTTATGCGTATCCGTTATGCCGTGAGGGGCACCGGGATAAATTTTAAGTTCCGATTGCGGGATCAGCTTTTTGGAAGCTTTGGCCGCTGCATCTATGGGCACGACCTGATCGGCATCGCCGTGAACAATCAATGTTGGCCTGTCGAATTTCTTCAAATCTTCGGTGAAGTCGGTTTCCGAAAACGCCTTGATCGAGTCATAGGTGTTCTTGTGGCCACCCATCATCCCCTGCATCCAGAAACTATCAATCATGCCCTGCGAGGGTTTAGCTCCGGGGCGGTTGAAACCGAAAAAAGGGCCTGAAGCGATATCCTGATACAGCTTTGAGCGGTCCGCAATGCTGCCCGCGCGGAGGCCATCGAATACCTCTTTCGGCAAGCCGCCCGGGTTGGCGGGCGTCTTGAGCATTAACGGCGGAACGGCAGATATCAGACCAAGCTTGGCAACCCGGCTGGTGCCGTGGCGACCAACATAGCGGGCGATTTCGCCGCCGCCGGTCGAAAATCCGAAGAGCGAGACATCGCGAAGGTCGAGCGCCTCGATCAATTGGGCCAGGTCGTCGGCATAATGATCCATGTCATTGCCATCCCACGGCTGGCTCGACCGGCCATGTCCGCGTCTGTCATGAGCGATCACGCGAAAGCCATTGTTGGCGAGGAAGAATGCCTGACTTTCCCAGCTGTCGGAGTTCAACGGCCAGCCATGGCTCAAGATGACGACCGGGCCGTCTTTCGGTCCCCAGTCCTTGTAGTAGATTTGAACATTGTCGCGCGTTGTGATCGTGGATGCTGTAAGGGCTACTGTGCCCTTAGCCGCGGTTTGCAGGTTTTGCGCACCAGCAGGCATAGCGGTGGTCAACATTGCGAACACAGCGGCGGAAGCGACCAGAATATGGCGTCGTGCCGGGGTATTTAGATGAAGTCTCATGGTTCAAACTCCTTTTGCGAAAATGATTTTCAGACGAGCGCAGCGTCTAGCGTGACCTCGGTATCAAGGCCGAAATGCTCGGCGATCATAGCTTCCCATTCATCGTGGGGGTAAGAGGATTTACCTAGCGCCAGCTCTTCCTGTTCGGACATCGCAACGATATTCCGCAAAGCAGGGTTGGGGTCAGCTGCCAGCCTTATTATAGCCTCGGATAATAATGACAAATCTCCGCCATTCTCTTCATCATCTTTCACTACGGCCATGGTTCGAGCCAAAGAGTCGCGATGCCAGCGCGAAGCACTTGCCTCGCCTGCCAATAGACGCGATGCCGTGAAGCCGGTCGCAAAATCGCCAGGCTGGATGAGCGCAACTCGCACGGGCGATCCCCGCAATTCAAGACGCAAGACCTCACAATATCCCTCAAGTGCGAATTTTGAAGCGCTATACATTCCCTGATAGGGAAGACCGACTATGCCTGCGATAGATCCCACAACAATCAGGCGGGATATTTTTCTTTGGCGAAGGTAAGGTAGCGTAGCCCGACAAACTCGGTGCACACCGAAGACATTGGTTTGAAACTGGGCGATCATGTCGGCTGTCGGCGTATCTTCGATGGCTCCAAAAACGCCAAATCCGGCGTTGCAAACCACCAGATCCAGTCGCCCCGCCTGTTCAATGACATCGTTCACGCCATTTTCAACAGACGCGTCTTTATCGACATCCATAGCAATCATTGTGATGGTCGACGGAGCGGCGATTGCTTTAGGCTGGCGCGAAGTGCCGAACACGCGGTAACCCTTTTGGGCTAGCGTTTCGGCCATAATGCGGCCCAAGCCAGAGCTTGCACCGGTCACCAGAGCTACCGGAGCGCCAACATTCTTTGAATCGTTACTTTCCATTCGTGATCCCATGCCCTTTTAGAATTATGCACATCTTACAGTCAGTTAGATGTGACGAGGGACGGGGTACCACATACCGCGCCTTTGTCAACCAAACCCGTTATTTATCTATTTCATAACGAAATCCTACGATCAGTGCATCACTGATTGTGTCGAGAACCATGGGCGAGTTAACACATTGCGAGTAATGCAATCCTAACGAAATTAGCAAGAAATGTAGATTCTGTAGGTCTAAAGAAGCGCGAGACTGAGATATCAAGGACAGATTTGATATCCAAAACGCCTTGGATCGCGGCACTCTGAGTGAAGCGCAATTTGTATAAACACGATATTTATCTATTTATATTGACAGCTGTTTGCGATGATGCCAGCATTCCAACTCGAAAAATTGGCAATTGGGAGTTGAGGATGTCGGGACAGAAAGACCAGGCTTTACGAGCGCGTGCCGCAAAAGTTATGCCGCAATCTGCGTTCGGGCATTTGGGAGCAACGCTGCTGCCAGCAACCTTCCCGCAATTTTTCGAGCGGGCGCAGGGCGCTTATATCTGGGATGCGGACGGCAAGCGGTATCTGGATTTCATGTGCGCCTTTGGCCCCAACCTCCTGGGATACGGGGACGTTCGGATTGATGCGGCTGCACGCGATCAGATGTCGCGAGGCGACGTCATGACCGGTCCGTCACCGCTTTCTGTGGAGTTGGCAGAAAAGCTCGTTGCCATGGTCAGTCATGCAGATTGGGCCTTTTTCTGCAAAAATGGCACCGATGCAACCACGATAGCCCGGACGATATCACGTGCCCAGACCGGACGCCGCAAGATCCTGGTTGCCGAGGGCACATATCACGGTGCTGCACCGTGGTGCACGCCATTTCCAGCTGGAACTCTTCCCGAAGACCGGGCGCACATGATGAACTATCGCTTCAATGATATTGAAAGCTTGGAAGCGGCTGTGTCGGCAGCGGGAGACGATCTTGCGGCTATTTTTGCAACGCCGTTCAAGCACGAAGCTTTTATGAACCAGGAATTACCTGACGCAGGCTACGCGCAGCGCTGTCGCGAATTGTGCGATGCAACTGGCGCAATGCTGGTGGTCGATGATGTTCGAGCTGGCTTCAGACTTGCTCGGGATTGCAGCTGGTCATTGGTTGGGGTCAAACCCGATTTGAGCTGCTGGGGCAAATGCTTTGCAAACGGCTACAACATTTCCTGCGTTTTGGGTTCCGATCGAAGCCGGGACGGGGCGGATGCCATTTTTGCGACTGGCTCATTTTGGCAATCTGCAATCCCCATGGCAGCTGCACTAGTTACGCTCGACATCATCCGTGATGGCGACATGATTGAGCATAGTGTGCGATTGGGCCAGCGGCTGCGCGATGGGCTAGATCAGGCATCTCGCCGTCACGGCTTTGTATTAAGTCAAACTGGACCTGTGCAAATGCCACAGATCCTGTTCGACAATGATCCTGATCTGCGGGTTGGCTTTGCTTGGACAGCGGCCATGGTGGATCGTGGCTTCTACATGCACCCATGGCACAATATGTTCCTGTGCGCAGCTTTGAC
>JAYUPC010000093.1:0-4016 GCA_043760355.1 Sphingomonadales bacterium
CATATTGATGATTATTCCGACGATACCGTTGATGCAACCAAGACAGGCACCGCGATCATCGACACCCCGCAAAGCATCCGCATCGTATCGCGCAAGCAACTGGACGATCAGGCGCAACGCAGCCTCGGCCAGGCATTGCGCTATATTCCCGGTGTTACTATCGGCCAGGGTGAGGGGCACCGGGACCAAATCACGATACGTGGCCAAAACACGACATCTGATTTCTTTGTAGATGGCGTACGTGACGATACGCAATATTATCGCGGACTATACAATCTGGAGCGCGTCGAAATCTTAAAAGGTCCTGCGTCATTGCTATTTGGCCGTGGGGGCGGTGGCGGTGTCATCAACCGTGTTCAAAAAACCCCTCAATTTGGGGATAGCTTTACAGCCGGATCGGCCAGTATTACCAGTTTTGGTGCGTATGCCGCAACGGCCGACCTTAACGGAGAACTGAGCGATGGTATCGCGGTTCGTATCAACGGAACATATGAAAACCTTAATAACCACCGTGATTTTTACAAAGGTCGCGTTTTCGCATGGAATCCGACGGCGGTAATAAAGCTAGGTTCGGACTGGAAACTAGGCCTGTCGTATGAATATGTGAACGATGATCGCGTTGTAGACAGGGGTATTCCATCACTCAACAATGCGCCCATTACGGCAGCACGTGACCGGTTCTTTGGTACGCCTGGAATCAACAATACCGAATTGGAGGCACAGATTGCGAATGTGCGACTGGAAGGGAACATCACCAGTAATCTCGAATTGTCGGCGACGATTTTATATGCAAATTACGATAAATCCTATAGCAATGTGTACGCAAACGGGCCCTTAAATACAGTTACGAACCGGGTCGCAATGGCAGGTTATTCTGATTATCTGGACCGCGCAAATACAATTGCACAGGCCAATTTTGTATGGCGCGTTGATACGGGCCTATTGCAGCATACCATATTATTTGGCGGTGAATATGGAACGCAGAAATCGGACAGCGGTCGGTTCGATGCGGTGTTTCCAATAGGACAAGTTCCGTCACTCGATCTGTCGAACCCGGTATTTCCACAAGTGCAGTTCCCAAGATTAAACCGCGCCAACAAAAGCGATGTAACATTCACCTCTTTATTTGCCCAAGATCAAATACGCATTGGAAAATATATCGAGTTACTCGCCGGTCTGCGTTACGATCGGTTCAAAATTACCGGAACCGAAATTACCAATGCCAACCGTCCATTTAGCAGGACCGATGCCAAATTGTCGCCGCGTTTTGGTTTAGTCCTAAAACCGCAGGAAAATATATCGCTATACGGCAGCTATAGCCAATCGTTCCAACCCCGTTCGGGCAACCAATTTACCGCATTGACAATAGAACAGCAAAATCTGGCGCCAGAAAAATTTGTCAATTATGAAGTTGGTGCCAAATGGGCGCCAAACAATAATTTGGATTTGGCCGTTGCCTTGTTCCAATTGGATCGCACCAACGCGACCGTCGCAAATCCGCTAAATCCTCTGCAAACGATCAACGTTGGCGGTACGCGGATAAAGGGTGCAGAATTCTCGCTAACAGGACAGGTCACGCAAAAATTGCAAATCAGCGGTGGGTATTCGTATCAAGACGGCGCGTTATCGGGCAATGACACTGTGCGATTGCCGCAAGTACCAAAACATCAGGCAAGCCTGTGGACCCGTTACGACGTTACCCCTGAATTGGGAATTGGCATAGGTGTGATCCACCAAAGCAGCCAATTTGCTGTGATACGAACAACGGCCAACACCACAAAATTGCCTGCGTTTACCCGTGTTGACGCCGCGATTTTCTATAAAGTAAATGACCGGATAAAATTACAAGCCAATATCGAAAACCTGTTTGATACAGATTATTTTCCCGACGCGCATAACAACAATAACATTTCAACCGGAGCGCCAATCAACGCCCAGTTTTCGGTTCATATAAAGTTTTAAGGTACGATGATTGCGGGTTAAAACTATAACGCTATGCTGAAACAGGTTCAGCATAAGATCTGCAATCCCGCGTCAACACGACTAAGCTACAAGGAACGCAATGTTCCCAAATTTCGGCATCACCCCAATTCCAATACTCATAGCGACAATATGCGGAACCCCTGAATTCTAGACCCGCATTTTGGTTGAACCAAAATGCGGGTCTAGTTTATTTGTTTTGCGCGATTTCTTAATCATCAGATGTTTCCATCTGATTGGAAATCGCTCTAAAGTCTGGACAGACAGGCAATTTACATATTTTTCGGATGCTTAACCCCATAATCTCCCACAGAAAACCTACTTGACATGCCGAGATGAAATGGATGTTCCACCCTTTTTCGCGCATGACTGACTTTGCGGAGCGTTCGTGTCGCCGTGAATACTGGATGTTCGTGGCTTTGAAACTCATTTGTTCCATCGCCCTTGGGCTGGTGCTTTAGCTTATTGGGTACGTTCACGAGTGCTTCGATGCTCTCTGGCGGTATCGTGGCCGCGCTTCTGGGCAGCACTGTTCTGTTAATTGCTTCGCTCGGCTGGTTGCTGGTGTTCCTGTTACCCGAAATCGCGCTGAATGTGCGGCGCTGACATGATATGGGAAATTCAGGCTGGATAATCGTTGCCGTTCTTGTGTTCGGGATGATACCCTTTATCGGTTTCTTTGCCCCGATCGTGCATTTTATTGCCATGTGTGCACCCGGTGATAAAGGCCCCAACAAATATGGACTAAGCCCGGTGGGTGCTGCAAATATTTCTTAGTTTTCCTCGGTTTTACTTTGTGTAAGTTGTGAGAAACAGTTTCTGACTTACATGTTTTCGTTATCAAGATAGAGAAGTTTAAGCGATCAGGCTGGTCGACCTCAAAAATTCAAACAGGGGCAATCATGAACACCACCACCACAACCAAACCCACCCTTTGGTCGCGTGCGCGAGATATGGCGTTGAAGGCCCCACCCGAACGCAATCGCTATGTTGATTTTCTGCGGGCGTTTTCGATTTTGGCGGTGGTGGTTGGGCATTGGCTGGTCGCTGCCCCCTCAATGAAGGACGGCGCAGTGACCGGCGGGCATTTATTGGGTATATTGCCGTGGACGCAGTGGTTGACCTGGGGGTTTCAGGTTATGCCGATCTTCTTTCTGGTTGGCGGGTTTTCAAACGGCATATCATGGACCGCGATCAGGCGTAAAGGCGGCACCTATTCGGCGTGGTATGCTGGCCGGTTGCAGCGACTTATCAATCCGGTCCTGCCATTATTCCTGATCTGGACGCTGTTTGCGCTGTTTGGTACGGCAGTGGGTGTCGAGCGCAAGATTGTGGCGCTTGCCGCACAGCTGGCGCTTATTCCGGTATGGTTTCTGGCGGTATACCTGATGGTTGCCGCGGTTGTACCGTACACCCATGCGGCGTGGAAGCGGTTTGGGATGCTGTCATTCTGGATGCTGATATCGGGCGCGGTTGCGATTGATGTCGCCAGCCTGAAATTCGGCGTCCCTTATGTCAATTTCCTCAATTTCGGCTTTGTCTGGCTTGCGGTCCACCAATTGGGATATGCGTGGAGCGAGGGATATTTTGTGCGTCCTTTGCGGGCATTTGTGTGGGGTATAAGCGGGCTAAGTGCGCTTGGGCTGCTTGTGGGATTGGGGCCGTATCCCGTGGCGATGATCGGCGTGCCCGGCGAAGGCCTTAGCAACTCAATGCCTCCGACTTTGGCGCTTCTATCGCTTGGCATTGCGCAAACCGGCTTTGCCTTGGCACTGGAGCCAGCGGCGCGGCGGATGCTCGATAATATAAGAGTGTGGACAGCCGTGGTCCTGCTCAACGGAATGATTATGACGGTCTATCTATGGCATTTGACCGCGTTCGTTCTGGTGTTGGTTGCCGCGTGGTTGCTTGGCGGCGTGGGCCTGCAAGTCGCGCCGGGAAGCAGTGCATGGTGGCTCGCCCGTCCGATCTGGTTTGCGCTTTATATTGCGACTTTAATCCCCTTAATCGCCACATTTGCGCGTTTTGAACGTGCG
>JAYUPC010000094.1:0-4015 GCA_043760355.1 Sphingomonadales bacterium
TTGGGCGGGGCAGGGGTTACTTCAAATACCGGCTGACCATCCTTCATGCGCACTGCAACTTCACCGCCATGAACAAGCTTGCCGAACAAAAGTTCTTCAGCAAGGGGCTGCTTGATCTTCTCCTGGATCAAACGACCCATTGGCCGTGCGCCATAGAGTTTGTCATAACCCCGTTCGGTGAGCCAGGCACGCGCTTCGTCATCAAGCTTGATATGCACATTCTGGTCGGCCAGTTGCAGTTCGAGTTGCAGGATGAACTTATCAACCACCCGCGCCACAACTCCGGTCGGCAGATAGGCAAACGGAACTTGCGCATCGAGGCGGTTGCGGAATTCGGGGGCGAACATTTTCTTCACAGCTTCGTCACCAGCATCTTCCTTGCTGATATTGTTGCCAAAGCCAATGCCTTCCTTCGCCATATCACTCGCACCAGCGTTTGTGGTCATGATAAGAATAACATTGCGGAAATCGACAGCTTTGCCGTGTTGATCTGTCAGGCGACCACTATCCATAACCTGCAACAAGATATTGAACAGATCAGGATGCGCCTTTTCGATTTCATCAAGCAACAATACGCAGTGCGGGTTTTGATCGACGGCATCGGTCAAAAGGCCGCCTTGGTCAAAACCGACATAGCCCGGGGGTGCACCGATCAGACGGCTGACCGAATGGCGCTCCATATATTCAGACATATCAAAGCGTTTCAGCGGAATGCCCATTATTGAAGCCAGTTGCCGCGCAACTTCGGTCTTACCCACGCCAGTGGGTCCGCTGAACAGATAGTTTCCGATGGGCTTGTCTGGATCGCGCAGACCCGCACGGCTCAGTTTAATCGCGCTGGACAGCACCTCGATCGCTTTGTCCTGACCAAATACAACACGCTTCAGATCAGCTTCCAGCGAGCCTAAAGCAGCCTTATCATCGGTCGAAACGCTTTTGGGCGGGATACGGGCGATTGTGGCAATGACAGCCTCAATCTCACGCGCAGTGATTAGCTTGCGGCGCTTCGATGGCGGCACCAGCATCTGCATCGCGCCAACCTCGTCAATCACATCGATCGCCTTGTCAGGTTGTTTGCGGTCATTGATGTAGCGTGATGACAGTTCGACAGCTGCCTTGATCGCATCGGGGGTATATTTAACCTTGTGATGTTCTTCGAATGCAGAACGCAGACCAATGAGGATCTTTATCGTATCCTCGTTGCTCGGTTCGTTGACGTCGATCTTCTGGAACCGGCGCAGTAGGGCGCGGTCCTTTTCGAAATGGTTGCGGAATTCCTTATATGTGGTCGATCCGATGCAGCGGATCGTGCCGTTTGACAAAGCCGGTTTTAGCAGGTTGGACGCATCCATTGCGCCGCCGCTGGTTGCCCCTGCACCAATCACGGTGTGGATTTCATCGATAAACAGGATTGCATCGGGTAGCTTTTCCAGCTCGGATACGACGGCCTTTAACCGCTCCTCAAAGTCCCCGCGATAACGCGTTCCGGCAAGCAATGAACCCATGTCGAGCGAATATATGACCGCTGGCAACAGGACTTCGGGAACTTGGTTCTCGACAATCCGCCGTGCTAATCCTTCGGCAATTGCCGTTTTACCAACGCCAGGTTCGCCGACATAAAGCGGGTTGTTCTTTGACCGGCGGCATAGGATTTGGACGGTTCTGTCAACTTCGGCTGCCCGCCCGATGAGCGGATCGATGCGGCCCTGCTTGGCCTTTTCATTCAGGTTGACGGTGAACTGTTCCAGCGCACCTTCTTTTTCTTTCTTTGCCTTGGGGTCGGGTGCGGCCTCTTCACTCTTGTCTTCGCTGCCAGTGATTTGGCGTGGTTCGGCGAGTTTGCCATCCTTACCAATCCCGTGGCTAATAAAGGATACCGCGTCGAGTCTGCTCATATCCTGTTGTTGTAGGAAATAGACCGCATAGCTTTCGCGTTCGGAAAATAGCGCGACGAGCACATTGGCACCGGTGACAATATCTTTGCCAGAACTTTGTACGTGCAGAATTGCACGTTGTACCACGCGCTGGAAACCGCTGGTGGGTGATGGGTCAATCTTACCTTCGACACGCAAGGATTCAAGCTCGGTATCAAGATAGGTGATCACGATGTCGGACAAATCACCCAAATCAACACCGCATGCCTGCATAACCTTTGCGGCATCAGCATCGTCGATCAGCGCAAGCAACAAATGCTCAAGCGTTGCATATTCATGCGCACGGTCCGCCGCATGTTTAAGCGCATTGTGCAGCGTCGCTTCAAGGCTTTCGGCAAATGATGGCATAACTTAAACTCCTGTGTGACAGTGGAGATACGACTGTCTCTTGATGCTTTATGTTGTGTTGGCTACCCCTGCTTTCAACACTCAACATATGAATAACGTAATTTTGTTGCAGAAACTAAACCTCACCCTTTTTTGAAAAGATTATCTGCTACGGACCGGTGGCTGGTCGCGGTGCTGATTTTGGCTGAACAGCGTGCGATCTCGGATTGGAGTGTGACGATACGTGCTTCCAACTCGGTAATCGATAATGGATCAAGGTCTTGCCGGATCAGCAAAGCCAGAGGATCATTTTGCCGAAGAGGTAAATTATCGTCGATTTCCATATGGCAATAGTTGACTGACACGCTGGGTCTGTCAATAAGCAACACTATAATTTTCAGTGAACAAAATCAGGCATCAATTTAACATTTATAGATGTGCGACGCAGGGCAGAGGGGCGACCAATGACCGTATTGCCAGAAACTATGACCGCAATCGAGATTACGGCACCCGGTGCGCCGGATGTTTTGAAAAACTGTACACGCCCGTTACCGGTGCCCGGAGCAGGCGAAGTCCTTATTAAAGTAGCAGCAGCGGGCGTGAACCGCCCCGATGTTATCCAGCGCATGGGGCTCTATCCACCGCCGCCAGGCGCGAGCGATATTCCCGGATTGGAGATTGCAGGTACCATTGTCGCGATTGGCCCTGACGTTGCGCCCGAAATGGTGGGGCAGGCGATGTGTGCGCTGGTTACCGGCGGCGGTTATGCGCAATATTGCATTGCGGTTGCAGACCTTTGCCTGCCTGTACCTAAATCATTAAGCATGACACAGGCAGCCGCCCTTCCAGAAACATTGTTCACGGTATGGCATAACCTGTTTGAACGGGCTTATGCGGTGGAGGGGGAGAGTGTCTTGGTCCACGGCGGGACCAGCGGGATCGGCACAATGGCGATTAAGCTGGGTAAGCTATTCGGGTTAGAAGTGATTGTTACCTGTGGATCGGACGATAAATGCACGGCAGCGATGGCGCTCGGCGCGGATCATGCGATTAACTACAAGACAACCGATTTTGTCGAGGAAGTAGCACGGATTACTGCGGGTCAGGGCGTTCATGTCGTGCTTGATATGGTCGCGGGCAGCTATGTACCGCGCAACCTGAAATGTTTGCGTGAAGATGGCCGCCATGTAACGATTGCTGTGCAAGGCGGTCTGGTCGCAGAAATTAACATGGCGCAAGTCATGTCGCGGCGGTTGACCCTTACCGGCTCCACTTTGCGTCCGCGCAGCGTTGAATTTAAAAAGCTTTTGGCAGACGAGATTTATGGCAATGTCTGGCCTATTGTTGCCGAGGGTATTTTGCGCCCGGAAATGGATAAAAGCTTCCCTTTGGCGCAGGCTGCAGCTGCACATAGCCGGATGGAGGCGGGGGATCATGTGGGCAAGATTGTGTTGGAAATCTAATTTCCAACCCGCGCACGATGATTTCCTACAAGATGTGTGCGCAATTTGTCGTAGCACAAAAGAGGGACGGTCGGTGCAGAAGCGCTGTGGGTCGGCATCTGGCTAACGGTTTGCTGTTGTTTAAGACTGCCGGGCCGCAGTCGCCTTTGCGTTCCTGGCCTGCAGCCACCGGGGTAAAGGTGCCTAACCCCCAGCTTCCTGTGTTCGCACACAGGACGGGTTGCCTCGTCACATCCAGAATCTGTTAGCGCAGTCCGGGCTTGATGCAACAGACCCTATTCGAGTCGTGAA
>JAYUPC010000095.1:0-34883 GCA_043760355.1 Sphingomonadales bacterium
GGCCATCGGATTGATAGATTCCCGCCTTTGCGTGTTGGCGTTCGCCGAGGGCTCCGATGAAGAATCCGTTCGTATCATCAGCCTACGCCCGGCAGAGAAGCATGAAACGAGGTACTATTATGGAGAAGTTTGATCCTAAGATTCACGATGAAAATCCACCACTGGAGGCAGCTTTTTTGTCCGAAATGAAGCCATCTCGTCGCGGACGACCTAAATTGGAGACCCCGAAGGTTGAGGTAAAAATTCGGCTCGATGCTAATATCGTTGACCAACTGCGTGGCAGCGGTCCGGGGTGGCAAACGCGCGTCAACGCCCTGTTGGGCAAGCTCGTGGCGAATGGACAGATTTGAAGGCTTATTTTTCAGGCTTGTGACAAAGATCGACAAGGGTTTGTGACGTTGCAGCGGCGACAGCGAGTAAGTGAAAGCGGACATCGCAATTACCGTTTTACACTTTGCAAACCGCAGAGAGACTAGGTCATCACCGGTCACAGGCCCAACTGACTTATCAGCAGCATTCGACAATGCACAGCTTGATGCATCAATCGGCCCATCAAGCATCGGACTAGGTGGAGTTTTCTCAACCCCTGAAAGGAAGCATTATGTCTCTTAGTTCCGATAAAACCACCGAACCAGTCTTCAGCAGCGCAGAAGCATCCGCCGACTGGTTCGAACCATTGCCCGGAGAACGTATGCGCGTCCGCATTGGTAGTGATGCGACGGGTGGGCGACTAACTCTACTTGAAAATGTCGTCGCAGCAGGTGCCGCCGCGCCCAGCCACTTCCACTACGACGCCGACGAGTTGTTTATCGTATTAGAAGGCCGTTTCCGCGTAACCTCGGGAGCGCAACAGTTCGACGCCGGCCCCGGCGCGGCCATATTCGTTCCTCAAGGAGCAACCCACGCATTTGTAAATGAAGGCAACGCCGACGCGCGTCTTCTGTCGATTTTCGTGCCCGGTGGCATGGAGGCAATGTTCAAAGAGGCGGTAGTTTCACAGCCTGACGAAATCTTGGCGATGGCGGCGCGTCATCGGACTGTGCTCGTTGGTGCACCACCCGCCGAATAAGCCCGACAGGCGCGACAAATCAAGCTAGGGGAGCGGTGTCAGGGGCCGACTGCGAAAGTGTGCAAAATAATGGTCCATAAAACTGCTCCGCCCCCACTTTTCCCGAACGGGGCACTCGCGCTGGTTACAAACACCCGTCGATCGGCGCTAAGCGTAAGTCGATTGACCGTTAATGTCGCAGTCGGCGAAGAAATTGACGTTACCATGCCCGCGGAAGACGCATTCGTCGTGCTTTACCAGCTGCGCGACCATCCAGCCCACGAGTTTCGGTTCGACGGGAAGGCGTATGAAATTGGTCCTAGCCCTCGTTCGACACTTACGCTCGTCGATCTGGTCGGTGAGCCGCGCGGGCGACTACGGCAGCCTGTCGATACCCTGTTTTTTCACTTGCCGCGCGCCGCGCTTGACGACATTGCCGAAGATGCTGGTGCACCCAAAGTTCGACGGCTAGTCGCTCCCGAGCCTTGGCTGACGACTGACCACGTCGTCGACAGCCTGCATGGACTGCTCGTCGAGGCCTTAGCCGATAGAGCGCCAGCTAATCGACTGCTCTACGACCATGTTCTGTGCGGCCTCGGCGCACATTTTGCAGCTACTTACGGTAATATGCAGCCGCATCGATTAGATCGCGGCGGCCTAGCGCCTTGGCAAGTTCGCCGGGCTCAAGAATTGCTCTCCGCCGACTTGTCTGGCGACCTTTCGCTTATCGACATTGCTCGTGAATGTGGGCTGTCGCCAACGCACTTCGCACGCGCTTTTAAGCGTTCGACCGGAACGACGCCGCATGGTTGGCTGCAAATCCGGCGCATCGAGACTGCAAAACACCTACTTGCAGATCAAGGTCTACCGCTCGCCGACATCGCTTTGCGTTGCGACTTTGCCGACCAAAGTCATTTCACGCGCACTTTTGCGAGCATCGTGCGCCAGACTCCAGGTGTTTGGCGGCGGCTGTTGTAGCGCGTTATTGGACCGCGCAATGTGTCGCGATTGCTCACCAAGCGCCGCACTGATATTCTTATAATTAGCGTGGTGTGACACCGTGCGTATGTCTGCTACTCAGAGTTTTTCGTCGAAAGCGGACAGTCCGCTCTTCCCAACAAACCTGCCATCCCCCATTACCCAAAATTACACTCAAATATAAAGCGGATACACCTTTTTAAGCCTCCGCCGCAAATTTTCGTATGTGCGGCGTTACCTGCATGCGTTAACATAGCTTACCTCATCTGCTATCCACAAGAATAGCGAGAAAGCTGTTTTGCGAATCCGCACATATTGTTTACGTTTCACGTATGTCTTACGTCCCTTTCGTGCCCCTTCGTGTTTTTTCGGCATACACTATGCTGGAAGGCGCGATTGAGCCTAAGGCAATCTCCAAACATGCAAAGAAACTGGGCTTTCCTGCCATTGCCATTACCGACCGTAACGGTTTGTACGGCGTCATGCCGTTTGAAGACGGCGCGCGCGCGGAAGGTGTGCAGCCGATTATCGGCATATTGCTCGGCATTGCGCGCCCGAATAGTGCGGCGCAGGGCGGTTTTGTAAGCGACTGGCTGGCGCTTTATGCGCAGGATGAGGTTGGTTATACGAACCTGTCCCGGCTTGCATCCATGTCGCATCTGGACCGACCGGATAATCAGGATGCGCATGTCACTTTTGAACAGTTAAACGGTCTGACCGACGGTCTGATTGCCCTGAGCGCGGCGAGCGAGGGCGCGTTGGCCCGTTTGTTTGCCGAGGGCCAGAATGACACAGCGCACAGCTATTTGCAGAGCTTAAAAGCCCTGTTCCCTGATCGGCTGTATATTGAAGTCAGTCGGCGCAATGACGCGGTTGAGGAAGCCGCTGAAGAAGCGTTAATCGCACTGGCTTATGATGAAAATCTGCCACTTGTGGCAACAAACGCGGCTTTCTTTGCTGAACCTGATTTTCACGAAGCGCATGATGCTATGTTGTGTATTGCCGACGGCGAATATGTTGAAAATCAGGATCGACGTAGATCTTCACGCGAAACATGGATTAAAACCGGGCGGCAAATGGCGGAGATATTTGCCGATCTGCCCGAAGCACTATCTAATACGCTTGTGATTGCGCAGCGCTGTGCCGTGGGTGCACCGCGCCGCAAACCTATTTTGCCCAGTTTGGCTGGTGATCTGGAGGCCGAGAAGCAACAGCTGCGTGATGATGCAAGGGTGGGACTTGAAGCGCGATTGGTCGTCGCCAAAATCACAGATGCAGACGAACGCCTGGTCTATTTTGACCGGCTGGATTTTGAGGCAGATGTTATCTGTAACATGGGCTTTCCCGGCTATTTCCTGATCGTTGCAGACTTTATCAAATGGGCAAAAGAGCAGGATATTGCCGTAGGTCCTGGCCGTGGTTCGGGCGCGGGCTCACTGGTCGCTTGGTCGCTGACGATCACCGATCTGGACCCGATCAAATTGGGGTTGCTGTTTGAACGCTTCCTCAATCCGGACCGTGTATCGATGCCGGATTTCGATATCGATTTCTGCGAAACACGGCGCGGAGAGGTGATCCGTTATGTGCAGAAGAAATACGGTAACCGCCAAGTTGCTCAGATTATCACTTTTGGTAAGCTAAAGGCACGGGCGGTTTTGCGCGATACGGGCCGTGTATTGCAGATGAGCTATGGCCAGGTGGATAAACTATGCAAGCTTGTCCCGAACCACCCGACCGATCCATACGATCTCAGTCGTGCTCTGGGCGCAGTCCCCGAGTTACGCGAAGAATATCGCCGCGATGAACAGGTAAAGCGCCTGTTTGATCTCGCCATGAAACTGGAAGGATTGCCGCGCAACCGTTCCACCCATGCGGCGGGTGTGGTGATCGGTGATCGTGACTTGTCCGAGCTCGCCCCGCTTTATCAGGATGCTCGGTCGGATATGCCAGTGACGCAGTTTGACATGAAATATGTCGAGAGTGCCGGGTTGGTGAAGTTCGACTTTCTGGGGTTGAAAACATTATCAGTCCTCCAACGAGCGAACCAGATGCTCGCCAAGCGCGGTGTGGTCGTTGATTTTGACCGGCTCGAACATGATGATGCGGCGGTTTATGGCTTGCTGCAACGCGGTGATACAGTCGGTGTGTTCCAGATGGAATCCGAGGGAATGCGGCGAGCTCTTACTTCCATTCGACCGAGCAACTTTGGCGATATTATTGCTATCGGCGCGCTTTACCGTCCTGGGCCCATGGATAATATTCCCTTGTTTGCCGATCGGAAAAATGGGCGGGTAACCATTGAATACCCTCATCCGTTACTCGAAACGGTACTCGCTGAGACCTATGGGATTATCGTTTATCAGGAACAGGTAATGCAAGCCGCCCAGTTGTTAGCAGGCTACTCGCTGGGTGAGGCAGATCTGTTACGCCGCGCGATGGGTAAAAAGATACAAAAGGAAATGGATGAACAGCGCGCTCGCTTCGTCGAAGGCGCGGCAGCGAACAACATAATGACCAAACAGGCCAACGAATTATTCGATTTGATCGACAAGTTCGCTGGTTATGGCTTCAACAAAAGTCACGCAGCGGCATATGCCGTTCTGACATATCAAACCGCATGGTTGAAGGTGCATCATCCTGAAGAATTCTTCGCTGCTTCGATGTGTTTTGACATGCACCAGACTGATAAATTGGGTATTTTTATTGATGATATGCGGCGCTTGGAGGTTGAATGCCTTGGCCCCGACATCAACGCCAGTGAAGCCGAATACTGTGTGCAAGAGCACGCGGATGGCGGTTTGGCGGTTCGATATGCGCTTGCCGGCCTGAAAAATGTCGGCGAAAAAGCGATGGAGGCATTGGTCGTGGAACGCGCAGAAGGCGGCGTGTTTGCCAGCCTCGATGATTTCGCCAACCGCGTCGATCCTTCCCAAGTCAATCGCCGCAGCCTTGAAAATCTGGCCGCTGCGGGCGCGTTTGATAGCTTGGAACCTAATCGCGGTGCGGTGTTGGCTGCTGCTGAAATGATCCTCGCCACGGCGCAATCGGCTCGCGATACACGCGAAAGCGGGCAGGGCGGGTTATTCGGCGATGCCGGGGAAAGCGATATGGCCCGTTTGCGGCTTGATCCGGACGCGACGTGGGCGCTGGGTGAGAGGATGAACCGGGAAAAGGACGCATTTGGTTTCTACTACGCGGCGCATCCGGTATCGCAATATCACGCTATCGCTCAAAGCCACGGTGCGCGGTCCTATGACGAGTTGTTGAACTCGGGCTATATCCCCGAAGGCGTTCGCAAACCGGCAACTATGGCGGCCCTGATCGAAGGTGTGCGCTGGCGGGAATCGCGCAAGGGAAAACGGTTTGTCCTGATCGACTTTTCCGACAGCAGCGGGCAATTTTCCGCCAGCTGTTTTGAAGAAGGTGTCGCCGCACAAATGGCGCAGTGGGCAAAAGAAGCTGCGTGTCTTTTGCTCAACGTAGAAATGGACATGCGCGCGGGTGAAGAACAACCACGCTTTGCCGTGCGCAGCGCAAAACCGCTCGACGGTTTGGTCAGCTCAACGCGTCTGAAGCTGCAAATGGATGTCTCACGCGCCGAAGCAATGCACGAACTCGCTTTGTTACTCGCGCCGCTGCACGGCGGGAAGAGCGAGCTTGTGGTTAAGGCACCGGACGATAATGGCGGATGGGCACATATCGTACTTGGTCGCCGGTTTCAGATTGACACCGAATTTGCGGACAAAGTGAGAGCAATTGAAGGCATCGGCAACGTCCGGCTTGCGCCCCTAGGTCCTCCCCAGCTAAGTGTAGTGCATTAGAGGCGTAGCAAAGCAGGGAGAGAAAAATGCTAAGCAAAAATCAGGGCGGGATGCAGGACTGGGACCTCCGGGTTACGCGGCTCATCGATTATGCGGAACGCGAACATGGCACGCGCGAGGTGATGACTCGCTGGGCCGATGGCCGTATTGAGCGGTCAAACTGGGCAGGGGTAGCAAATGAAGCGCGCCGTTTGGCTCAGGCTTTTTCTGTTATGGGCCTTCAAAAAAGTGACCGGATCGCGACCTTTGCCATGAACCATCACCGGCATTTGGCCGCATGGTACGGCGCGATTGGCTTTGGCGGGGTGATCCATACCGTCAACATACGCCTGTTCGACGAAGACTTAATCTATATCATGAACCACGCAGAGGATAAGGTGTTGATGTATGACGCCGCATTTCAGCCTATTATAGACCGGCTAAAACCGCATCTGAAAACCGTTGAACATTATATCGTGTTTGATCGCGATGATGGGTATCCGGCATTGATTGCGGCACAGGACGGCAATTTCGAATGGGCTGGCGGGGATGAGCGCGATCCATGTATGCTTTGCTATACCAGCGGCACGACGGGTAATCCAAAGGGTGTGCTGTACGAACACCGATCGACAATGCTGCACGCAATGGCAGAGATTGCGCCTGCTGTGTTTGATCTGTCCCCGCAAGCGGCCTTGCTGCCTATTGTGCCGATGTTCCATGCCGCCAGCTGGGGTCTGCCTTTTGCAGGAGCTGCTGCGGGCGTAAAATTCGTTTTCTCGACCACCAATGAAGCGCCGATCCTGCACGCACTGATGCTGGCAGAAGGGATTACCCATTCGGCAGGCGTACCGACCGTCTGGCTATCGATGTTTGCGCATTTGGACGCAGAGGACGCTGCCGGGCGTGAAGCATCGCTGGGTAAGCTTCGCCTTGTCACCATTGGTGGGTCGGCGGCACCGCGCGCTATGATCGAGCGGCTGATGAAATCGGGTGTGCGCGTTTCCCATGCCTGGGGGATGACCGAGACTTCACCCATTGGCACCATGGGTTCACCAACGCCCAATTGGGATGATCTGACACTGGATGAGCAAATCGATGTCGTTTGCAAGCAAGGACGTACGCCTTTCGGGGTGCAATTGCGGACAGTAGATGAGGCTGGCAACGTCCTGCCGCGTGATGGGAAAAGTTCGGGTTCGTTACAGATACGCGGTCCTTGGGTCATCAAACGCTATTTCAAGGCCGAAGCCGACGCAACCGACAGCGATCAATGGTTTGATACCGGCGATGTCTCGATCCTGCACCCCGATGGCACGATGCAGATTACCGATCGTGTTAAGGATGTGATCAAATCGGGCGGCGAATGGATTAGCTCGGTCGAACTGGAAAACGCCGCCGTGGGTTGCCCCGGCGTTGCAGAAGCGGGGGCCATTGGCATTGCGCATCCGAAATGGGATGAGCGGCCCGTGTTGATTGTGGTTAAAAAGCCAGGAGCAGAAGTCAGCGAAGATGATGTAAAGGCCTATCTCGCCGACCGGATTGTGAAATGGTGGATGCCAGACCGCGTGCTGTTTGTTGATGAATTGCCGCATACCGGTACAGGCAAGATTCAAAAGGTTGCCCTGCGGGCGCAGTTTAAGGATTTTAAGCTGAAGGCGTGATGTAAAGCTTACGGCATTTATATTCTCAGTGTCACCCCCGATCAAGTCGGGAATGACACTGCGTTTCCATTATATATCGGCGCTTATTAAAACAAACTCATCTGCCCATCCAAATTTGGCGGCTTAAATAAATCGGTACGTACGCCCAATTTGGACGAAGTAAGCCCGTGTTTTGCGCGCGCGATTCGCATTCGTGTGCGGATAAGTTCAGCCCAGGGACCCTCCCCACGCATCCTGCCAAAAAACGCGGGATCATTGTCACGGTCGCCACCGCGTAATGACTGGATGATGCTCATTACTTTTCCTGTACGATCAGGATAATGCACGTCGAGCCAAGCGCGAAATAAGGGCGCGAGTTCATGGGGCAGGCGGATCGGGATCCAGGACACACCGCTCGCGCCGTATTCAGCAGCAGCGGCAACAATCGCCTCAATCTCATGATCGGTGATCGCGGGAATGATCGGCGCAATGTTCACATGCACATAAATCCCCGCATCCGACAACATCCGCACCGCCTCCAACCGCTTCACCGGAGCTGACGCGCGCGGCTCCAATATCCGCGCCAATGCACCATCGAGCGTCGTCACAGACATCGCAACGCCGGTTAGCTGATCTTTCGCCAAATCGGCAAGCAGTGCAATATCCTCCACTACCTTTGCCGATTTGGTGGTAACTACAATCGGATGTCGCGTTTCGACCATCACCTCCAATATCGCCCGCGTAATTCGGTACGTGCGTTCGATGGGCTGATAGGGATCGGTGTTGGTGCCAATCGCGATAGGCGCTGCTTTGTATCCCGACTTAGCCAAAGTCTCCCGTATCAGTTTTGCGGCATTCGGCTTGGCAAACAGTTTCGTTTCAAAATCCAGCCCCGGTGAGAGGTCATGATAGGCATGGCTCGGCCGCGCATAGCAATAGACACAGCCATGTTCACACCCGCGATAGGCATTGATCGACCGGTCAAAGGGTAGATCAGGTGATTGGTTGAAGGTGAGGATAGATTTGGGATGCTCCTCGGTAACGGTCGTGCGCAAACGGGGCAGGGGGCCATCCAGCTCTTCACGTTCATCAAGCCAGTCGCCATCAGCAACGCGCTCTTTTAGGTTGAAGCGCGTTGGTGTCACATTATTGGGTGAACCACGGCCATGGATTGGGGGTAAGTGCATGCTTTAGATTTAGCATGATGAATGGAACAAATAAAGAACATATAGCTATGCACCTTACTTTTTTCTATCTTTAAACCTCACGTAACCTCGGAATCAGCTCGACAAAATTGCATGGTCGGTGGCGGCTATCGAGTTGATGCATCAAAATCTTGTCCCATCCGTCCTTTACTGCGCCGTTGGAGCCGGGCAGGGCGAAGATATAGGTTCCTCTCGCTAATACAGCGCACGCACGCGACTGTATGGTGGATGTGCCGATGCTTTCGTAACTGAGCATACGGAACAGCTCGCCAAAACCAGGAATATCCTTGGTTTTAACTCGATCGAGTGCTTCAGGGGTCACATCGCGCCCGGTCAGTCCAGTGCCGCCGGTGACGATGATGCAATCCACCTGTTCGTCCTCAATCCAGGCATGAAGCCGTGCGACGATGAGGGCGGTATCGTCGCGTTGAATGTTACGGCGGACGATTTGGTGGCCAGCTGTCTCGATCCGCTCCGCCAATATGTTTCCACTGGTGTCGTCTTCTGCGGTTCTGGTGTCAGAAACCGTCAGAAGCGCGATGTTAATGGGTTTGAAAATGCGGGTTTCATCGACTGGCAATTTGGCCTCCAATAATGTTATTGTCAGCATTAAGACGCACTGCAACACTATTACCATTGGCCTTTGGGAAGCTGGGCCAGAGATATTGCGCAAGACCGGTCATCGTGCTTGTGCTTTTGCCCGAGCGCATTTCATAAATCCAGTAATTGCGCAGGATAATTGTTACATATCCGCGTGTTTCCCAATAAGGGATCGATTCCACATAAAGCAACGGATCACCGCCGTCGCGGATTTCGGTGTTCCAGCGTGCAATCGGGCTGGGGCCTGCATTATACGCCGCGATAACTTTGGGCAATAAGCCGCCGGTCACATTCATATCGCGCAGTTTTTCGATATAGGATTGGCCATATTCAAGATTGACCGAAGGCCGGTCGAGATCGGACGCGGTAAAGCTTGCGCCCCGGCTGCGCGCCAGATCACCAGCAGTTCCCGGGCGAACCTGCATCAACCCACGTGCGCCAGCCGGGCTGATCACATCAGTGCGGAACTGCGATTCTTGTAAAGCATGCGCGAACGCGAGCGAGGGATCAATCCGCCACCCGCCCGATGGTTGCCAACTTGGCATTGGATAACGGGCCAGCGCATCTTGTTGTTCGCCAGCCGGGCCGTAATGGCCCATCCAAAGCTGAGCAGCAGGAAGGTTAAGCGCACCTGCCAGCTTGGCAAGGTCGCTGTGTTTGTTCGCACTCCCTATCCGCGCCTGAAATCGCAGGGTCTGGTCAGCAAGCTTACTCTCGCCAATTTCGGATAGCCCGACGGCGATCTGGACATTTTCCTGCGCTTTAAGCGATGCCCAATCCATCTTAGTGGCTTTTGCTTGCCTGCGTGCAAGCGGCTCCATGCCCAAGGCTTCACTGGCGAGTAATCCGTAAAATGTTTCCGGGAGTTGCGCAGCACTCTGCAGGCGCGATTGCACCTGTTGGGGCTGACGCGATGCGGTGGCGGCACGAGCGCTCCAGAACAAGGCAGCGGCCTTTAACTCGTCGCTATTGGTGTTGCGTGATACGCGATCAAATGCCTGAAAAGACCCAGTATAGTCTTTGAGCCGCCAGCTGATTAAGCCATAAGCCCAGCTTGCTTGAACCGCCCAATCGCCAGAACCCGAACGGGCCATATCGGCCATGCGTTTGGCATTGCTGTCGTCATTTTCGATATAAAAAGACCATGCGATACGGTACCGCAACTCGGTTATGCCCTCGTTTGAGAGTGACCCGACTTTTTCGTTAAGCGTGGCTTCGGCACCTGTTGGATCATCATTGCGGATGCTGAGCTGGACAGCGTCGCGGACCGCGCTGATGCCTTCGATATTCACATTATCGGGCAAGTCGCGTTTGGGTGCGCTTCCAAGATAGGAGAAGCGCTGCGTTCCCGGACGTACCCGGAGGTTTTCAGCACCGCGTTTGATGGCCATTCGCTCCAGTTGTTCGGCTTGCGGCAAATATGGTGCGTATTGGAGCAGCGATTGCAGCTGAGACGCTTCAACCTTCGGGCTGCCGGCCGCGAGATAAAGCTCAGCGCGCGCCATTGCCGTCATCGGACCTTTTGGTGCCGCGTCGATCAGCTTAGTTGCTTCGGCCCAATTGCCGCTGTGGATAGCCGAATAGATTGCAGAATAGGTTTGCTTGTCTTTACCGCCAAGAACGGAAGGTGAGCTCTCTACACCCTCCCTCACGCTGTCGCTCGTCATAGCATGTGCGTTGGAAGAAAAGATAATAATGGTGGCCGCAGCCAAAAGGGTCGATTTCACAAAGCATCCTTCTTTGCGACCATCTGCAAATCTTTCCAAGCCTGTGCCTTCAACATCGGTCTGGCCAGCAAAGTTCGCGGATGGAACGTTATTGATGCTGCCTTTTTGCCGACAATATGGTTAATATTTGGTTTAACAATCCGCGCATCCATCAAATCTGCGCCAAGCAGTGCACGGCACGCCGCCGAACCGAGAATAAGTACACGCTCCGGATTGACAAGATTGATCTGATGCAGCGCAAATGCCACGAGGCTGCTATAATCATTTTCGGGCAATTCACCTGTGGCAGGGCGTGTTGTCGCTAATGCGCTCAAATAACAATTGGCAAGGTTGTACCCAATTGCGCCGACCATATTGGCCATCAAGCGGCCCATGCCTCCTGCGCCAAAGCTGCCTGTTTCGATTTCTTCGATATTCGGAATATCGCCAATAATCATGAGCTGTGGGTTAACCGGTCCAACCGGTACCGCTGATTTTCCACCATATGTATTTCCGGGAAATGGCACTCCGCTTGCGATCGAGGCTTGCAATGCAGCTATGTCCACTGGCCAATCTGATGATGAAATTACCGGACATGCAATGATAGGCTCTGGTTCAGATATCCTGGTTTGCATAGCTGTTACCGCGGCGGGAGGAGCAGTTTCTGCTTCTTTTTCCGCCAACCAGTTAACGGCCATGTCTTCGACCAAATATTCAACACCGGCCATTTTCCACCACTCGACAAGCGACGATGCGATACCCGCTGTTTGCGTTTTATGATCAGAAAGCATAGTTTGTTACAGACACCAGTTGACGTGAAGGTCAATTGCTTGGCATGACATAACTTACCACTTGTTGCAAATACAGGATGATTTGAAAATGAAGTCGAACGAAGGATGAGCGGGATGAGCGAGCGGGAATCAATGCCTTATGATGTTGTGATTGTTGGTGCGGGGCCAGCAGGGCTTTCTGCCGCGATCCGCATCAAACAGAAATCACCTGATATTAGCGTCTGCATCCTTGAAAAAGGATCCGAAGTTGGCGCGCATATTCTTTCTGGCGCTGTCGTTGATCCAAAAGCGCTTGACGAACTGATCCCCGATTGGCGCAATCAAGACTGCCCGATGGCTGAAACTCCGGTTACCGATAACCAGCATTGGGTGATGAGCAAAACGGGTAAGTTTAACATTCCCCATTTTCTGACTCCCGGCTTCATGCACAACAAAGGTACATATACCGGTTCGCTAGGTAATTTATGCCGCTGGCTTGCGTCGCAGGCCGAGAATTTGGGTGTGGAGATATTCCCGGGTTTTGCTGCCGCTGAAATTCTCTACAATGAAGACGGTTCGGTGAAGGGCGTAGCAACGGGCGACATGGGCATTTCGCGGGATGGCAGCCACAAGCATGATTATATGCCCGGCATGGAGCTCCACGCAAAATATACGTTTTTTGCAGAGGGCGTTCGCGGACATTTAACGAAGCTGCTTAAACCCCATTATGCTTTAGATAAAGATTGTGAGCCACAGATTTATGGTATTGGGATCAAAGAATTGTGGGACATTCCTGCAGGGCAACATGTTGCCGGTCGTGTTATCCATTCACAGGGTTGGCCACTGACAGACGCAAATGGTGGTGCGTTCCTTTATCATCAGGCGAATAATCAGGTGGCTCTGGGTTTTGTGACGTGGCTCAATTATGCAAATCCTTATTTGTCACCATTTGAAGAGTTACAGCGCTGGAAAACGCACCCCGAGATCAAAAAGATACTACAAGGCGGTAAACGTGTATCTTATGGCGCGCGTGCGATAAGCGACGGTGGTTTCCAGTCGGTACCCAAATTGGCATTCCCCGGTGGTGCTTTGATTGGCTGTACTGCCGGTTTCCTAAACGTGCCACGGATCAAGGGCAGCCATACGGCTATGAAATCGGGAATGCTTGCCGCCGATGCAGCTATTGAGGCGATTGCCGCAGGGCGCGCGCATGATGAACTCACCGCGTATCAAAGGGGTTATGAAAATAGCTGGATTTACAGTGAATTGCGGATGGTTCGTAATATTCTTCCTCTGGTGGAAAAATACGGTAATTTCTGGGGCACGATGCTTTCGGGGATCAATATGTGGCTCGAAAATTTCGGTATCCGTATGCCCTACACAATGAAGCACCATCCTGATCACAAGGCGCTCAAGAAAAAGTCGGCATCCGCACCGATTGACTATCCCAAGCCCGATGGTGTCTTCAGTTTTGACCGGCTTTCATCGGTCTTCCTGTCGAACACCAACCATGCCGAAGATCAACCAGTGCATTTGCAGGTTAAAGATATGAACTTGCAAGAAACCAGCGAGTTTATGGAGTTTGCCGGGCCATCGGCTCGTTATTGCCCGGCAGGGGTATATGAATGGATTGAGGAAGAAGGCAAAGACCCGCGTTACCAGATCAATTCACAAAACTGCGTCCATTGCAAAACCTGCGATATCAAAGACCCTAATCAGAATATAAATTGGGTAACTCCGGAGGGTGGCGGTGGTCCTAACTATCCGAATATGTAAGCTTCTTGGTGCAGCAGCATTTATCACAGCGGCGCCTTCCTTTGCTGCCTCAGACGCCAGCAACGTCCTTGATCGCTACGTCGATGCACGCTTGGCCGAGATCGGCAATAAGGATGAGACCGCGCTCAAGGGATATCTCAACCTGTTCAAAAAAAAGGCCGATAGCGAGGTTCTTGCCGACCGTTTATTCACAGCGGCCATCCGTGAGGGCGATATGCCGAGCGCTTTACGGGCAGTCCGGGCGCAAGAATTGCGTAACCAGACTTCATCCGAAGCGCCCTTATTGCTCTTTGCCGACGCATTTCGGCGTAAAAACTGGACGATGGCCAATGTTGCTGCATCTGAACTAGCTGCGAAAAGCAATTTTGGTTTCATGGCGCCAATTCTGAAAGAATGGGTCAGCGTTGCGCAAGGTAAGGCACCTAACTTGCAAGCACCAGATCCTAAAGTTGATCCCTATTTTGCATATTTTTCAATCGATCAACGCGTCTATCTAGATCTTGCGAGCGGTAACCTGTCACAAGCCAGGGACGGATTTGATGCGGTGGCCGGTTTGGACGATGAATTTGCCCGCGATCTTGCGATTAGTGCTGCTCCGGTTTTTGCTGCCAATAATGACCGCGTTACGGCGGCTACATTGCTGCAATCGGCGGTTGAACGGGATTACGGTGAAGCTTTGGTTAAAACTGTCAAGGGTGATCCCGCCGCAAAGATAGCGCCTGAAACGGCTTTGGCAGCATTGCATATCCGCATGGCTCGAACTTTGATCGAACAGAATAATGGCGAAAAAGCCCTTATTTTTTCACGTATTGCGACGTGGTTAGCACCATCAAGTGATCCGGTAAAACTTTTACTCGCACAAGCGCTCGATAATCAAGAATTGCCGGATAGGGCGCTGGCCGTTCTAAAAGGTGTGCCGTCAACTTCCCCTTATTGGCCCCGTGCAGTGTCCGAACAGGTGCGTTTGCTTTTGAAGACCAAGCAACCGGTAAAGGCTCTTACGCTTGCTGTTTCGGCAAACAAAGTGCGTCCAAATTCAAGCAATTTGTCGCTGATTGCAGCACAGACCTATGAAGAAACCGGCGACCTTAAATCAGCAGCGCTCGCTTATAGCAATTTGGTCAGTGAAGCCGATAAGGCGCGCGCAACTCCGCAGCAGAGGGCAATCTACCGTCTGTTTCTGGCCACTGTGCAAGATAAAATGAATGACTGGCCATCAGCGCGTAAAATACTTGAAGAGGCAAAGGCAATTGATTCCAAAAATCCATTCATATTGAACTATTTAGGCTATACTATGCTGGATAAGCGTGAAGATGTGCAGCTCGGGTTGGAGTATGTGCGTGCTGCTTTCAAACTGTCTCCGGAATCAGCGGCAATCGCTGACTCGCTTGGCTGGGGTTATTTCCTGACTGGCGATTATGAGCGTTCCGTGCCTTTGCTAGAAACAGCCGTTAAGACATCTGGTAACGATATGACAATGAACGAACATTTGGGCGATGCCTATTGGCTTTCGGGACGATTTATTGACGCCCGTTATGCGTGGAGGATTGCATCTCAAAATGCGGCTGATGATGATCTTAAACGGCTTTCAGGAAAAATCGACCTCGGCTTGGATAAAGTCGTAATAGCCAGATAATGCAAACCCAAAAGACGCAAACATTGCATGAGACCGCCTATGCCAAGATCAATCTTGCATTACATGTCCGAGCTAGGCGCCCTGATGGCTATCATGATCTCGATACTCTGTTTGCCTTTGTTGACCAAGGCGATAAGTTGGCCGCCATTGAAGCTGAAGTTCTAACGCTTACGATTACCGGCCCATTTGCGAACGGCCTGTCAAATGACGCTGAGAACCTTGTTTTGCTTGCTGCAAAGGCTCTAAGAACGCATTTTGCCATTACGCAAGGTGCGAAGATCGTCCTCGACAAACGGCTTCCTATCGCATCAGGAATAGGCGGTGGTTCGGCTGATGCAGCAGCAGCAGCACGTTTGCTCAACCAGCTTTGGGGCATTGGGGCATCCAATGAGGAGCTGGCTCACATTCTCGCGCCACTCGGTGCAGATATACCGGCTTGTGTTGCAAGTGAAACGGTGCGCGGGCAGGGGACAGGAACTACGCGAACTCCTGTTGATGCGAGCAGGTTAGATGCTATGCCCATATTGCTGGTCAATCCGGGAAAGCCATTATCAACCGGCCTTGTATTTGCCGCTTGGAACGGAGCCGATGGCGGTGCGATGGAGAGCTCAAGCGCATGGGACACTGCACTTTCGGGACAAAATGATCTGCAAATTCCTGCGGTAAGCCTCTATCCAAACATAGCTGATGTCTTGACGTCACTTGCAGAGCAAAGCCCGCTTTTAAGCCGTATGTCGGGGTCAGGTGCAACGTGCTTTGCTCTCTTTGAAACGCTTGCAGCGCGTGATGACGCGGCTGCATGTATAAGACATAAGCATGCCAGCTGGTGGTCGCTGACCGGATGCCTTCGGTGACAATTCCTTTTGAGATCATCGGTGCACCAAAGCCCGGAGGCATTCTGATTATAGCCGATCATGCCAGCAATCATGTGCCCGCCGGTATTGACCTGGGTATCGATGATGCTGTGCTGCAACAGCATATTGCCTGGGATATCGGTGTTGCTGAGGTTGCACAGCTTTTGGTGACCGAACATAAGTTCGCGGCTGTTCTAGGCGGGGTGTCACGTTTGGTGTGCGATCTGAACCGTTATGCCGAAGAAGGGGCTGCAATCCCGCTCAGTAGTGATGGGATTGATATTGCCGGCAACAAGTTAAGCACCCAAGCTCGTTCAAAGAGATTAGAGCGATATTATTACCCATATCATGATGCTTTGACTTCAATACTTCACAGTGCAGAACCTTCGCTCATATTGTCCTTGCACAGCTTTACCTCGAAACTGGAGAGCCGACCCGAAGAGTTACGCCCTTGGGAAGTCGGGGTATTGTATAATCAGGATGATCGCGGCGCACGAATAGCCATTCCATTGTTTATGGAAGCGGGTTTGGTAACGGGAGATCAATTGCCGTATTCAGGCAAACTACTCAATGCGACAATGAACCGTCATGCGGAAGCAAACGGCATTGCTTATCTGGGCATCGAAATGCGACAGGATTTGGTCGCCGATAAGGCCGGACAAGAAAGATTCGCTGCTATTTTGGGTAGTGTTTGTTATAAAGTGAGGGAAAAGCTTGCGCTGACGCCAGTAAAATGAATAGAGGCTCGCTATACGGAGTGCATCTATGACTAATCGTTTTGACAAATCCAAACTTCCAAGCAGGCATGTATCAGTTGGACCCGAGCGTGCGCCGCACCGGTCCTATTATTATGCAATGGGTTTAACCGAAGAAGAAATTGCGCGGCCATTTGTCGGGATCGCTTCGGCAGGTAATGATAGTGCGCCGTGCAACACTTTGCTCGACCATCAGGCCGATATCTGTCGCGCCGGAGTGAACGAAGGCGGCGGGATGCCGCGGCGGTTTAATACCATTACGGTGACCGATGGTATTGCGATGGGGCATCAAGGCATGAAGTCCTCATTAGTTTCGCGCGAAGTAATTGCCGATTCTGTTGAACTTTCAGTGCGCGGGCATTGTTATGATGCTCTCGTTGGTTTTGCGGGATGTGATAAGTCACTGCCGGGAATGATGATGGCTATGTTGCGGCTAAATGTACCATCGATTTTTGTTTATGGCGGATCGATATTGCCAGGTCGGTTCCAGAACCGTGATGTTACGGTTGTTGATGTGTTTGAAGTGGTCGGCAAATATGCAGCAGGCGCGTGTCCGCTTTCTGAGCTTGAGGAGCTTGAAAAAGCGGCATGTCCTGGCCACGGTGCATGTGGCGGGCAATATACCGCAAATACTATGGCCTGTGTTGCAGAGGGTATTGGATTGTCGCTGCCAAATTCAAATATGGCGCCCGCACCTTATTCCACCCGCGATCAGGTTGCCCATGCCGCGGGCTTTCAGGTCATGGAGCTGCTCGCTCGCAATATCCGGCCCCGCGATATCTGTACGCGTGAAGCATTTGAAAATGCAGCCCGTGTTGTCGCCGCAACCGGGGGGTCAACTAACGGTGCTCTTCATTTGCCAGCGATGGCGCATGAAGCCGGGATTGAATATGACCTGTTCGATGTAGCGGAAGTATTTAAAACAACACCATATATGGCAGACTTAAAACCTGGCGGGAACTATGTTGCCAAGGATATGTACGAAGCCGGGGGGATTTACATGCTAATGAAGTCGCTTCTGGGTGAAGGTTTGCTGCACGGCAATTGCATGACGGTTACCGGTAAAACTTTGGGTGAAAATATTGACGAAATTACTTGGAATCCCGATCAAAAAGTAATTCATGCGGCAACTGCTCCATTATCACCAACTGGCGGCGTAGTAGGCTTGCGCGGTTCGCTTGCCCCTGACGGTGCGATTGTGAAAGTAGCAGGCATGGATCGGCTTGAATTTACTGGGCCAGCGCAGGTATTCGATTGTGAAGAAGATTGCTTTACCGCTGTTAAAGCGCGACAAATCCGCGAAGGATCGGTCATTGTCATTCGGTATGAGGGACCAAAGGGCGGACCAGGTATGCGTGAAATGCTATCGACTACTGCGGCACTTTATGGCCAAGGCATGGGCGAGAAGGTTGCGCTTATCACGGATGGTCGTTTTTCGGGCGCTACACGCGGGTTCTGTATCGGCCATGTCGGGCCGGAGGCGGCCGAATGCGGACCGATTGCGTTAATTGAAGAAGGTGATGAGATCAGCATTGATGCAAGTAAAGGAACGATTGACCTCAATGTATCTATAGAAACCCTTGAAAAACGGCGTAAACTCTGGAAACCAAGACTGACCGATTATGGGGCAGGGGCATTATGGCGCTATGCACAAAATGTCGGACCAGCGTATAAGGGCGCAGTTACACATCCGGGGGGCGCAAGTGAACGACATGTTTATGCCGACATCTAAATTATACATCATTGCCGTAATGGCTTTTTCTATGGTTGCTTGCGGCAAAAATGACAAAGCCGACTTTGAAATGGCCGAGAAGTCAGCCTCGAAAGAAGCCGCTATGGACGGCAAAATCGAATGTGCACTTGCGGGTAGTGCGACTTTCGATCGGGTTTGCACCACTGACCGTATTTCCGGGCCAGAGGGACAGGTACTGGTTATCCGGCACCCTGATGGTGGCTTTCGCAGGTTCAATATACTGACAGATGGACGGGGTCTTTCTCCGGCGCAAGGATTTGATGAAACGAAGATTACTATCTTGGCTAGTGGTATGATCGAACTCAAATCCGGCGATGATCTATATCATCTGCCCGCGCAAATTAAAGCCAAGTACAAAGCCGAAGCGGCACCAGTTGACGCAAGTGCACCCAAAGCAGGTTGATTGCTGCGTCCGAGACGGGCATGGCGGCGCAATGATTGATAATGATATAAATGATGTAGTAATTCGTGTTGCTGCTCGTGGGGATGGTGTGACGGCTGACGGGCGGTACATTGCCCATGCAGCGCCAGGCGACCGGCTTGATCCCGCAGGTGGATTAATTCACGGACCGCATCATGTGGAGCCCCCATGCCAGCATTTTCCTCTGTGTGGCGGGTGCCAGTTGCAACATGTGGATGACGAAACGCTGGCTGTCTTTGTTCGCGAACGTATCACGCATGCGCTGGCGACACAGCATTTCGGGGCAGTCGAAGTGATGCCGACGCACTTGTCGCCTGTTGGCACAAGGCGGCGGGTTGCGGTGCGGTCGGCTTGGGCGGGAAAGCACCTACATCTGGGTTTTAGTACAGAAAAAAGTCATAGAGTTATTGACTTACAGCAATGTGACGTCATGAAACCAGCCTTGTTCGCGCTGCTCGAACCGATCCGCAACTTCCTTGAACCTCGGCTCAACCGGGCGCGGGCAGTGCAGATCAAAATGGCGGTGGTCGATCAAGGCGTTGATGTCCTGATCGAGAATTGGATCGCCAATGACTTGGACGCGCATGAGGCATTGTCTGAATTCGCGCAAACGCATGGTATTGCAAGGCTGTCGCTTGATGAGGGATACGGCCCGGTGACATTTTACGAGCCGCAACCTGTGACCGTGACTTTGGGCGGTGTTGCCGTTGGCTACCAACCTTATGGCTTTCAGCAGGTAACGCAGGACGGGGAAGCCGCCCTGATTTCAGCCGTCACAAAAATTATCGGCAACGCACCGGCGATTGCCGATCTGTTTTCAGGCTTTGGCACATTCGCTCTAGCACTAGGCGCAAACCGTAAGGTCTTTGCAGCAGAAGCTGACCGCGATGCGATTGCTTCGTTAAAATTGGCTGCGGGAATTGCTCTGCGGCAAGTGTTTACCGAGCACCGGGACCTGTTTCGCAGGCCGCTAACATCCGAAGAGCTAAACCGGTTTTCGGCTGTTATCCTTGATCCGCCGCGCGCCGGCGCACGCGAGCAAATTGGTCAGCTGGCAGTATCAAAAGTACCGCGCATAGCCTATGTCAGTTGTAATCCGTCGAGCTTTGCCCGCGATGCCAAGACACTTGTCGACGGCGGCTACACTCTCCAGCGGATCTGGCCTGTGGGTCAGTTCCGCTGGTCAAGCCATGTTGAAATGGTAGGGGAATTTATCCGTAGCTAAATACCGACAGCGCTGCATGGGTAACAAGCATCATCAACGCGATGCTTGAAAGTGCGAATATTAAGAACCGGATCACCACGCGATTGGATAATATCTGCACCAAACTATGCGTGATCCGCAAGCCGACATAAACCCAGGCAATGGTTGCATTGAGATTATCGCCCTGACCAATCATCGCTAACACCAAACAAACCGCATAAAATATCGTAGGTGCTTCGTGTAAATGATTGTAATTATCAGCAACCCATGACGCTCTCACTTCACCGGCAAGTATTAGGTCATCGCGCAAGCTGCCCCCTGTCGTCCCGACCATCCCTTTAGCGTCGAGTTTGGCACGACCCATTGCAGGAAGGCGGGTTGCGTACATCCATATCCAAATGATCATTGTCCAGCCCGCCAGTGCGACAACGGGTCCTAAAATTGCGCTGTGCATAGTTTATTCCCTTTTAGATTGTTGCAATCAAAGCGTTAATGCTGAGGACGACAAGACATATTGTAGACAATAAAAACAGTACGAAACGTATATTTACTTTATTGATCGTGGCTTGATATACACTGTGCACAATACGTAAAATGGTATACCCCCATGCGAACGACACAATTAGTGGTGTTGCTGCTCCGGCAATCGCAGTAATCATTATAACGGCATAAAATAATGTAGGTTGTTCCATCAAATGCGCGTAATTATGTGATTTCCAGGCTACTGATGGCGGAACAACTTGGTCAATTTGCTGGCCGCGCCCACCGGGTTCGGCATTATTGAGATCCATTCCGGCCTTTGACATCGCTGGAAGGCGTGTTCCCGCCATCCAAAACAGCATCACTAATGACCAAGAAACAAGCACGGCAGCAGGTGCCAAAATTGATGTATTCATAACGCAAACCCTCCCTTGTTTGATGCGGAAGAGCGTGCGTCAGAAAAAGTAAATTGTCAAATGCAACCTAGTTAGAGGACGTGTTACCAACACGGCGCACAGCGCCAGCGTCATTTGCTGCCATGCGGCCATAAAGAGTTGCCATAGGCTCATCGCCAACGGTCACAGTTTCGGATTCGCTAAAGCCGTTAAATTCGGTGCGCATTGCGGAGCCATAAGCCCCTAACATCCCGATTTCGATATAGTCACCTGCCTTGATATCGTTCGGCAACACAAATGGACCCGCCATATAGTCCATATCGTCGCATGTGGGCCCATAGAAGCTGTATTCGGTCATCTTGGTGCCAATTACCGTCTCGGCGCGCTGCAGCGCCACAGGGAAGCGCCATGCGACATGGGCTGCATCAAACAGTGAACCATAAGCGCCGTCATTAATGAATAGTTCTTGGCCACGTCGTTTTTCAACCTGAACAAGCAAGGACGAATATTCAGCGCATAAAGCGCGGCCCGGCTCACACCAAAGTTCGGCAGAATAACTGATCGGCAAATCTTCAAAGCAACGGTGGATGACTTCGAAATAGCTTTCGAGAGCAGGTGGCTCCATGCCGGGATAAACGCTCGGGAAACCGCCGCCAACGTCAACTATGTCAACGGTAACGGAAGCTTCAACGATTGCAGCACGCACATGCTCCATCGCATCAGCATATGCTTTCGGCGTCATTGCCTGACTACCTACATGGAAGCAGATACCAAGTGCATCAGCAACCTGACGCGTTGCAACGAGCAAGCTAGCAACATCGACAGGCTCTGCTCCGAATTTCGATGCAAGGCTCAATTTAGCATGCTCGGACGACACACGGATGCGAACGCAAAGCTCAAGATCAGTCGCATCAAGACCGTTTATGGCGGTGGCACGGACAATCTTGTCCAGCTCTTCATGGCTATCAAGCGAAAAGATACGGACGCCGTGATTATGATAGGCCTGCGCAATTGCGCGCTCCGATTTTACCGGGTGCATGAAACACAAGGTTGCTTGCGGAAGTATCTTGTTCACCAAGCGCACTTCGCCAAGCGAGGCGACGTCATAATGCGTAATGCCAGCTTCCCATAATGTGCGCAGCAGCGCCGCCGATGGATTGGCCTTAACAGCATAGAGCGACTTGCCCGAAAACTTCTCGGTAAAGAAACGGGCGGCTCGCGCGGCGGCGTGCGGGCGAAGGAGCGTGATTGGTTCATCCGGGCGGATGCCGCGAGCTACAACCAGTGCGTCAGGATATTCGTACAATGCAAGGGACCCCCAATAGTCTGTTAAACCGGTAATATGAAAAACGCTGCCTTGCGGTTATTGGAAGTCCCCATGGAGCAGCAGTTGCTCTAATACGAAAGTGGACGGGTTTTGTAAAGTGATTCTTATGCGATTTCTTGCCCAGCGTTAACTATTTTAGCTGAGCCGATCCCTGAACTCGGTCCAGTCGAATTCACGGACACAGCGAAGTTCATCGGTGGCGCTATTCCAAAGCCAGATGGAGGGCAGAGGTACGCCGTTGAAGGTGGTGGTCTTCACCATCGAATAATGCGCCTGATCGAGGAAGGCAAAGCGCTGTCCGGGTTCGGCGGGGACGGGCAGGCGATAGTCACCGATTATATCTCCGGCAAGGCAGGACGGGCCGCCGAGCCGGATTGCAGGGCCGTCGTCGCGTTCGCCGAGCATCGCGGGACGATAGGGGGCTTCGATGACGTCGGGCATGTGGCATGTGGCACTGATGTCGGTGATGCCGACAGCCATGCCGTTATTAAAGCTGTCTAGGATTTCGCCAACGAGTATTCCTGCGTCAAGCGCAACTGCCTCGCCGGGTTCGAGGTAGATTGCGCACCCTGTTTCGGCTTTGACCGCGATCAGGAACGCGATCAGCGCCTCACGATCATAATCGGCACGGGTGATATGATGGCCGCCACCGAAGTTGAGCCATTTGAGCTTGCCGAAATAAGGCGCAATCTTAGGTTTTAGGCTTTCCCATGTGTGCTTGAGTGGTTCGAAATCCTGTTCGCATAATGTGTGGAAATGCAGACCAGAGACACCTTCCATATGCTCCGCCTGCAACTGGCTGACCGGAAAGCCCAGACGTGAATGCGGCGAGCAAGGGTCGTATTTCGCAACCTCGCCCTCAGCATGTTCGGGGTTAAGGCGTAGTCCGACATCGACGCTGTCGTTCAAATAACACGCAAATCGCGCGTGCTGGCCGGGCGAATTAAAAATGATATGGTCAGATATGGCCACAATCTCAGCCATGTCCGCCGCTTTGTAGCCCGCGCAATAGGTTGCAATCTCGCCCGAATAATAATCCCGCGCCAACCGCGTTTCCCACATGCCAGAACTGCAAACACCATCGAGATATTCGCCAATCACAGGTGCGAGCGACCACATCGAAAACGCCTTCATAGCGCACAATATTTTTGCGCCCGAGTGTTCCTTGACGTTCGCGAGGATTGTAAGGTTCCGCCGCACCGCCACTTCGTCCACGACAAAGGCAGGCGAGGGCACACGGTTCAAGTCAAATCGGGCAAAAGCCCCGGGATCGCCAGCTTTGGTCTCCATTAGAACGCCAACGGCCCATCCAATTCCTTGACCTGCCACGGCAAACCATGCTGATTCAGCATTTCCATAAACGGATCAGGGTCCATCTGTTCAATATTAAACACACCAGCCCCAGACCATTTGCCGCTCAGCATCATTGCCGCGCCAATCATTGCGGGGACGCCGGTGGTGTAGCTGACCGCTTGATTTCCCGTTTCGGCATAGGCGTCTTCATGGTCGCAAATGTTGTAGATGTAGAGCGTCTTTTGTTTGCCGTCTTTGCCAAGGCCGGTCGCGATATCGCCGATATTAGTCTTGCCTTTGGTCGTTGGACCGAGCGAGGCTGGTTCGGGCAGTACCGCTTTCAGAAATTGCAGCGGAATGATTTCGCAGCCTTCATACATTACTGGATCAATCCGCGTCATGCCGACAGCCTGAAGGACGTTCAAGTGGGTGATATAGGCATCGCCAAATGTCATCCAGAAACGAATGCGCTTAATTTCGGGCAAATGGGTTTTTAGGCTCTCGATTTCCTCATGATACATTAAATACATGTTCTTCGGGCCGACCGCCTCAAAGTCGAAGCTTTGTTTTACCGACATCGGCGGTGTTTCGACCCAGTCGCCATTTTCCCAGTGGCGCGCAACAGCGGTCACTTCGCGGATGTTAATCTCCGGGTTGAAATTGGTGGCAAAGGCCTTGCCGTGATCGCCGCCGTTGCAATCGAGGATGTCGAGCGTATCAATCCGGTCGAAATGGTGTTTCTTGAGATAGGTTGCAAATACACTGGTTACGCCGGGATCAAAACCGGAGCCTAACAGCGCCATCAGGCCGGCTTTCCTGAACCGTTCCTGATAGGCCCATTGCCAGTGATATTCGAACTTGGCGACGTCAAGCGGCTCGTAATTTGCGGTATCCATATAATGCACGCCAGCCGCCAGACACGCATCCATAATGTGCAGGTCTTGATAAGGAAGCGCGAGGTTTACAACCAATGCAGGCTTGATCTGATTGAGCAAAGCCGTGGTCGCCGCCACATCATCGGCATCTAGACCATAAGTGTCGATATCGACGCCGGTGCGTTCCTTCACTGATGCAGCTATGGCGTCACATTTCGATTTAGTTCGGCTCGCAAGGCTGATATGGCTAAAGATACCATTGTTGCCTGCCTGTATTTGGGCCATTTTATGCACTGCAACGGAACCTACGCCGCCTGCACCAATTATCAAAATTTTGCTCATCAATTGTGCCTTAATACTAGTGAATCAGATGGAGCCGATATAGAGTGCAAATATGACAGCACAAGAATTGCATGGCGCGCATCGTAAACCCAGCCTGGAGGGGATCAAGCGTGCAGCGGCTAAGATAACCGAACTTCTGCCGCCAACACCGCTGTTACCACTAGAAATCGAAGGCAAAACAATTTGGTGTAAGGCAGAGGGTTTGCAACCGGTTGGCGCGTTCAAAATAAGGGGAGCATGGCATCGCCTGACCGATTTGACAGAAGTGCAAAAGGCGAAGGGCGTTGTCGGCGTATCCAGTGGCAATCATGCACAAGGCGTGGCTTGGGCGGCAAAACGGCTCGGTATTGCAACTAAAATTGTGATGCCTAGCAACGCGCCACAGACGAAACTGGATGCAACCCGCGCTTTAGGTGCCGAGGTTGTAATGTATGATCGAGTTACTGAATCGCGAGATGAGATTGCGGCTGCTTTACTCGCCAAAACAGGTGGCACTTTGGTTCATGCGTATGGCGATCCTTGGATTATCGAAGGTCAGGGTACTATGGCGCTTGAGGCGATCGAGCAGCTGAAGGCGCGAGGAGTTGGTGAACCGACGCAGATTATTGCCTGTTGCGGTGGCGGAGGGTTATCAGCCGGATTGGCGATTGCATGTCCAGATGCACAGATTTTTGCGGTTGAGCCAGAGGGCTGGGATGATGTAACACGTTCGTTATTGGCAGGTGAGATTTTGGCCGTTGATGATCTTAGTTATCCGACCGAATGTGACGCATTACAGACACCAAAGACTTTGCCGATCAACTTCGAAATTTTGATGTCTCGCAAAGTAATAGGTATCGTCGTAACTCAAGCAGAAGTTCGTGCTGCGATGAAGCTGGCCTTTGAGCGGCTTCATTTGGTGATCGAACCAGGCGGAGCAGTGGCGTTGGCGGCAGTGATCGCAGGTAAGGTGGAACAGAGCGCTGTTACGATGGTTACACTATCCGGTGGGAACGTAGATGTAGCAAAATTTGTAGCTATTATCGCAGGTTGAATTTATGCAGCCTCAGCCAGACGCATCTCCATCCGTTCCCAAATCTCGACCAGCGCACCAGTTAGCTCGCGCATCATCGCCTCGTTATGCTGAGGTCCAGGAGTGAAGCGCAGGCGTTCAGTGCCGCGTGGGACGGTGGGATAGTTGATTGGCTGCACGTAAACGCCGTATTCAGCGAGCAAGGTATCACTGATCTTTTTAGCTTTGATCGGATCGCCGACCATCAACGGCACGATGTGCGTTTCACTGAGCAATACTGGAAGCCCCGCTTGCGCAAACAAGGATTTGAGCATGGCGGCATTGGCCTGTTGCGCGTCGCGTTCCTCGCTTGAGGATTTTAGGTGCTTGACCGCTGCTAATACGCCAGCAACTAGCACCGGCGATAGCGATGTAGTGAAGATGAAACCCGGCGCATAAGAGCGGATAACGTCCACAATTTTCTGGTCTGCGGCGATATAACCACCCATTACGCCGAATGCTTTACCAAGCGTACCTTCGATGATTGTCACACGCTCAGCAACACCGTCACGCTCGGAAATCCCCCCGCCACGTTCTCCGTACATGCCAACGGCATGAACCTCGTCGCAATAAGTAAGCGCGTTATATTTGTCAGCCAAGTCGCAGATTGCCGCAATTGGTGCGACATCACCGTCCATCGAATAAACGCTTTCAAAGGCAATTAGCTTGGCGACAGCGGGATCGCTATCGGCAAGAAGTTCTTCAAGATGGGCTAGATCATTGTGACGCCAGACACGTTTTTCGCAACCAGAATTCCGGATACCCGCAATCATCGAAGCATGGTTCAACTCATCGGAATAGATGATGCAGCTTGGGAGTAGTTTTGCCAGCGTGGCTAACGTCGCCTCGTTTGATACATAGCCAGATGTAAACAGCAATGCGCCATTTTTGCCGTGCAGGTCGGCAAGTTCTTCCTCCAACTCGACATGGTAATGCGTATTGCCACCAATGTTGCGCGTGCCACCCGAACCCGCACCAACATCATGTAGCGCCTCTTCCATGGCGGCGATGACCTTAGGATGCTGCCCCATGGCGAGATAATCATTTGAGCACCATACGGTAATTGGCTTTGGCCCGTTATGCCCGGCAAAGCAGCGTGCATTAGGATATTTACCCTTGTTACGCAGGATATCAATAAAGACGCGGTAGCGCCCTTCGGCATGCAGCCGATCAATTGCCTTGTCGAAGATAAGGTCGTAATTCATGAACTCGTAACCCCGCAGATGATGCGAATTTTTGCCCTTAATACCCTGTTGCAGGAAAATCCAGCGCGAACGACTTGCAATAAGCGTTCACAGCGATGCGATTTGCGTCAATCCATATCGCGCGAGTTGCGGGCGATAAGGTTCGATATCGGCAACTGGGCCCGTTGTAACGAATATCCCGGTTGTAGACGCGTCTGGCCAAGCCTGTCCCTGGCTTAGATATACGATCCGCCGTGCAATCCCTGCCGCGCCATCAACAAACTGCATATCGGGGGCAGCTGCGTTAGCCAGTTCTTCGCGAACCAGTGGGAAATGGGTGCAACCAAGGATCATGACGTCAAGCTGATTTCCGCCCGGTTGATCAAACAATCCTTTAACGGCGCGTGTATAAAGCGCCGTATCAACTTCCTCGCCGCGCATCTTTGCTTCTGCTGCATAGACCAGTTCTGGCGCTGCATAACGGAGCAAGGTCATGCCTATCGCAAACTCTGCTTCAAGCCGGTCAACATAAGGTTGGCGAATCGTTGCTGCTGTCCCTAACAATCCGATAACGCCTGTTTTTGTGCAGTCAGATGCCGGTTTGATCGCAGGAACAGTTCCAACAACCGGAACGTCAAGTGCGGCCCGAACATGGTTTAAAGCAATCGTACATGCCGTATTGCAAGCAATAATGATGAGCCTTGGCCGATACCGTTCCACCAATCGCCCTAAAAGTGCAGGAACACGTGCCGCAATCTCAGCCTCTGTTTTCGTACCATAAGGCAGCCCTGCGTAATCCGCCGCATAAATGATCGGGGCATTTGGTAAAGCCACCTGCACCGCCCCCAAAACTGATAATCCGCCAACGCCTGTATCAAAAAAAAGTAATGGCGCGTTGGGGTGGATTGGGTTGGTCATACCGCCCTAATATGCTGATGCCAATAACAAGGCAACACGCATCAACGCGTCATTGCATCCCTTCAAATACAACGTCTTGAGCCAAAGCAATAAAAGCGATAAAGAGGAACAAAGGGAGAAGATTCGCGCATGTTGGTTTTTTGTACCCATATGATTTCTGCATTGCTGCTTGGCTATGCTCTCGGATCTATCCCGTTTGGGCTGCTCCTGATCCGTCTTGCGGGCGAAGGTGATTTGCGAGATATTGGTTCGGGTAACATCGGTGCGACAAATGTGTTGCGTACCGGTCGCAAAGGTTTGGCGGCACTTACGCTGCTGCTTGACCTTTTCAAGGGCTACGCCGCAGTCTGGTTGGGCGGGTACTTTCTTCCTGGTAGCGAATCCATCGCCGCTGCCGCCGCTTTTTTCGGGCATCTTTATCCCGTTTGGCTTAATTTCAAGGGTGGAAAGGGCGTGGCCACTTATGCCGGGATCATGTTCGGGCTATTGTGGCAGGGCGGTGTGGTTTACGGCGTCGCGTGGATCGGTGCGCTGCTGATTTTCAGGATTTCATCGCTTGCCGGATTGATTGCGGCAATGACCGCGCCCGTCGCTGCGGCTTATTTCGGTCGTTATGATTTGGTAGCTATGCTTATTGCTTGCTCGTTGATCGTATTTTGGAAACACCGGGAAAATATTGAACGATTACGCGACGGTACCGAGCCTCGCATCAGCGCAAAGGCCAAATAGTCTTTGTCACAGAGTAACGATTTCCATAAGCTTCAGCTGATCCGTTCGCCCAATATCGGTCCGGTGACCTATCGGCACTTGCTCGCTCGGTTTGGCAATGCAAAGGTGGCATTGGAAGCTTTGCCCGATCTGGCATCACGCGGTGGCGGGCGTAAATTTTCGGTGGCGAGTGCGGTGTCGATTGAAAAAGAACTCAGCGCTGCTGCCCGCGCAGGTGCGCGCTATGTGTTTCTGGGGGATGATGTCTACCCAGAGCTTTTGGGCCATCTCGACAACGCGCCGGCTGCTTTTACCTATTTGGGAAACATCGATCTTTTAGCGCGTCCGGCTATCGCAATGGTTGGCGCACGTAATGCGTCAGCAGGCGCATGCCGGTTTGCGCGTGGACTAGCGTATGATCTTGCCAATATGGATTTTGCGATGGTCTCCGGGCTTGCTCGCGGGATTGATACGGCGGCCCATATGGGCAGCTTGGAAGCTGGCACGATCGCGGTAATTGCCGGCGGTATTGATATTGCTTACCCGCCTGAAAATAAGGATTTGCAGGATCAAATTGCGACCAAAGGCTTGCTGATTGCTGAAATGCCAACAGGTACCGAGCCACGGGCACGACATTTTCCCTATCGCAACCGGATCATCGCCGGTTTGGCGCTTGGAACAGTGGTGATTGAAGCTGCGCCCAAATCCGGGTCGCTGATAACGGCACGTCTGGCTGCAGAGGCAGGGCGTGAAGTGATGGCAATTCCGGGCTCACCGATTGATCCGCGCGCACGTGGGTGTAACCAGCTAATCCGGGAAGGCGCGACACTTGTTCAGGACGCAAGCGAGATTGCCGAGATCATTCGCCCCTTTGACGCTCGTATGGTTCGGCAAGAGGTTTCGGTTATGTCGTACGCCTCTCTTCCCATTGAAACCGTTGACAAAGACCGCAAGATCATAATCGACTTGCTTGGCATGACCGAGGTTAGCGTCGATGAACTTGTCCGCCAATCGGGAATGGCGCCGCAAGTTGTTCAGATGGTTTTGCTGGAACTGGAACTTGCAAGCAGGTTGGAGCGCGGAGCAGGGGCAAAGGTAAAATTAACCGCCTGAATAATCCCTCTTGACCACCCCTATTTTGCCTATCAGGCTGTGCGCGTACGCGAGAGAACTTAGAAAAGTTAAAAATATCATGCGATTAGTTATTGTTGAATCACCTGCCAAAGCCAAAACAATTGAAAAGTATCTAGGGCCCGGCCATACCGTGTTGGCGTCTTATGGCCATATCCGCGATTTGCCGCCCAAGGATGGTTCGGTTGATCCTGATAACGGCTTTGCAATGCTGTGGGATAATTACGCAGATAAGGCCAAGCAGCTTAAAGCAATTACCGATGCGTCGAAAAAGGCTGATACCTTGATCCTTGCGACCGACCCTGACCGTGAGGGCGAAGCGATCAGCTGGCATGTGCAGGAGGTGCTGGCCAATAAAAAGGCATTGCCAAAGGATGTTCAGCGGGTGACGTTCAACGCAATCACAAAGGCAGCAGTAACCGAAGCCATGACGAAACCGCGTGCGCTCGATCTCGACCTAATCGATGCGTACCGTGCGCGTCGGGCGCTCGATTATCTGGTTGGTTTTACATTGTCGCCGGTGTTGTGGCGCAAGCTTCCCGGTGCAAAATCGGCGGGACGTGTGCAGTCTGTCGCTCTGCGCCTGATTGTCGAGCGCGAGCGCGATATTGAAGCGTTTGTTCCACAAGAATACTGGTCGGTTAAGGCTGTTATGGAGCATAAAGGGCAAGGCTTTGACACCCGCCTTACACGCTTTAAGGGCAATAAGGTCGATAAAATGTCACTTGGCAAAGAGGTCGAGGCGGAAACCGCACGATCAGCGGTTGAGGCGGCGCATTTCAGCGTAGATACGGTCGAGACTAAACCCGTTACCCGCAATCCGCAACCGCCCTTCACAACATCGACACTGCAACAGGAAGCTGCACGCAAACTCGGTTTTTCGGCCAGCCATACAATGCGGATTGCACAGGGACTTTACGAAGACGGCGCGATTACGTACATGCGGACCGACGGCGTACAGATGGATCACAGCGCGATTTCAGCCGCACGCAAGGCGATATCGGATCGTTATGACAGCGGATATGTTCCTGAAAAACCACGCATCTATCAAACCAAAGCGAAAAATGCGCAAGAAGCACATGAAGCCATTCGTCCTACAGATTTTAGCAAGGATAAGGCGGGGGCGGGCGATCACGGGCGGCTTTATGACCTGATCTTCAAGCGCGCAATGGCGAGCCAGATGGCGTCGGCAAGGTTGGAGCGGACAACCGTTGATTTTGCCGACGGCACCGGACAACTCGGTTTGCGTGCCACGGGTCAGGTGATGAAGTTTCCGGGCTTTCTTGCGGTTTACGAAGAGGGTCTCGATGATACCGATGGTGATGATGCCGCCTTGCTTCCGCCAATGCAGACGGGCGATGCACCATCCAAAAAGTCGGTCGAGAAAACCCAACATTTCACCCAAGCTCTGCCGCGTTATTCCGAAGCAAGTCTGGTCAAACGGCTTGAGGAACTTGGTATCGGACGGCCATCCACATACGCATCGACCATTCAGGTTATTAAAGATCGTTCTTATGTTCGTGTTGAAAAAAACCGTTTCTTTGCAGAGGAATCAGGGCGTCTCTTAACGGCTTTTCTAGAACGTTTCTTTGAACGCTATGTTGCCTATGACTTTACCGCAGGTCTTGAAGACCAATTGGATGAGATTAGTGCGGGCAATGCCGATTGGCAAAAATTCCTTGAAGGCTTCTGGCAAGACTTCAAACCGAAAACCGCCGAGGTTATGGAACGGCAACCCTCTGAAGTGACGGCGGAATTGGACATATTCCTTGCGCCCTATCTCTTCCCCGAACGCGAAGATGGCGGCGATCCCCGCCTTTGCCCTAAATGCGGTGAAGGCCGTCTGGCTTTGCGTGGTGGACGGTTTGGCGCCTTTGTTGCGTGTTCCAACTATCCGGAATGCAAATTCACACGCAAATTCGGTGAACCCGGCGGTGCGGATGCTGCAGGAAGCAATGGTCCCGAAGTTTTGGGTCCACATCCCGAGACCGGTCTTGAACTAAGCCTGAAATCCGGGCGCTTTGGCCCTTATTATGAAATGGGCGAAGGTAAGGAAGCAAAGCGTGCATCATTGCCCAAGGACATACCCACAGAAGAATTGGGCCTGGAATGGGCCGTAAAGCTTTTGTCATTGCCGCGAACTGTTGGAACCCATCCAGAGAGCGGAGAGCCTGTTACGGCATCCATAGGGCGCTATGGGCCTTATTTGGCGCATGCGGGCAAATATGCGCGGCTGACGTCTACTGCTGAGGTATTTGACACTGGTATGAACAGTGCTGTCGTTAAACTGGCGGAAGCTGCGGCCAATCCCGGCCGTGGTCGCGGAGCGGTGCGCGCGCCTCTAAAGGAACTCGGCAAACATCCACGCACAGAGGCGGAGATTAAGCTAATGGAGGGGCGTTTTGGCCCCTATGTTACTGACGGTACGACCAATGCAACATTACCCAAATCAATTGCGGCCGATGAACTGACCCTAGAAGAAGCAGCGCAATTAATTGACGCCAGAGCAGCACTTGGTCCGCCCAAGGGCAAGAAAAACGTTGCTGCGAAGAAAAAAGCTCCGACAAAAAAAGCTGCACCGAAGAAGAAAGCGACGGTTAAGGCAAAGAAATAGGGGGTACCGGCATTCACATGAACCACCGTCATTCCCGCCTTCACGGGAATGACGGTGATTAGTGATGTTTAAGTGTGATCCGTAAAATTGCCCTTCATTCCACCCATTCCAGCCCCATATCGCGGTACAAAGTGCGGTCTTCATCCCATTTGGAATTGACCTTCACATGGAGGTAAAGATGCACCCGCACGCCCATGATCCGCGATAGTTCGGTGCGCGCCGCCTCGCCAATGGCCTTGATCTGTTTGCCCCCTTTGCCAAGCACGATGGCGCGCTGAGTTGGCCTTGCCACCAATATCTGCTGGTGAATTTCAAGCGAGCCATCCTGCCGTTCCAGATATTTCTCGGTTTCTACCATGCTGGCATAAGGTAGTTCTTCGTGAAGTTGCAAAAAGAGCTGCTCCCGCGTGATTTCAGCGGCAGCAAGCCGGTCGGTGGCGTCGGAGACTTGGTCTTCTGGAAAATGCCATTCGCCTTCGGGCATGGCAGCAGCAATTGCAGTTTTGAGTTCGATCAGCCCATCGCCTGTTCCAGCACTAATGTAATAGATTTGTTCAAACTCGCACCGCTCCATGAGTTTGCTAGTTAGTGCGAGCAATTTCTCTTTCTTCGCGATATCTACCTTATTCAGTATCAACCACTTACGCTCAGGTCTTCCAACCAACCCATCAATAATTTTTTCAACCTTTGGTACTGCTCCTGCACGACCATCAACGATAACTGTAATCAGATCTGCGTCATCCGCGCCGTCCCAAGCAGCGGCAACCATCGCCCGGTCAAAGCGGCGTTCAGCCGCAAAAATGCCCGGCGTATCCACTAGGATAATCTGCGTTTCGCCCTCAATCGCAATCCCCAGCATACGCACCCGCGTCGTCTGTGCCTTGGGGCTGACAATGGCGACTTTCTGGCCAACCAGCGCATTTACAAGCGTTGATTTCCCTGCATTAGGCGCGCCGATCACCGCGACATGGCCACATTTATGCGTCATGCGTTTACCCCCAGAAACGCCAATGCTGCGGCAGTTTCGGCGGCTTGTTTGCTATTTGCCTCTGCACTCACTGGCTCATATCCTTTAACCGTCACAGTAATTTCAAACCGCATGGCATGCGGCGGACCTTCTTTCTTGGTAATAGCATATTCAGGAACTTTTCGCCCGTTTGCCGCACACCATTCCTGCAGCGCTGATTTCGGATGCTTGGGCGCATTCAAATCAGCCTCAATATGGGGCGCCCAATGCGTCAAAATGAAGCTGCGTGCTGACTCAAGACCTTTATCTATAAACAAAGCACCGATGAGTGCCTCCATGACGTCACCCAGCACATTTTCGCTGCCATGAGCGCCGTCATCACGTGCTTGCTTGCCCAGTTTCATGTGTGGAGCAAGGTCGATGCTTCGCGCGATATCAGCGCACGTGCTGCCCGCGACAAGGCTGTTGAGGCGGTGCGACAATCGCCCTTCGGCTTCATCGGGAAAGCGGATATACAGCGTATGCGCAATCACCAAGCCAAGCACCCGGTCGCCCAAAAACTCTAATCGCTGATAATCCGGTTTGCCTGTGCTACCATGGGTTAGGGCGCGTTCGTATAGTTCCATATTGCCAAGTTCACCGCCCAGCAATTCTAGTAGCCAGTCAGCGCTGTTCAAAACCCGCGTCCGATGCGTTCCCAGCGCGCCGCGGTGAACCATGTCCAAGGCAACAGCCAGCGGGCAGAGCCATCGGTTGAAAACACGGTAATCAAGGCCCGGCCGATAAGGTTCTTTTGCGGTACTATGCCTATTGCGCCGCGATCCTGAGAGGGAAAACGGCTGTCGGCGCTGCGATCACGGTTGTCGCCCATCAAGAACAGTTCGCCTTCACCAACAACAAAAGCTTGCGTATCATCACCGGGCATACCGATATCGAGATCAAGTATGTCATAGCTACGGCCACCCGGTAAAGTCTCGGTATAGCGGGGATAACGGCACTGTGTTCCTCCACCTTTTGCCAGTTCTTCAAATTCCTCCCGCCAGCAAGGGAATTGATTGCCTTCTAATAAAGCTGCGTCCCGCATGTTCGGGCTTACCGGCACTACCAAATCGGCAATACGCTTTTTCTTTAAAGCTAAACCGTTAATTTCAAGAACCCCGCCGCGCATTTGAATGACGTCACCGGGTAACCCGATTACACGTTTTATATAGTCATCGCGCTGGGTCGGTGGAGCCTTGAACACGGCTACATCGCCTCGTTCAGGCTGGCTTGCGAAAATGCGTCCTGGAATTAAGGGGAGGCCAAAAGGCAATGAGTAATTCGAATAGCCATAAGGCCATTTCGCAACGAGCAGATAATCACCGATCAGCAAACGCGGCTGCATTGATTCCGATGGAATGTTAAATGGCGACACGATGAAGCTGCGTAGAACGAACATGAACAGCGCAAGTTTGA
>JAYUPC010000096.1:0-11479 GCA_043760355.1 Sphingomonadales bacterium
ATTGCCTCGCTGCAAACCACGCAGGCCAGCCAGGGTTCGGCGATCTCCGCGCTCCAGCTGGGGTTTGGCAATGTCAATGGACGGCTGACTTCTCTTGAAAGCGGCCAGATGGCGTTGTTTGACCTTGCCAATGTCAACCGCGACCGTGCAGATCGGGGGATCGCGGCAGCCGTCGCCATCTCCGATGCGCCTTTCCCAAGCGCGCCGGGCAAAACCAGCTATACCTCCAACGTCGCCATGTATCGTAGCAACGTGGCGTTCAGCGCAAGCGTTGCCCACCGCCTCAACACGAACAGCCCGCTCGCGATCACGGCGGCAGTATCCTTTGCCGGAAGCGGCAATACGGCTGCGCGAGTTGGCGTCGCCGGGGAGTTCTAATCAGCCATACCATCCCGGCAACACGGAATGGCACGCTACCCCGTCGGGTCGCATTCGGGGTCTGGACCGAGGCCAAGCGCCTCGGTCCAGTATCTTTTCGCAAAGAGTTTTGGGACCGGTTGAACTTCAACATATGACGATTAATTATAGGCTAAGGCGAACGCCTCGGCCCAGGTCCCAAGAGGGTCTGCTGCTGGCTTCGCGACCGATCTGTATCCCCAGTTGGGAGCGCATCCGGCACAGGCTTTCTTTTCCTATCAACAAGCGCATGCACCTTTTACAATTGAAACACAGTCCCGCTTGCCGCGATACCATCCTGGAACACGGCGCTGCGATATCAGTCTCATCAAGACAAAGCGCACATCGCGCAGGATCATTCAGGAGACAGAAGATGAGCTGGCATTCAACCTATTCACCTCGACACCCCGGCAGCGAAGATCGCACCGATCCCAAAGTAGATCGCTCGGCCCGCCCTTTGGCGACCGAGGCTGACGACAACTGGGATCAGATGAGCGCCTATCCGGGCTTCGAATGCAATCGCTGGCGAGAAAAGGCTAAGCAGATTCTGGCTATGACAGGAGCAAATGGAAATGGCGGGCGCGTTTAACCCTCGGGCGCACCGGTGGCGCGCCAGTCTGAAAAGCTTCGGTTTCTATGCGCTTGCTGCGATCTAGGCCCTGATGCTTTTCGACCTGGTCGTTCAGTACGCCGTCACCCCGCATAGTGGTTCCGATAGTGGCGGAGCGGAGATGGAATTGTTCTTCTTCATCCTATTCCCATTCCTGGTGCTCAGGATAGCTGTCTTGCTCTACCGCTTCGTAAAGGTACCTATCGTAAGAATAGTTGCAGCTTTGATGTTGATTCTTCAGCGGGTTAGCATGACGTATTTATTCCTGCGTGCGGGTTAGGCGGTTGCGAGGCAGGGCGAGCTTAATTGCGGCTCCCCGCCCTTGTAACGATTGAAACACTTCACCACCCATTTCGCTGTTTTGCTGAAACACACCTGCTGTAGGTTTGCGACATCGACACCAAATAAGGAACCCATGGTGAAACTGTCGAATCGCATTCTTATCCTCGGCATCCTCTTGGAAGCCGGATTGCTTGGCCTTGTAACCTATCTGGCCACGCAGCTCTCGCAGGAAAATTGAGTCCGGTGGCGAGCATCACCGAATCCACTTCGACAATCACGACGGTGTTGGGCACCGCGATGGGCGGTCTGGGTGGCTTGTTTTTGGTCCTCTTTATCGTTCTGAGAAAGCGCGGGTCGTGAAGCTTAGATACACAATCTTGCTCGCGACAGCGCTGGTTTCAACATCTGCAATGGCCCGCAATGCTTCGGTCATTGCTTCCAATCAGAGAACCCGTGCAGACTTGTTAGGAAGGACAATGTCATTCGTCTTGCCTCAGGCCATGCGGATGGTGATACACAGGCGAAATTACACCAACATGCTGATGGAGTTCGTTCCGCAGGGCGAAAGCTTGGCGATGTGGACGAATATGGTGACGATCAAGGCCTACCGCGGGCTGGGCACGTCGCCCGAACCAAGCGCTGCGATTGCGCGCATGACTTTCTACCCGGCAACTTGCAGGATCGGCCCAATCTATCGCGACAGCGGCGAGCGCATTTTCGCAAGCGGCCTCAAAGTTTCCATACTGTCTATCGGCTGCGCATTGCTCCCCGCCGGGGCCTATCCGATGGCGCTAAAGGGTGCAGGGGAGCAGGATTTTATCATGATGTTCCGCGATGCCGAAACCGTCTACTCGCTCAACTATGCCGAGCGCGGCGCACTGTTCACCAGCAAAACGCCACCACCCGATCCGGCGTCCGTCGAAGTGATTTTGAAGCAAGTGTTGGGAACGGCCACGCTCTCCTCATGTCGAGCGGTCAAGATCGCACCGCAACACATCATAGCCATTGGCCAATATCAACGCCCGCACATCGGTCGCCGTCCCCGCCGTTTGCGTGACGGCAATGTCCCACGCGCCGCGAGATGGCGCTGGGGCGGCAGCGTTGGGTAAAAATACAACAGTAATAACAAACCGCTCACGTTCCGCTCAGGGGAGGGACGTGAGGGCACGTCGCGACCCAACCACCCCGATTAAAAGGATGAATTCATGAAAACGACCAGAACCGTAAAAACCCTTATTCTGTCCACTGCTGGCTTCGTTGCATTTGGCATCGCTCCACCGGTGCAGGCACAACTCACCTGTGACCTGAACGGAACCGATGCAGGCAATAATGCCGCCAATGCCGATGCTGGCGCGATCGCAACCGGAACGGATGCCACTGCTTGCGGACGCAATGCAACTGCTGATCAGGCAGGCGGTGTTGCCTTAGGGACTGGTGCAACCGCAACAGGGCCGAGTGCAACAAACCCGGGTTTCGCGACAGTTGCAGTTGGGTATAACACAGTGGCGCAAGACAATGCCGTTGCCATCGGCAATACAGCGATCGCCCGCTTTAGCGGCGTCGCCAGCCCGCTGGCTTTGGGTATCAACGCGGCTGTGGCTGTTGGTGGAGGTGCAGTTGCGGTTGGCGCAAACACCGTCGCGATTGGCACCACATCGCGCGCTGGCACTGGCTTTACCGTCAATACGCCAGGATCGCCTGTTAGTGCTGGATCAAACATCACCGTCATCGGCGGTCGTGCCGAAGCGAACCAAAATAACGCTACTGCAATTGGGGCTAATGCTAATGTGCAAGCAACAGGCGGGACGGCACTTGGCAATGATGCGGATATTGCCGCCGGTGCAGACGATGCCGTTGCGATCGGGCACGCTGCAGGTGTCACTGCGTTGAATGGTGTTGGTGTGGGTTCAGGAACAACGATAACACAAGCCGGAGGAATCGCCATCGGCCAAGGTGCAAGGGCACAAGGTCCAAGCCTAACCAATACCGACTTCGCGTCGACAGCGATTGGCTTTAACGCACTGGCGGTCGACAATGGCTCTGCGCTTGGTAATGCCGCCGTTGCTCGGTTTAGTGGTTCGTTCACGCCAACCCAGCCGGGGACGAATAGTGCTGTTGCCATGGGTGCCAATGCTGTGGCGATTGGAAACAATACCGTTGCAATCGGAACAACAGCCCGTGCAGGCAACGGCTTTGCCTTCAACAACCCGGGCGCAACCGTCAACGCCGGCACCAATATCGTAGCCGTGGGTGGCCGTTCTGAAGTCAACGCCAATGGCGGCACGGCACTAGGCGCCAACACCAATGTGTCGGGCTTAAATGGCATTGCTATTGGAGTTGGTCGCGACACTACAAACGAAGGCGCCATAACCATGGGCAGTGGAACGACGGCAGCAACTGCCGACAATGCAGTTGCCATTGGTACAAATACGGTTGCAAGCGGCGGAAGTGCGGTTGCCATTGGTCTGGGCCAAACGGCAACGGGCAATGGTGCGGTTGCGATTGGTGATCCCAATACCGCCATTGGTACAGGTGCTGTTGCTATAGGTGCGAATAACACAGCCACTGGTGACGGAGCAGTTGCGATTGGCAATAATTCGGTCGCCAATGGAACTGGCAATGTCGCCATTGGCAATGGCGCACAGGCCAATGGTGCGGGCAGTGTTGCGATTGGCAACGGATCCGTCGCCAACGCCCCCAACACCGTTTCGGTGGGGGCAACGGGCGCAGAGCGTCGCATCACCAATGTCGCCAGTGGTACAGCGCCAACCGATGCCGCCACAGTAGGTCAGCTGAATACAGCGGTTGCCGACGCTGCGGGCTCAGCCGCCGCCGCACAGACCACCGCGAACACCGCACTTACTAATGCAGCAACGGCGCAAACAGCAGCGAACAATGCCCAGGGCACTTCCAATACGGCGCTCACCAATGCGAACAGTGCATTGGCGCAAAATGTGGTGCAGGACACGCGGTTAACAGCGGTAGACGGTGTGAATGCCACACAAGGAACGCAGATCGCGGCAATCCAAGCGGTAAATACAACGCAGGATAACCGGATGACAACCATTGAGGCGCTGAACCTAAACCAGAATAACCGCCTGACTGTGTTGGAAATGGGAAGTGCGGATCTCGGTGGCCGCGTTGGTGCACTAGAACTGGGTGTCGCTGCACTCAACAATGATCTGCAGCGAGTTGATCGGCAAGCAGCTGGCGGTATTGCAGCGGCCATGGCGATGGGCGGGGCGACAATTGTTCCCGACAGCAATGTGTCGATATCGTTCAACCTGTCCACCTATCGCGGCGAACAAGGCTTTTCCGGCTCGTTAATCGGAAAGGTTGCGTCTAAAGTGTATATCTCCGCAGGCTTTGCCGGATCGACCTTGAAGGGTTCAACCGGCGGACGTGTTGGTATTACGTTCGGGATGTAATATTTTTTTGTAGCCCAACTAAATCAGGCCCGCGATTGCCCAGTGCTCTCGCGGGCTATTTTCTATAAGGCTGATTAGGTCACAATCTAGGCTTTCAGTCCCGAAGTGTAACGGCGCAGATGAATGTTGAAGCGTTCCGGCTCTTCTGTTCAGATGCGCGCGATATATTCTTAGGGAGTGAGGCCTCGAAGGGACTTCAAGCGACGGCCATGATTGTAGGCGTCGATGAAGAGCCGGAGGTGCTGACGCAGTTGGTCGTGATTGTCGTAGTGGTAACGTTTGACCGTGGCATCCTTGATCGTACACTTCATCTAGTCGACTTGGCCGTTCGTCCACGGATGATTGGGCTTGTTGAGCCGGTGTTCGATGCCATGCTCGTGGCAGATCTGGTCGAAGCGGTAGACTCGCATCTGAGCAGTCCAGCCATTGCGATTACGCGGCAGGTCGGCGAACTGGATGCCGTTATCGGTTAGAATGATGTGCAGGTCGTAGGGGACCGCTTCGAGCAACGCCTCGAAGAACGCGACGGCGATCAAGCAAGCGGCCTTGTCGTGCTGCTGGACGAAGGCGAACTTCGACGTCCGGCCGATCCCGACGTAGAGGTGGAGCTTGCCTTCCTCAGTGCGGACCTCGGCGATGTCGATGTGGAAGTAGCCGATCGGAAGGCCCTGAACTTCTGCTTGGCGGGCTTATTCCCGGTCATGTCCGGCAGTTGGTTGATGCCATGGCGTTACAGGTAGCGATGGAGCGCCGAGCGGGTCAGGTGCGGGATCATGGCCTGCAATCGCTAGCACTCGGGACGTTTAGAAGCGCTTTTTCAAGCGTTAAAACCTGCCATCTGTTAAGAAAGTTGGCTTAGCCATATAGTTGAGTAGCAAACGGTTGGATGCCAAACAAGTTTTTGATAAACCTAGCGCCTACTCCCATTCCCCGCCAGGGAAAGCGAAGAGCCAACCATTTCCGCTATCGTCAATAAAGGATGTGAGCGGATTGCGATGATCAAGGGGTCATAACGTCAGCGTACTGCCGCCATCTGGGGTGAGCGTCGTGCCGGTAATGAAACCGGCTTCTTCCGAGCACAGAAAGGCGCTCGCGCGCGCAATCTCCTCGGGCTGACCGGCCCGGCGGAGGTGGATGTTGGGGATGATGACGTCGTCATACAGGGAATTGCCGACGACACCCCGGATACGCTCGTGCATCGGCGTTTTGATGATCTCGGGACAAAGCAGGTTCACACGAATGCCTTACGGCGCGAGTTCGGCAGATGCGCTGCTGACCAGCCCGATCAGCCCGTGTTTGGACGCGCAGTAGGACGAACCCATGCAAAGCCGAGAAAGCTATTGATCGAACCAACATGAACAATGGCTCCGCCATCTCCTCCGGCAAGCATAGCGCGAGCGGCGTAACAGGTGCACAGAAACGAGCCCTTCAGATTGACGTCAATCGCCTGCATCCGCGCGGTTTCGTTCAGCTCGGTGACCGGACCCACTGCACCCTCGATGCCTGCATTATTTACGCAGAAATCGAGGCGGCCATAGGTTGCAATGGCATGGGCGACCGCAGCTTCGACGTCGGCTGCGACCGACACATCGGCGCGAAGCGCCGTTGCGGTGCCACCGCTGCGCTCGATTTCGGCAAAAGCTTCGATCAGTTCATCCTCACGCCGTGCAGCCAACACGACCGCTGCGCCGCGCTGTTGCATGCCCGATCCCGCTGCTTGCGCCCGTTATCAGCGCTACCTTGCCCGTCATCATGTCGGAATTCTCCTTTGGTGTGTTTGAACTGCGGTCATCGCGCCGCGTATCGGCGAGACCGCGCCTTGGCTGTCGAACGAGAGCAATTCGGTTTCGGCGACGCCGCCACGTAGCCGGGTCAGCCAATCATCGGGGTCATATTCGACGCCAACCGGGTTTGTATCGAGCTGGCCGCCTTGGAAATAGGCGCTTCCTTCGGCTTTGGTGGCAAAGGTATCGACGGTGAATTCCATCTGGTTGCCATCGGGATCGGTATAGTAAAGCGAAGCACTCATGCCGTGATGGACAGCCCAATAAGGGACGATGCCATTGGCTTTCAGCTCCGCATAATTTTCCAGAAGGTCGCGTACCGATCCATATTCCCACGCAACATGATCGACGCCGATCATACCTCTATCATCCTTGTCATCCTCGTCCGGGCGGATCACGTTCAGATCGGCAAAAGCAAAACGGTGATGCTCATCATCGAAGGTCAGAAAGGCCAGCGCTGGATTCTGATGCTGGATGCGAGAGCCGAATACTGTGGCGTACCAGCTTAGCATCTCTTCGAATCGCCGGGTGCGGCACACAACATGGACAAGGTTTGATGGGGCTATGGGCATGTTATTTTCTCCTTAGATTGGGAACTGACCGGGCAGCGTCTCGATGGTGATCCAGCGCAATTCGGTGAAAGCGTCTATGCCCGCCTTGCCGCCGAAACGGCCATGGCCTGATGCGCCGACGCCGCCGAAGGGCATTTGCGCTTCGTCGTGCACTGTCGGGCCGTTGACATGGCAAATGCCCGAATTGATATGCCGGGCAACGCGCAGGCCGCGTGCGGTGTCGCGGGTGAATACCGAGGCGGCGAGGCCATATTGCGTGTCATTCGCCAGCCGAATCGCATCGACTTCGTCGACCGCACGGATGAGCGCGACGATAGGGCCAAAGCTTTCGTCGGTGTAAATGTACCCCGTCTACGACAGTCGCGGGCATCAACACCGAATTTGCCTTGCCTCCGGCAACGACCGTCGCACCCTTGGCTAAGGCATCGTCGAGCACAATCAACGGCGCTTTCCCACCCAGTTCGAGCACGACTGGCTTCAGATGTTCGGCGGCGCGCTTGGCGATGATCCGGCCCACTTTGGTCGAACCGGTAAAGCTGATGCGCTTGACGGCAGGCGCGTCGATCAACGCTCCCACCACGTCGCCTGCGTCCTCGGGCGCGTTGGTGACGATATTGACCGTGCCGTCGGGAAAACCGGCCTCCTGAAAAGCTTCGATGATCAGCGAATGGGTGCGTGGGCACATCTCGGATGCCTTTAGGATCACGCTGTTCCCGCACGCAAGCGGAACCGCAATCGCGCGCGCCAAGGACGATGGGGCCATTCCATGGCGCAATGCCCAGCACAACGCCAACCGGCTCGCGCAAAGCCAGCGATATGCATCCCGGCTTGTCGGACGGGATGACTTCGCCCGATATCTGAGTCGTGATCGCCGCCGCTTCGCGTACAAGATTAACCGCGAGACTGACATTGAACATCGCCCAGCCAATCGTTGCGCCGATTTCGCCCATCATCGCTTCGGCAAAGGCACCGGTGCGTGCCTCCAGCCCATCCGCCGCCTTCATCAAGACTGCGCGCCGTGTACTGGGCCCCATGGCCGACCAGATCGGGAAAGCCGCCGCCGCCCTTGCGACAATCGCGTCCATTTGCGCAGGCTGCATCGCTTCGGCGCTGGATGCGATTTCGTTGGTGATCGGGTTAAGGCGTTCAAATTTCATGGTCTGTTTCCCAATATTTGATAGTTGGTAGGATGCATTTCATCGCCCCACGCGTTCGAGCACGCGGGTCCAGGTCTTGCCGTCTCCGATCACCAAGCGGTCGCCGTTCAGGCGAAACGGGCGGGGTTGAACGGTGCCGGCGTATCCGTTGCTGAGGTCGCTCAAGACATTGTGCGTGACCACGCCAGCGGCCAGATCGACAGTGTAAGTGCCCCAATAAGCGACGGAATTGTCCAGCAACGCCTGCATGTGTTCGGGGCTGCACGCAAACAACGCCCGATCGTCCATTTTCCCGCGCCCGGACTTTTTGCCGGGCGCATAGCAAGCAGGGTTGGTCGGATTGGCAATCTGAATAATGACATGTCCATCAGCCGTGTAAACAAACAGACCGACCGGTTTTTCGCCAAAGGGTCGGATGATCTTGCCGTCCTCGACATCTTCGAACGAGACCAAGCGCCATGTGCCGACGAGGTTTTCTGGCGCGGCTGCGGATACGGGCGTGGTAGCCATCGCTGCGGCGCTGAGCGCCAACGCTCAGCGCACCATTGCATCCAAACGTGCAGGATCGAGCCCGGCCTGGCGGTAATACGCGCGGCAGAATTCGAGCGCTGAAAAATCGCCCTCATAGGCGGCCAGGTTGCCGTCGGTCGCTTTGTCGAGATAGATCAGCCCACCTTGCACGTCGAAATAAATAATCGCCGGAACCGGTGAATCATCGCGCACGACTGGGGTATGGGCCTCGCCCGCCGGCTCTTGAACGAAGGCGCCGGGACCGGCGGTCCAATCATGCTCAAGATAGCCCCATTGACCCTGAAGGGTGTAACCGCGCACGATGCCGACGTGATAATGGACGCCGAGCATCGCACCGGGCAGTCCCTTGAGCAGCGTCGCGAAGCCCCCGGATGTGACATTGAACCCCAGCGGCTGGATCCAGATACCTTAGCCGTAGGGAACCCAAATCCCGGCATCACCCGGATCGGCGTTGACGATGTAGTGGCCGCGTTGCCGGGCATTGGCTTCAAGGCCGTCGGTGGCGTTGTCGAAATTGAATATCGGCATGTCAGTTGCTCCTGTTGAGTCAAAAGCTGTTCAGCGTCCTGTTTTGCGGCCAAGGCGAACGCTTTTCCCAGATTGACGATGGCCATGAAGACGGCGAATTGCGTCGCGGCGATCACGGGCACACAACCGAGGTTATTGCCCAGCATCCATCAGGATGACATTCCAGTCATACTGCCCAGCACCACCGAGTTTGGCGACGGTCCGTTCCGCACTGCCACCAAGTTGCTGATACAGCATGTCTTTGCTGTTGGTTGCGTCGTCATCAGAGAAATACATTTGTGTGGTCAGCCGGTGGCTTTTGCCGGCCACGTCAAAATGGATATGCGGAGTTCGCCTGCCTATTGGGGTATCATAGGCGGCGGGCTTGATCGTGGTAATCCGCCATTCGCCATTCTTTCCGGTTCGGATCGAGGCAAAGCCCTGAAAATTAGGATCGAGCGGGGTGGTCGCGACATCATTGACATGGGCGTAACGACCAAGCGAATTGCACTGCCACAGCTCAAGCCGCGCGCCGCTGACCGGATTGCCATAACGATCAAGCACACGCCCTCTCACTTGGATCACGGTGCCTTCGGCCCGCTTTGCGTGCCCTTTTATCCAGGTCAGGTCGGCATCCGCTTCGGCTAGGCGTTCAATCGGGTAAAACGGCCCCATCCCCTGTTCGGGCGTCGCCTTGAGTTCGACAGCGGCCATTGCGGCCTTGGAAGCAGCAAGCGCGCCGAGCGCGATGACCGAGCCGGTAAAGGCGCGGCGCGAAAGTGTGTTTAAAATGTCAGTCATAAAAATATCTCTCTTCGCTGATTTGTCCGTTGCGGACGGTGAAAATGGCGATTTCGGTGAAGGGTTGATCCGCCCCGCTTGGCTGGCCCCCGATCATCATATCGAGGAACAGCGCGAACTGGTTGCCTGTCACGAACGGACCGTCGATGCTGAGATCGTGAATGTGCCGTGAGGCCAACCAGCGCGCGGTCTTCGCGCGCGCCGCTTCGATGCCCGATACTTCGGCGGCGATGCCATCGGGCAGGTCATGCGGTTCAATGCTCCTCACGTCTACCGCCCAGTAACGCTCCCGCGCGGCCACAAACTGGCCCTGCCGCAACATGTCGGTGAAATCGCGTGCAACATCGTGGACATTGGCCATGGCTACCTCCCAAATGGGTTGGAGCAACTGGGGATTGGCAGGCGGCGGCACTGGGGGCGCGCCGCCTGCCATGATCCTGAAGTGGGTCGCTTACTTCAGAATCAATTCCTGATATTCGGTTGAGCCCATCAGCTCACGCATCTTGCCACGCTCGCCGTTTGCGGTCGCCTGCTTGCGTTGATCCATCGCCATCATCGCGTTGACCTTCTTCTGAAAGGCCTCTTGCTGCGCGGTGGTCTGGTAGTCCTTATATTCGACGATCAGGATAAGGTCAGGTTCACCAGCCCGTGCATTGTTGGTCGCCAAGACGCGATAATCGAGCACGATACCTTCGGCCTTGGCCATTTCCTGATTTTTCTTCCAGGTCGTTGCCAGATAATCCATGTACTTTTCAAACTGACCGGGCAGTACATCGATGCGGCTGGCTTCCCAGACGCTGCCCGGCTTATAGTTCGATTCCTGCGCCATCGCTGGCGTAGTCAACGTCGCGGCGATCATCGCTGCGCTAACGAATAGTGTTTTCATCATTTTCATCGTCTTCACTCCTCGTAACTGCCCCTCCGCGTTGAAGGGGCTTCCCTAAAAATTCTAAGCTGTGGCAGGCCGCAGCGTGCGGCCACGGATTTGCTGGCGCAGCAGCAGGATCAGCGCGGCGTTCGCGACCATCATCAGCGTGATGCCGATCAGCCCTGCGTTAAAATCACCCGTCGCGTCCTTGGCCGCGCCCCAGGCAAAGGGCGTCACGAACGCGCCAATCTGTGACAGGGTGTTGATCGCCGCCGCACCAACAGCGAGTTCGCGGACGTGCAGCGCCTCTGCCCACGCCGAAGAAATCAGCATGGAAACGGCGAAGGCCACAGCCGAAAAGGCGAGATAGGCGGTACCGACAATCAGCGGCGATGGCGCGAGCCAGATGGTGAAAAGGGACGCGGCCATCACCGTCGCGCACCAAAAGCCCAGGATGAAACGGTCACCGTTGCGGTCGGCAAGGTTGCCGAGATAAAGCGTCGCTGCCGTGCCAATTACTCCACCGACGCTGACCAGATAGCC
>JAYUPC010000097.1:0-34450 GCA_043760355.1 Sphingomonadales bacterium
TTAAGCGAGCTTGCCCAGACGGTGCAGAAGCAAGGCGGAAGTGCCAGTCTGTTCGAGGCAACCGCCATATCCGACGACAAAGAGATGATCGCGCGGTTCACTAATGACCGGCAGCGCGAGTATCAGGAGTTTGCAACGCGCGCCCAAGGACTGCTTGATGAGGTGGTCAAGGAGATCGCTGCCGAAAAGTTCACCTTTGCCGAGTTGGAAGAGGTTGAGGACGACCTTAAAAAACTCGACGTCTGGCTGAGCAAAATCGGCGCGCGGGATTTCTTTGCCGGGAACGCCCTTGCAGCCGCGCAGGATCAGCTAGGGGCTTGCACTCGTGCGGTCGAGAGCTTCGCAGCCAATGTATATGAAGCAGATGGCATTGCGGGCGGCAATTGACGGTGCAATTCGGTCGGTCACGGTCATTATATGCGCCGGGACGGGGACGGTAACGCAATGGCTGAGTGGCCTGACAAACAACCAATGATGGACATATGCCACCTTCGCTGCCACACGCCTAGGCACGATCAAACGACATGAAACTGCACAGAACCCTAATTTATTCTACACACTTCCTGCACAGGCAATTTATGTCGATATTTATCAAGCAATATCAATATAATACAGAACTACCGTCCTTAGTTCAGCATGACGCCCTTGTGGGACCGGCTTTAGTTCCAGGTGACTTGGATACATAATTCGTTTCAGAGTAATCAATCTCACTTCCCGAACCGTTTATACTTCCCGACATCGCCGCCATCGCGGTCAACCAAAACCAGACGCCGCGCACCTGCCGCTGCAATCGTGTAATTATATTCAAAATCCGCATTACCCTCTGGATCGAATATCCGTAAGTTACATCCTATTACAGTCCACCGTTTGCCAAACACATCGGGACGGTGGTGTAGCCAGGAATTGAAGACATTGCCTTCTTCATTCTGCTCAAACGTCATTTCTTCAAAAAAGCCCGATCCTGCAATCAGCCACGTTCCGACTAGCGATTTGGCAAAGGCCGCGCAATTTGGGGGGCTGCCAGACTTTTTTGCGTCGATAGATACTGGCAGCACCAGCAGCAGGGCAAATAGGGTCGGCAGTAAAGTCTTCTTCATCACGTCATCCCCTTACACATACAGTACGTCACCCGAACAACCGTCCCTCACTCCGCCGCCTCCAGCATCTCCGCCCGTTGCGGACCGCGAATAACGCCGCCCGGTGTCGGGCCTTGCATCGCACCTTCACGGAACGCCACTACGCCAGACTTGATCGTGGCGACATAACCGTCGGCCTTTTGCAACAGCCGCTTGCCACCTGCGGGCAGGTCAAACGCCAGCCAGGGCTTGCCGAGTTTCAAACGCTCCATATCGATCACATTAATATCGGCGAGATAGCCGGGTTTCAAAAGCCCCCGGTCGTTCAACCCGTAAAGCCGCGCAGTATCGTAACATTGCCGTTTGATCGCGTTCTCCAGCGTGATCCGCTGCCCCACCCGGTCCCGTACCCAGTATTGCAGCATGAAGGTCGGGCTGGCCGCATCGCAAATTGTGCCGCAATGCGCACCGCCATCCGACAGGCTGTTCACACAGTCATCGCGGGTTTGCAGGTCTTCGAGGAAATTGAGATTGCCATCGCGGTAATTCAGGATCGGGAAATAGATAAAGCCCGTGCCTTCGTCCTGCATTAACAGGTCATAGGTATATTCCGCCGGACTGACCCCCGCTGCCATAGCGCGTGCCATGATGCTTTCGTCCTGTTGTGGCTCATAATTAAACCCGGCGCCCATTTCAAAATGCGCTGACCAACCACCGGCAACGATATGCAGGAAGTCGACGATATCGCTTTCGGGAAATACGCTTTCCTCGGCGATCAAACGCGCGCGGAATTCGGGGTCTTTAAGCTGTGCCAACTGCTCCGCCCATGGGAGTGTCTCAATCTCCACCCAAGCGGGTTTGAACTTAAACGGATGCACCGTGCCCTGCCACGCCATGATGATACCGTTACCGCGCAAGGCAATCTGGGCAACAATATGCGCGCCGTTATCATTCTGTGCGATCATGGAACTGATCTGATCCTCCAGCGACATTTCCTTGGCGATCGATTGGAGTGCGGCAAAGGTTACGGGCATTCCCGTCTCACGCGACAGATCGCCCATCCAGCCGAATTCATCCCATTCAACCTTCATATCGCTTGCCATTTCAAACACGCCGTGGCCCACACGCCCCATGGCGCGGCCAATACCGATAAGCTCCTCTTTAGTAGCTGTTGTGCCGGGCACGAGAACGCCGTCGATTGATTTATGCAAGACTGTGCGCGAGGTGGAAAAACCCAAGGCCCCGGCGTGTAGTCCTTCTTCCACGATTTTGGACATTTGCGCGATGTCGGTCTGTGTCGGTGCTTCATTATTCGCCCCGCGCTCCCCCATCACATACGCGCGCACCGCACCGTGCGGCACATGGGTTGCAACGTCTATAGTCCTCGGCAACCGTTCCAGCGCATCCATATATTCCGGAAACGTCTCCCAATCCCATGTCATCCCCTCGGCAAGGGCAGTGCCGGGAATATCCTCAACACCTTCCATTAACCCGATCAGCCAGTTGTGTTTGTCGGGCTTGGCAGGGGCAAAGCCAACGCCGCAATTGCCCATGACGACAGTGGTGACACCGTGCCAGCTGGAGGGGGCCATTTCCGCGTCCCATGTTGCTTGCCCGTCATAATGCGTATGAATATCGACAAAGCCCGGCGTTACGGTCTTACCGCTTGCGTCAATCTCCTCGCGGCCCTTGGTTTCGACTATGCCGACCTTGGCGATCAGGCCGCCTTCAATGGCGACATCTGCTGTAAATGGTGCGCCACCGCTGCCATCGACCACGGTTCCGCCGCGAATGACCAGATCATACATACCGACTCTCCTCAATTCTTGAAGAGAAGTTATCATGTTTAACTACGCGATTAAAGCGCCCTATTCCGCGGGCTGGATTTGCGCTTTTGCAGGGCAAAAACGTCCGCCTGCCAATCGCTTCGCCCATATAAAGAAGCGCGGCACGGGGGCGTTACGATCCATCCATGCGGCGTATTCCTGATAAGCCGGATCGGCCATTAGATGCTTTTCCTCGGTCTTTGCACGCCAGTAATAAATGGCACTGACAAGTGTAACAATAAGGGTATTGCGAATGGCGTCGCTGGCCGAACCATTGGTGACAAGGAACGGCAAGGCAGAAAGCCACCAATAAGCGTTCTTGCTCAAATAAGCTGGATGCTTGGTCCAACGGTAAGGGCCATGCGTCAATATGCCGCGGTGCGTGAGGTTGGAAAAGCGCAAGCCAAAAGCCATTGTCGCCCACGCATAAATACCAGTTAGAACCACCAGCATGGCGCCCCAAGCATAGAGCAATTTGGGATGCGCACCGAACCAGATATTCCATTCGGCTGTTGCCACATGATAATCAAACAGGCCGTTATTGTTCATCAGGATGAAGGGTGGATAACACATAAGTGCGGCTAGCCAACCAGCCAGAAAGGGATTGGCTGTTCGGATATGCGCATCAAGCGGCTTCATGGTCAGCAGATAGCCAACCGTAGCCAGCTGCACATCAACAAGAAACATGACGGTAACAAGGGCATTCACAAGCATGACCGGATTTGAAATGAGCCCGTCAAGATTAAGTGTTACAACATTCTGGAACCCGACTGGCACAATTGAAATCATAAAGGCGAGGAAAAAGCCCTTTACCGCCCAGGCGCGCAGATGGTGGAATATCTCTTGGCTTTCCCAATCGCTCCGCCCCGAAATCCACGCACCCAAATGCCAAGTCCCGTCGCGCGGATTGATAAGATAGCGGTCGAGCCAAATCACATAAGGGACCGACAAAACAACAAGTGGGATTGCCGCCATCTGGAAAATTTCCATCGAAAATATGAAATTTCCCGAGGTCCAGTAAAAGCGGAATGTCGTGTAGACGCCCGCAATCAAGGCCCATGTGGCCCAGAGACCTGCTATCTTGATTATGCTGGTATCCAGCACATCGGCAACCGGACGCTTGAGTTTCCAATCAATGCCGGTTGAGGGCCGCAAATGCACTTTATCGACAAGGAGTGACCAGAGGACCATTTGAATGCCGCAAAAGGCAACCGCAACCAAAGCGGAGTAGCGTCCATCGGCGAGTTCTGGCCAACCGGGGAAACCGATTGAAGCCATTACTGCGCCAAAATTCCGGGCAATGACAATAGCCAGCACAAGCCCCAACAGCCCGCTTAGGCCAACAGCGCTGCTGACAGCTGAAACAGGCCGTGGATCACACAGAGTGAGTTGCGTAGTTTTCACAAGGCAGCAATTAACGGAGATTGGTTAAAAAGCTGTAATTTAGACCTTGGAAATGCGCTTTTTACACACTAGCTGCGACATAAACTATCAACCAGGCTGATGGCAGGAGCAATAATTGCGCTAGCAATGTGCCGATAATCCGACTCATGGAAAGCCACACTATAGTTCGCCGGTAATCCGGTTCGCTAACTTTTCCATCGACTACATCATCGGTCATAACCGATAGTTGCGGGTCGATCATGACAAAGAGCAAAATCGTCGCAAAACCATTTACAACCGCAGACAGTTGCGAAGCCGTCACCCTAAATTCTGGATACAGATAGCCTGCATAAAGCGAAGCAATCACACCTACAGTCAGCAACGCCTGTGCGACAACATTCATCGCGATCACCCGCCAAGAAACGGCAGCAGGTTTGGTCCACAGCCTCAGATGCTGACTGGTTGGAAGCCGCACGGCGCTAGCAACGACCTTCATCCCGCTAGGAGTCACGGCGCTCCACAAAAGCTTCACAACCGAGCGGTGATGCTGGAATTCATCGATCGCCGCAGTGAACCAGCGCTGCACCGTGGGCACTGCCAGCGCGCCTAAGATCGTGGCAGCCGTTGCCGAGAGCAGCACCAGTCGCATGTCCAGCATGAGACCGTCGCCAGTGCCCTTTGCAATCGCATTCTCGATCCGCTTGGCAAGGAACGGCCCCAGAAAACTGTTCGAGGTGCGAGATACAAGAACCAGAATATTGAACAGGGCAAAACTCAGCGCAATCTTGCTGGTCCGAACGCCGGCGATGCGCGCGGCATAGGCCAGCGCCCCGATCAGGTGAATAACCAGCGTCAATGCGCAGATATTAAACAAAGGCCAATCAAACATGAAACAGAAATCCGTCTAGAGGTTAGCGAGGATGTTCACACTGAACGCCAGCACGCCGATATTGAACACAAATGCGGCCAGCGATTGTATCGTCGCGACCTTGCGCATATGCCCGCCGCTTATGGTCACGTCCGACGTCTGAAAGGTCATGCCCAGAGTGAAGGCGAAATATGCGAAGTCCCAATAATCGGGGTGACTTGTTCCGGGGAACTCCAGCCCCCTCCGATCGCCGTTGACTTCCGGGGCATAGAAAAGATGCGCATAATGCAGCGTGTAAACCATGTTGGAAAAGCACCAGGCAGCTGCCAACGAGGCAAAGCAAAGCGCCACAGCCGGATAGTCACCGCTGTGCTTTTCCACCAGCACGGTACCGATCGCAACAAGTATCACCAGCATCACCAACGCAGTGAGCAGCAGCAAAATCTTGCGATTGGCGTCGACCTTTTCTGCCTGTCGGCGGATGCCATTGCTATCGAGGCGAAACAACGTTGGCAGCGTCAAGAAATAAGCGACCGCGCCGATATCGAACGCGATCAGCAATGCCTTATACCACTGCGTCACTCCTAACAGCGGTACCGTCAACAGGCACAGCGCACCGAACAGCAAATAGCGCCAAGGCAAGGCTGTGCGGCGATGCAACATTCAGGCTTTGCGATGCCCTAATAACCGCAGTCTTAGCGCATTGAGCTTGATAAAGCCTTCCGCATCCTTTTGGTCATATGCCCCGGCATCATCTTCAAAAGTCACAACCTTCTCTGAATACAGGCTATTTGGCGATTTACGACCCACAACGCTGGCCATGCCTTTATATAATTTCAACCGCACCGTACCCGATACATACGTCTGGCTATGGTCAATCGCCGCCTGCAACATCTCACGCTCTGGCGAAAACCAGAAGCCGTTATAGATCATCTCTGCATATTTGGGCATCAGCTCATCTTTAAGATGCGCAGCACCCCGGTCGAGCGTAATACTCTCAATCCCGCGGTGTGCCCGCGCATAGATTTCACCGCCGGGCGTTTCATACATGCCGCGTGATTTCATCCCGACATAGCGGTTCTCAACAAGGTCAAGCCGCCCGATACCGTGTTTGCGGCCCAGTTCGTTTAGCGCGGTCAACAATGTCGCGGGGCTCATCGCCTCGCCATTTAGCGCCACGCCGTCACCCCTTTCAAAATCGATCGTTATATACTCAGGCGTATCGGGCGCATCCTCCGGGTTGACGGTGCGCGAATAGACATAGTCCGGCGTCTCATCCCAAGGGTTTTCAAGCACCTTGCCCTCTGACGATGTGTGTAGCAAATTTGCGTCGGTCGAAAACGGGCTCTCGCCGCGCTTATCCTTGGGCACAGGAATTTGATGCTCCTCCGCCCATTCGATCAGGCGCGTCCGGCTGGTCAAATCCCATTCACGCCACGGCGCAATGACCTTGATATCGGGATTGAGTGCATAGGCCGACAGCTCAAAGCGCACCTGGTCATTGCCCTTACCCGTGGCCCCGTGCGCAATCGCATCAGCACCGGTTTCCGCTGCAATTTCGATCAGCCGCTTAGAAATTAAAGGTCGCGCAATCGAGGTGCCGAGCAGATAATCGCCTTCATAACGCGCATTGGCGCGCATCATCGGAAAGACAAAATCGCGAACAAATTCCTCGCGCAGATCGTCTATATAAATATGGTGATCGGGAACCCCCATCAGCACAGCCTTTTCTCGCGCTGGGCCAAGTTCTTCGCCCTGCCCCAAATCGGCGGTAAAGGTCACGACCTCACACCCATATTCGACCTGCAACCATTTAAGGATGACACTGGTGTCAAGGCCGCCCGAATAAGCAAGGACGACTTTTTTGATCGAATCTTTGGGGGACCTAGACATTATGTTATTCCATCATGGCAATATGAGTTCGCGATGGCGCGCCTATCAGCAAGGCGGGTTTCGTGCAAGGCAGTGTAACAATTTGCCGGATTTCACGAATAAGAGGTAGGGACGGAGAATTGCCCCGCCATTTCTCCGCCCGACCATATTGTACAGGATGATGATGATGCCAAGGATACTCTTGTTTTCAATGATAGTTCCATTAGCGGTGCTGGCTTCGTGTGGTGAGCAAGGATCGGTTAGCGAAGAAGCGCAGGCAGCAACTGCGCCTGCAAACTCGGTCCATCCTCTGATAGTGGAGCTCTTCCAGAGCCAGGGCTGCTCATCCTGTCCACCTGCCAATACCGCACTGAATGCCATTGCAGACCGGAGCGATGTGATCGTGCTTAATTTTTCAGTGACCTATTGGGACCGGCTTGGTTGGAAGGATATTTTTGGCGACCCGGCCTATACACAGCGGCAATATGATTATGCGCACACTATGGGCAATGAAAATGTAGCGACACCGCAAGTTGTTCTGAACGGCGTACGAGCGATCACAGGCAACCGGCCCGGCGAACTTGATCGCGCTGTTGCGGCCACACAGCCTCCCTCAAACGGCCCCTCGATCCGCAGCGACGGCGTGCAAGCCAATATTGGAGCTGGAAAGGGCAGTGCTACCGTCTGGCTCGTCCGTTATGACCCGCGCGTGCAAAACGTTGCGGTTCGGGCTGGTGAAAATGGCGGCAGGACATTACCGCATAAGAATATCGTGCGGCAACTGGACCGGCTAGGCAGCTGGAAAGGCGTGGCCGCAACCTATCCACTACCCAAGGCAAAGTTAACGGGTTTGAAATCGGTTATTCTGGTGCAGGCAAACAGCGGACCAATTTTGGCCGGGCAGAAAATCTAAGCGCATCAGTTACACCATCGCTACTAGCATTTTGCCATCAAAAACCGCCGCCTCGCCGCCGTCCAACAAGATACATTCACCGGCCTGCGTTCCCTCAATCGGAACCAACCAGCGAATAGTATCAACCGGCAGTACCGCCAGCGCATCAGGGCTATCCACCAACCAAAGCCGGAAATGCGGGCCATCAACCAGCTGCCGGCCGCCTATCGCCGAGCCACAGCGGGCATCATTATAAGGTTTCGCATCGCAAACAGCGACACCGTCCTCCAGATGCAGCTCGCGTGGTCTGCCATAATCGTAAAGGCGATAGGTGATGTCGGCATATTGCTGGACCTCAATCAGAGTGATCCCGGCGCCAATAGCGTGCACAGTACCCGCTGGAATATAATAATAATCCCCCGCCTTAACCGGCTTCCAATCCATCAGTGTTTCAATGCTACCATTAAGCGACGCAGCGCGAAGATCATCTGCATCAAGTGCAATTTTCGTTCCTATCCCCAAAACTGCGCCGGGTTCAGAGCTTACGATATACCAGCATTCTTCTTTACCCGACTGCATCCCCCGTTCGGCGGCTTGTGAGTTATTTGGATGCACTTGGATCGATAGCTTTTCAGATGTAAACAGCCATTTTACCAGCAACGGCAGAACGGCCTTGTCAGCGCTCTCATACCAAACTTCGCCGATCTGTTTTCCGTCAACGTTGCCAAAGGCCGCTGGCACATCCCTGCGTCCCCACGGTTTTTCGACCAAATGTTTAGATAATCTCATTGTTATGCCATATCATGATTACTTTGTAATCTTACATGCAATTTCGCTTTTGCGACGCACAAACTATCGCTAGGGGACGTGCATAATATAGTTTCACATTGCTTCCCCAGGCCCCATCAACTCAAATGGAGCCATTCCATGACCCAATATGTAACCCGCTCCGCCTTACAAATCGCAACCGAGCTAGCCGAATTTGTCGAGACAAAAGCGATTGCCGATACTGGTTTGGCGGTCGACGCGCTCTGGGCGGGACTTGCCGATATTCTGGCGCGCTTCGTACCCGTCAACCGCGCCTTGCTTGCCAAGCGCGATGATTTGCAGGCTCGGATTGATGCTTGGCATATTGCGCATCCCGGACCGATTACGAATATGGACGTCTATCAGGCTTTCCTGCGCAAGATTGGCTATCTGGTTCCCGAACCGGCACCCTTCAGCATCGACACGCAAAATGTCGATCCCGAAATCGCGACGATGGCCGGACCGCAATTGGTGGTGCCCTCGCTTAACGACCGGTTTGTCTTAAACGCGGCCAATGCGCGCTGGGGCAGCCTGTATGATGCTCTATATGGTACCGATGTGCTTGATGCTGCACCCGCCGTTCCGGGCGGTTATGATCCCATCCGGGGTGCGGCGGTTATTGCGTATGCCCGTAATTTCCTGAACAATACTATCCCTGATTGGGAGGCTGCATTTACAGGCGAAAACCCCGCCTGCCTTGTTGCGCGCAGCGACCGTGGGTTGTTGTTTCGCCATCATGATTTGCATATCGAAATCATCACTGATCGCGCACACCCCATCGGCGCAACCGATCCGCTAGGCATATCCGATGTTGTGCTGGAATCTGCCTTAACCGCTATTGTCGATCTTGAAGATTCGGTCGCTGCCGTTGATGCAGAGGATAAGGTTGCGGCCTATACCAATTGGTTGGGCCTCATGCGCGGCGACCTAACCGCCAGCTTTGAAAAAGGCGGCAAAGTGATGACCCGTGCGCTGGAGCCTGACCGCGCTTACGCGAACGGCACGCTTACCGGGCGCAGTTTGCTGTTCGTTCGCAATGTCGGCCATTTGATGACCAATCCGGCCGTTCTGCTTCCCGATGGAAGTGAAGCACCCGAGGGTATTCTCGACGCGCTGTTAACATCACTCTGTGCGCTACACGACCTCAAAAACCTCGGGACCGGTTTGCGCAACAGCCGCGCGGGTTCAATCTATATCGTCAAACCAAAGATGCACGGGCCCGAAGAATGCACCTTTACCAATGACCTGTTTAACGCAGTCGAAGATGTGCTGGGCCTCGCCCGCCACACAATCAAGGTCGGCGTGATGGACGAAGAACGCCGCACCAGCGCGAACCTTGCCGCTTGCATCCACGCGGTAAAAGACCGGATCGTGTTCATCAACACCGGCTTTCTTGACCGCACCGGGGATGAAATGCACACGGCGATGCACAGCGGCCCGATGATCCGCAAGGCTGATATGAGATCATCGAGCTGGATCACCGCGTATGAAGCACGCAATGTGCAGATCGGGCTTTCCTGCGGTTTGTCAGGCAAAGCCCAGATCGGCAAGGGCATGTGGGCCGCACCAGATATGATGGCCGATATGATGGTGCAGAAAATCGGCCACCCCAAATCAGGCGCAAACACTGCATGGGTACCCTCGCCAACCGCTGCGACACTTCATGCGATGCACTATCATATTGTCGATGTTTTTGCGCGTCAGGCAGAATTGGCCAAAAAACCAACGCCCGGTCTCGACCCGCTGCTTACGATCCCGGTTGCGCCGGTCGGGCATAACTGGTCCGACGAGGAAGTCACCCAAGAGCTGGAAAACAACGCACAAGGTATTCTTGGCTATGTTGTCCGCTGGATAGATCAAGGCGTCGGCTGTTCCAAGGTTCCCGATATCCACGACATCGGCCTGATGGAAGACCGCGCTACGTTGCGGATATCTTCACAGCATATCGCCAACTGGCTTCTACATGGCATTGCAACCGAAGCACAGGTTGACGCCGCACTCGCCAAAATGGCGGCGAAAGTTGATGGACAGAATGCAGGCGACCCGCTCTATCAAAAACTGACGCCAGACAGCATCGCGATGCAGGCCGCACGAGCGCTTGTTTTTGAAGGGCAATTGCAACCCAATGGCTATACCGAACCATTGCTGCATAAATTCCGACTAAAGGTGAAAGCGATCAGCTAAGTTTTCTCTATTTGACTACGCTTTCTCTGGCATGGCGACTAAAATTGAATTAGCCATCATTCCAATAAGTATTTCGGGAGGGAACCATCATGCGCGAACTTACTATCCGATCGGTGATTTTGGGTGGCCTCATCACGTTGCTGTTTACTGCGGCCAATGTCTATCTGGGGCTGAAGGCAGGCCTGACCTTTGCCACGTCGATTCCAGCTGCGGTCATATCAATGGCGATATTGCGGATGCTTCCGGGTGGAACAATTCTTGAAAATAACATAGTTCAAACCATCGCCAGCGCGGCAGGGACGCTGTCGGCGATCATCTTCGTACTGCCGGGGCTGGTTATTCTTGGTTATTGGCAGGGATTTCCTTTCCTGACGACCGCCGCAGTCTGCGCAACTGGCGGGATATTGGGCGTGATGTTCTCGGTGCCGCTAAGGCGTGCATTGGTGACCGGATCGGACCTGCCTTATCCTGAAGGCAAGGCGGCGGCCGAGGTATTGATTGTCGGTTCTGCCGAGGGTTCGGGGTCGGAAGAAAACAAACGCGGCCTCATGACGATAGTGGTCAGTTCGCTGCTCTCCGCAGGGCTTTCGCTGCTGATCGCTATGAAGCTGGTTGCTGGCGAAATCGCCAAGTATTTCAAGGTTGGCGCGGGTGCTACCGGGGCTTCAACCTCGCTCAGTCTCGCACTGATCGGTGTCGGCCATCTCGTAGGTTTGTCGGTTGGCATAGCGATGCTGCTTGGCATGGCGATTAGCTGGATCGGGCTTGTCCCCTATTTCAGCCAAGGCGTTGCCGGAGCAGACGCTGCTGAAATTGCTAGCGCAGTGTTTAAGGAAAAAGCACGCTTTATCGGTGCTGGCACGATTGGCGTTGCCGCGATCTGGACCTTGCTCAAGATTATTGGCCCGATAGTTCAAGGCCTAAAAGGAGCGATTGCCGCGTCCGCCACTCGGGCAGCTGGCGGAGAAATGGCACTGACCGAGCGCGATATTCCGATTAAGATTGTTGGCACGATTATCGCGGTCACGCTCATCCCCATCGCTTTCTTACTCTGGCAGTTTCTAAGCGCAACGCCGCTGGCCGGGATTGCGGGGCCGATTATTGCCTTGACCATTATATACATATTGCTATCGGGCATCGTGATCGCTTCGGTCTGTGGCTATATGGCCGGCCTGATCGGCGCATCGAATAGCCCGATTTCAGGCGTCGGCATCCTTGCTGTCGTCGGAGCATCCTTGATGCTTATCGCCTTTTTCGGACGCGGTGAAACCGCTGACCAGACCAGCGCGATGATCGCTTATGCGCTGTTCGCTACCGCCATTGTCTTTGGCATAGCAACGATCTCCAACGATAACCTACAGGATCTGAAAACCGGGCAGATTGTTGGTGCAACGCCCTGGCGGCAACAGGTCGCATTGGTGATCGGCGTTATCTTCGGCAGCCTGGCTATCCCGCCAGTGCTGGATCTGCTCAACAACGCCTTCGGCTTTGCAGGAAGCGCAGGCGCAGGTGAAAATGCCCTAGCTGCCCCGCAAGCATTGTTGATTTCTGCACTCGCAAAGGGCGTTCTTGGCGGCGATCTCAACTGGGGTTTACTCGGCCTTGGCGCGCTGATTGGTGTGGCAGTAGTCGTCGCCGATGAAATGCTTGGCAAAGCGGGAAAAAGACGCCTGCCGCCACTCGGCGTCGGTATGGGCGTTTATCTGCCGATGGCACTGACCTTCCTAATCGTAGTCGGCACAGTGCTCGGCCATTATTACGAAAAATGGGCAGAGAACCAAAAAGATCCCGAAGCCGCCAAACGCATGGGCGTCCTCGCGGCGACAGGTCTAATCGTCGGCGAAAGCCTGTTCGGCGTTGCCTTTGCAGGTATCGTCGCGGGCAGTGGCAGCGATGCGCCGCTCGCAGTCGCCGGTAAAAGCTTCGAACCCATCGCCATGTGGGGCGGCGCGGCGGTGTTTATCGTAATGCTGTGGTGGATATATTCAAGAACACGGCGCGAGGCGTCTGCTTAACCATTCGCATCAATAAACCGCTCGGCATCGAGCGCAGCCATGCACCCGGTTCCGGCACTCGTCACCGCCTGACGGTAGATGTGATCCATCACATCGCCCGATGCAAACACCCCCGGCACGCTGGTTTCGGTCGCTTGGCCCTCGGCACCGCCGCGCACCTTGATATAGCCGCCTGCCATGTCGAGATGGCCTTCGAAGATGCCGGTATTGGGTTTATGGCCGATGGCAATGAAAACGCCGTGTAAAGTCACGTCCGTCTTACCGCTGCCCTCGGTCGCGGCGATGCGCATCCCCGTAACGCCGCTGGCGTCACCCAAAACTTCGTCAAGTGTATGGTTCCACATGATCGTCAGCTTGCCTTCTTTTTCTTTGGCGAACAGGCGGTCTTGCAGGATTTTCTCCGCCTTTAATTTATCGCGCCTATGCACCAACGTCACATGGCTGGCGATATTGGCAAGATAGAGTGCTTCCTCAACCGCGGTGTTGCCGCCTCCGATCACTGCTACGGGCTTATTTCGGTAGAAAAACCCGTCGCATGTAGCACAGGCCGATACGCCCTTGCCCATGAACGCAGTTTCGGATGGCAGCCCAAGATATTGCGCGCTGGCCCCTGTTGCAATGATAACGGCATCGGCGGTGTAGTCCCCTGCGCCACCAGTCAACACAAACGGTCGTTTGGTAAAGTCGACTTTCTCGATATAATCATTCTCGATCCGCGTGCCAAACCGTTCGGCATGTTTGCGCATCCGTTCCATCAGCTCGGGGCCTTGCACGCCTTCGTCATCACCTGGCCAGTTGTCTACATCAGTTGTCGTCATCAGCTGGCCGCCGATTTCAACACCGGTGACAATCATCGGCGAAAGATTGGCGCGTGCGGCGTAGACTGCGGCGCTGTAACCAGCAGGGCCTGAACCGATTATAATAACAGGGGCGTGGCGATCGAGGGACATTATATTAGCTTTCACTGATTCTGTTGAATGGTGACATAAGCACTCGCGGTGCACTGGCCAAGAGCACGGCCAACTTATCCCCATCAAATTGGGGCTTCCCTTCGGCTTCCACGCAAACTAACAGAGCGCAAATCCTATTTTCGTATGTCCGGAGCAACACATGACCAAGATTACCGTAATTTCCCGCGATGGTACCAGCCGCGATGTAGACGCCGAAAACGGCCTTTCGTTGATGGAGGTCATCCGCGACAATGGCTTTGACGAACTGCTGGCGCTGTGCGGTGGATGCTGTTCGTGTGCGACGTGCCATGTGCAGATCGACCCGGCCTTTACCGCAAAACTGGTTCCGATGGGCGAAGACGAAAATGATCTGCTCGACAGCACCGATCACCGCAATGAAAACTCGCGCCTGTCCTGTCAGGTTCAGATTAGCAATGAACTTGACGGCTTGATCGTTACGATTGCGCCAGAAGACTAAAGAATATTGTAAAAGAGATGAGAAGGGAGAGTGGGCAGAATAGGAGCCAATCTCTATCCCATCTTTCTATCGCCTTTTTACAAAATATATTCAGGCATAGATTGGTTGAGAGCCGTGTATCCGGTGCAATTAATCCAATCGTCTAACCTCTAAGCGCCGTGTGCATGGGTTCGTCTTTGATAGGATAACCATGGCCATCTGGAATACAAAGCCACTGCTCACCCTCACGTTCCTCGACATAGGTTAGAACGGTACGCACAGGATGGTCGGCGGCGTGTGCCGCTGCATCATCGTAAGTGTTGAACAAAGCCAACCGCTCCAGATTGCGGCGTGTTGGAAAGATGACTTTCACTTTGCGTTGTTCGCTAAAGTCCAGAATCTCTGCCGCACTCGCCCAAAACAGGGAGTGGTTTTCGGTCTGGTCAACAACTGCATTGAGCGCCGTATCGCCTGCATTTACCAGATAAAATCGCGTATCAAAGATTCGCGTCTCCAAACTTGGCGGACGCCAGCGGGCCCACGGAACCAGCTTTGCAAGATCGGGAGTCCATTTATGCGCCGCGCACACCGCCTGAAGTGTATCCCCGCTGTGAAGTGCGGCGCGTGCTTCCTCGCATGCAGATGGATCGATTACACCGTGCAAGCCAAGCGCCAATCCGGCTTCTTCCAATGTTTCGCGTATCGCCGCCAACCGCGCTGCGACTTCGTCGATGTCCAGCTCACTATCCAAAACAGCTGCAAAATCATGGTCAGCATCATCGACCTTACCGCCGGGGAATACTGCGGCCCCACCCGCAAAGGCCATTGCCTTGATCCGTTCCACCATCAGCAGCTTGGGCGCGCCACCAGCCGGATCATTGCTGAAAATAACCATTGTTGCGGCGTGAACGGCGGGTGGCAATGTTTCGCCAGTGACGGGGTGAATGCGAGGTTCGGAGTCCATGCCGTTTTTTCAAGCATGGATTTTCCGGCTTGGCCAGCAATGATTGCGCTTTCATACAAAGCGTGGCAGCTTCCGCCTCGAATTTAGGGAGCACATGATGGGTATTATCGAAATTCTGGGCCTGGCCACCAGTGTCAGCCTGTTGTCGGGTTGGCGCATGTATCTGACCATTTTTGCGACCGGACTTGCTATGCACAGCGGCTATATCGACCTGCCTGAAAATTTGAAGATGCTTGATGTACTCGCCAATCCCTGGATCATCGGGGTCAGCGCGATTGGTGCAGTGGCAGAATTTTTCGCCGATAAAATCGCATGGCTCGACAGTATATGGGACGGGCTGCATACTTTGATCCGGCCCATTGGCGGTGCGCTTTTGGCATTGGCGGTTGTCGATAGCGGCGATCCCACATGGCAAGTTATTGCCTTTCTGCTTGGCGGTGGAGCAGCCTTTGCCAGCCATGCCACCAAAGCAGGCGCGCGCGCCGCGATCAACACCAGCCCCGAACCCGTCAGCAATATTTTGATGTCAACGGTCGAGGATGTCGCAACTGGCGGGCTGCTTGCGCTCACCTTTGCCAACCCATTGGTTGCGGCGGCGATTGCGGTTATTTTGTTAGGCTTTACGATTTGGGGGCTGTTGAGAGTCAGGAAAATGTTCAGAAGTATTTTTCCGAAGGTGGTTGTTAAAAAGGCTGAATAAAGCGTACTTCTCTCTCCCCAACGCGGGAGAGAATAGACTTGGCTTGGCACGCAAGTGCCTTAGCAAGTCTTAGAGAGGGGGTGAGGCACATCTCCCCTCTCCGCTGCGACTAATTCGCTATGCTCATAAGTCTCGCTCCTCTCCCGCAGGGGGAGAGGGGCACACTTACCCACCAGTCCCTGAAACAAAAGTAACTTGGGGCGTATTAGGCTTAGCTGCAGGAACAGCGGGTGCGCCTCCCAATCCGGCATATAGGAACCCTCCGTCAGCTAATTGGTCAAACAACCAATCGCGGATAAATGGTTCCACCACAAAACATCCTTCACTTCGTCCGGGACGGCCGCTGCGCATTGAACGGAGCGAGGCGTTGAAATAGCGTCTTGCCTCTGGCTGATAACTGTGTGCGACAATGTCGCGGTTGCGCATCGCGCTGTTCGTTGGATCGAGTCCATCAAGCCTGAGTGAACGGCCGTTGATTCCCGTATAAATCTCCGCTCCTCTTGCTGCACCCAGTGAAGACATCAGGCTGCCCTGTGCATTGCCAAAGCTCTGCGCGATGCCATCGTCATCGGGATCAGACCCCGCACCGTGCGCGACTAAAAAGGCTTTGTCGATGCCATCGCCCGTCTTGAGATCGATACGAAACATGCGCGGTTCGTTTGACGACTTGGCAAAATCGACAATCACAAACTGCGCCGGGCCAGATAGAGTGTTATAGCGGCAATTATGCAATGCATAGCTATCAAGCGCCAATTTGAGCAATGTCTGATCGAGCAAATGCAGAGGCGCAGGCGGCGGTGCAGGAAGCGGCAGGCCAACTTGCGCAACGCTAAGTCGCAATACAGGCGCTTCATATTTTTTGAGGATCGCCGCCGCCGCCTCTGGAAACGTGCTACAGGCAAATAACGGACGAACCGGACGCGGCGGGGGAAGAGGGGTCAGACCTTGGCTGCTTCCTGTCCCGGGCGTAAAGACAATTGCAGGTGCAGAATTACTTTGGGCAGGCCCAGTTTGCAGTGCCATCACAGGCTGAGATACACCGGTCCCAATTGCCAATGTGGCAAGTATATGTGCTACTAAAATACTTATATTACAGGATCGCATGGCTATATCTCTTAATCCAGATTTGCTCTTAAAGCGACTCCGTTACGGGAATATTTCCATCATATCCCTAACCTAGTCATTTAGCCCCCTTGCACCGTAAACATCGATAGAACATATGGAGTTTATGAGTCTGATACATATAACCAAGCATAGGTTTACAATATGCTGAACCACATTACGAAGCAGAGGCCTGCCGAATGCTGACCCATATAAAAGTTCGGGGTGCACGCGAACATAACCTTAAAGGGATCGATATCGACCTGCCCCGCGATCAGTTGATCGTGATCACCGGCCTTTCAGGAAGCGGTAAATCGAGTCTGGCCTTTGATACCATCTATGCCGAGGGGCAGAGACGGTACGTGGAATCGCTCAGCGCATATGCCCGGCAATTCCTTGAAATGATGCAGAAGCCAGATGTCGAACATATTGACGGGTTGTCCCCGGCGATCTCCATTGAGCAGAAAACAACATCGCGTAACCCGCGTTCGACTGTGGCCACCGTCACCGAGATTTATGACTACATGCGGCTGCTTTGGGCCCGCGTTGGCATACCGTATTCACCCACGACCGGTCTGCCGATTACGGCACAAACCGTTAGCCAAATGGTTGACCGCGTTATGGCGCTATCCGAAGGAACCCGTGCATTCCTGCTCGCCCCCGCAGTACAGGGCCGCAAGGGCGAGTACCGCAAGGAACTGGCGCAGTGGCAAAAAGAAGGTTTTACCCGCGTACGCATTGACGGGGAATTTTACCCGATTGAAGAAGCCCCGGTGCTAGATAAGAAATACAAGCATGACATTGAGGTCGTGGTGGACCGAATCGTTGTGAAGGACGGAATTCAGCAAAGGTTGGCGGAATCTTTTGAAACGGCTCTCAAACTGGCCGATGGATTGGCGTTTTTGGATTTGGCCGACGGTGTCGTTCCGGGCCGTGAGGATGATGGCGCAGGCAGCGGGGCGATGAAAGGCGCCGGGCTTGCAGCCAATCGCATCGTGTTTAGCGAAAAATTTGCTTGCCCTGTCTCAGGCTTCACTATCGCCGAAATCGCGCCCCGCCTGTTTTCGTTTAATGCTCCACAAGGCGCGTGCCCCGATTGTGACGGCCTCGGCGAACGGCAGGAATTTGACCCGCAGTTGGTTGTGCCGAACGAAAGCCTGTCCCTCAAAAAAGGTGCCGTCGTACCATGGGCAAAATCGAACCCGCCAAGCCCTTATTATATGCAGGTGTTGGCCAGTCTCGCAAAGGCCTATGATTTCATTCTGGACACCCCGTGGAATGAATTACAGCCTGACCAACGGCTGATTATTTTGCATGGCACCGGCGGTATGCCCGTTGCGTTAACCTTCAAGGACGGGCGCAAGGAATATACCGTTAGCAAGGCGTTCGAGGGTGTGATCGGCAATCTCAACCGCCGTTTGCTGCAAACCGACAGCGCGTGGATGCGGGAGGAGCTGAGCAAGTTCCAGACATCGCAACCTTGTGAAACCTGTCACGGTGCCAGACTTAAACCAGAAGCGCTAAGCGTCAAAATTGCGGGTGTAGACATCTCCGTACCGACGCGGATGAGCGTTGCCGATGCGGTTGAATGGTTCGCCAATGTTGATGCGACGCTGACCAATCAGCAGCAGCAGATTGCTAAAGCGATCCTCAAGGAAATCAACGAGCGACTGGGCTTCCTTAACAATGTCGGGCTTGATTACCTGAACCTTGATCGCACATCAGGAACTCTATCCGGCGGCGAAAGCCAGCGCATCCGTCTTGCCAGCCAGATCGGATCGGGCTTGTCGGGCGTGCTCTATGTTCTTGATGAACCTAGCATCGGCCTGCATCAAAAAGACAATGACCGCCTGCTCGCTACGCTGCGCCGACTGCGCGATCTTGGCAATACAGTGATCGTGGTTGAACATGACGAAGATGCGATCCGAACCGCCGACTGGGTAGTTGATCTTGGTCCCGGCGCGGGCGTCCATGGCGGCGAGGTTATGGCGCAGGGTCCACTCAAAACCATCCTCAAGGCGAAGAACAGCCTGACCGCGGATTACCTTACTGGGCGTCGCAAAATCGAAATCCCTGCCAAACGCCGCAAAGGAAATGGCAAGAAATTGACTGTTCACGGTGCGCGGGCGAACAACCTTCAGAACGTTACAGCCAGCATCCCGCTCGGTACGTTTTGCTGCATCACCGGCGTTTCAGGCAGCGGTAAATCAAGCTTCACCATCGACACTTTATATGCCTCGGCCGCGCGCACCCTCAACGGCGCACGCGTAATCGCTGGCGCGCATGATAAAGTCACAGGCCTTGAACACTGCGACAAGGTGATCGAGATTGACCAGTCGCCTATTGGCCGCACACCAAGATCAAATCCTGCCACTTACACCGGCGCCTTTACCAACATCCGCGACTGGTTTGCCGGGCTTCCCGAAAGTGCCGCACGTGGTTACAAGCCAGGACGCTTCAGTTTCAACGTCAAGGGTGGACGATGCGAAACCTGTTCGGGCGACGGACTTATCAAAATAGAGATGCACTTTCTGCCCGATGTCTATGTGACCTGTGAGGAATGCAACGGCAAACGGTATAACCGCGAGACGTTGGAGGTGAAATGGAAGGGCTTGAGCATCGCCGACGTGCTCGACATGACGATCGAGGACGCGCAAGAAACGTTCAAGGCTGTCCCCCCGATCCGCGACAAAATGGCAATGCTGTGCGAGGTCGGGCTGGGTTATATCAAGGTCGGACAGCAGGCGACAACATTGTCGGGCGGCGAGGCACAGCGCGTTAAACTTGCCAAGGAGCTTGCACGGCGTTCAACCGGACAGACGCTTTATATCCTGGACGAGCCGACCACGGGGCTGCATTTCGAAGATGTCCGTAAACTGCTCGAAGTGCTGCAGCGCTTGGTTGAGGGTGGCAACAGCGTTGTCGTGATCGAACATAATCTCGATGTCATCAAGACAGCAGACTGGGTGATCGACCTAGGCCCGGAAGGCGGTGTCAAAGGCGGGGAAATTGTTGCTGAGGGAACACCTGAAACAGTGTCCAAGGTCAAACGGAGTTATACAGGCGGCTATCTGGCACCGATGTTGGCGAAGGGGTGATTGCCGTTCGTAAGCTATCCAAACAAAAACCCCGCCCGGAATAACCGGACGGGGTTGCTTAACTTTTCAAAAAACTACTTACGGCATCAACACAGCATCAATCGTGTGCACTACGCCGTTACCCGCAGCCAGATCGGTGCCGGTGATTGTCGACTTACCGCCCTTGGCATCGGTCAGCACCACTTTGTCACCCGCCATGCTGGCTTTGAGCGAACCGTTCAACGTTTTGATCGTTGCCGACCCTTTGCCGTCGGTAATCATCTTGACGACATCGGCTGCCTTCACATTTCCGGCAACAACATGATATTTCAGGATACCACCAAGCGCCTCTTTCTTATCGGGCTTCATCAGGCCGTCTAGCGTTGCCTTATCGACCTTGGCAAAGGCATCATTGGTCGGCGCGAACACGGTGAAGGGACCGGGGCCGCTTAGCGTTTCGGCAAGACCAGCTGCGGTAACTGCGCTCACCAAAGTGGAGGTTCCGGCATTCCCTTGCGCAAGGGCAACAACGGTTTTTGGTTCAGCCGTTGCGGTATCGGCGGTGGCAGCGGTTCCGCCAGCTTCAGGGGTCATGGCTTCATCGGTCACTTCGGTAGTATCCGTTTGGGCGGGCTTGTTACATGCACCGAGAGCTACGACCGAAAGGCCAGTTAGCAGCGTAAGGGCAAATTTCTTCATGTTCGGGTTCCTTTTTACACAGTTGGAATTGCCAACGATCAAGAAACGCAAATTAGTCGAAATAGTTTCGGATGGGGTCAGTTATTTCATTCCTTCGGGACAAAGAGAGGCAGAGGCGAGGTAAGGTGCCAAGTGGGTATAATCCTCATAGATATGGTGTAACTTTCATACCCATTAATTGTGCTTTTTGTAATTTTGTCATCAACCGTTATGGTTGCAATGATGACCATTTCCCAGAACCCTATCAGAGACGCCGATTCGGTTGGCCTCGCTTTAACACTACGCGATGCTGCCAATGCACTTGCCGCTGTTAGTGAGACTGCGCGCTTGGATGCGGAGTTGTTGATGGCTTTTGCGCTCGGCTTGGACCGATCGGCAATGTTGCTGGCTCAGCGCGACTTGCTTGTGCCAGCCGGGTTTTCATCCTTGTTGTCACGGCGTTTGCGGCATGAGCCGGTGGCCTATCTCACTGGCATTCAGGCTTTCTGGGATTTGGAGCTGTCGGTCACGCCAGACGTACTGATCCCCCGCGCCGATAGCGAAACACTGATTGAGGCAGCAATAGCCGGGTTTGCGGGGGCAGAACACCCGGTGCGGGTGCTCGATTTGGGGACGGGATCAGGCGCGTTGTTGCTTGCGGCTTTATCGGCCTTTCCGCAGGCCCAGGGTATTGGCGTGGATGCGAGTGCCAGGGCGGTTGCGATCGCGCAGGAAAATGCACAGCGACTCGGTTTTAGTATGCGGGCGGTGTTCACACACATGAGCTGGCGAGATGCGGATTGGGTTGCAGCACTCGACTCCCGCTTCGACCTTATCCTTTGCAATCCGCCTTATGTAGAGACCTCTGCGGTTCTCGCGCCGATGGTTGCCGATTATGAACCGCATAGCGCCTTGTTCGCAGGGGCGCAGGGGCTGGACGATTATGCAATCCTGATACCCGACGTCCCTGCCCTGCTCGCCCCTAATGGTATCGCCATATTCGAAATAGGCGCAACACAGGGTGTCGCAGTGGCGTCTTTGGCGCGGGATAACGCCCTTGACACTGTGCTTCATCTCGATCTGGCAGGAAATCAGCGCGCTTTGACCATGCGGATGAGACAAGGATAGTTTTCGCTTGGAATCAGAAGAATCAGCAGCTATTAGATAATTTGCAACGCAGCAAATCGCCAAATATGGCCTTTGCGCGAAGCCGCCCCCAGCGCAGACGGAGTATTTTCAAGTCCAGTCGGGCCTTGACGCAAGCCAAAGATATGGCGGGGACAAACCAAGCAAAGAAGCATGATAATTTGAGGACGGGGCATCCCCTTTATGAATAACAACCGCCAACCTATGAACAACAATAACCGGCGTCGCGGCCGCAATAATAACACCAACCGGCCGCAGAATAATAACAACCGCAGCGGCTTTGATTATCTCAATCAGATCGATAACAAAGCACGCGGAAATGCGAGCCAGATGCTCGAAAAATATAAGAAACTGGCATCTGATGCGCAATTGAACGGGGACCGTGTTACAGCAGAATCCTATTTACAATTTGCCGACCATTATTTCCGTGTTCTCGCCGATTTCCGCAGCCGCCAGGAAACGCGCAGTGGGGAAAACCAAAATCGCCAACGTGATGATAACCGTGACGAAAACCGCGATGATTCTGGCGAAGACCGCTTTGAAGAGCAAGATCATGTCGAAGCTGGTGATAGCGAGTCTAATGAGCAAGAAATAGAACGTGAAGAACGCCCCGAACGCCAGCCGCGCCGTAACGACCGTGGCCCAAGTGACCGTAACCAACGCCCCGAACGTGGTGAACGCCCTGAACGCCAAGACCGTGATGCAAAGCGTACGCCGCGACGCCATCATAGCGAAGAACCGGCCGATGAAGCGGTAAATGAAGGTGGACTTGATCTTGCTGTTCTGCCGCCCTCAATCGCGATGACCGCCGATCTTGAGGAACAGGTTGAATTCGAAGCCAAGCCCGCCCGCAAACCGCGTGCGCGCCGCCCGAAATTGGCGAATGACGAAGATGTGGTGACAGCGGCGGAATAATCTCCACTGGTCCATTAATGCTCTGGCAATGTTGTAAAAACTACGTCATCCTCTATTGATCGATTAAAGGGGAAATGGACCATGCGTAAATTGATGCTACTCGGCTTGGGGGGTGCGTTAGCAGTTCCACTCTTGGCGCAAACACCCTCTGCAACCAGTGTCGCTATTCCCGGCGAGGCGACTGCGCAAGGCGATGTTGCTGTCACAATCTATAACAACGGTCAGGCGCTTGTGCAGGACACACGGCGGATGAACCTGCCTGCTGGTCGGTCCAAGCAAGAATTTCCCGACGTGTCCGCCCAAATCCGGGCCGAAACGGTAACGCTATCCGGTGCCGGGATAGGTATAGTCGAACAGAATTTCGATTACGACCTGCTGACACCTGCGAAATTAATGGAAAAAGCCGTTGGGCAGACGGTAACCCTGATCCGCACCAACACAGCAACGGGCGCCGAAACCCGTGTGCGTGCCAAGGTGCTCGCGGCCAATGGCGGTGTGGTTCTTCAGATAGGTGACACGATCGAGGTTCTGCGCGATGATGGCTTGCCGGTACGGGTGATTTTCGACAAGGTACCACCCAATTTGCGGGCGCGTCCTACGCTTTCGGTGACGCTTGAATCCAAAGGCGGGACGGTGCCGACAACGCTTACTTATCTGACGCCGGGACTTGGCTGGAGCACGGATTATGTAACTCTTTTCGATGAAGCAAAGCAGACTATCGATGTGCAGGGTTGGGTTACACTCGTCAACAATACCGGCACCGATTATACCAATGCCGATGTCCTGTTGGTTGCGGGTTCACCCAATAATGGTGGCGGACGGAACAGCTATCAGGGTGAAACCACGCAAACGATTGATGAAGCCGGTACCGAGGGCAATGACCGTGAACAACTGGGTGATTATTATCTCTATCCGCTGGGCGAGCGTACAACTGTCGCCAATGCACAGCAAAAACAGGTTAGCTTTCTCGACGTAAAGGGTGCTCCTGCGCGCAAGGCCTATGAGTATAATAATGGCTGGCTCTCCACAAACGAAGCGGCAAGCGCATCTTCAGTTCTCAAATTCTCGACATCGAAAAGCGGCGGGCTTGGCGATCAGTTGCCCGTTGGCACTATGCGCGTCTATATGCGTGACAAGCGCGGCGATCCCCAGTTTATTGGCGAAAGCGCGATTGAGGCAACGCCAATGGGTTCGGCCATGTCGATCCGCACCGGCGATGCGTTTGACGTCAAGGTGAAGACAGTCGTAACCGAACGCACGCGGATTAATGCAAACCGCTGGCGCACGAAAATGTCCTATGAATTTACCAATGCGCGCAAGGAAACCGTGACGGTTGATCTTGGCCAAAGCGGCTTGTGGGGTGATGTCCGCATTGTCGAACAAAGCCAGGAAGGCAAGCGCATTTCAGCTGATCGTATCGAATGGAATGTGCCAGTGCCAGGAAATGGCAAAGCGACCCTGACCGCGACTTTTGATAGCCGGTATTGACGCTGGTGCGGCGATTGCTCGCCCTTTCATTGATTGTCTATGCGCTGCCCGTAGTGGCGCAGAACATCGCTGTGTCCGAGACACCAGAGACTGTGTCGCTAACCGTTTACCGGGCAACCGGACGCGGGGACCAGCCGATCAACGCCAATTGGCCGCAGGGTTATGCACTGATAACCGAAACACGCACGGTCAACATTCCGGCGGGCGACGCCGTAATCCGCTTTGAGGGCGTGGCCGAGGGTATGTTTCCCGAAAGTGCTATTGTCACCGGCCTGCCGAACGGCGTGCGCGAAAAGAACCGCGATGCACGTTTATTGTCACCTCAAGGGCTGATCGATGCCTATCTAAAGCGCGCTGTCACGCTTACCCGAACCAACAAAGCAACGGGTAAGGTCCGGACTCAGGAAGCGTTTATTACCGCAGGGCCGACAGGCGGTGTGGTGCTGCAAACGAGCGACGGCTATGAAGCATTGCGCTGTACTGGCCTACCCGAACGCATGTCCTTTGGCGGGGTTCCAGCTGCCTTATCGGCCAAGCCGACATTGTCGGTGATGACCCGCAGCGACAAAGCCACCACGGCCAAGCTAACCCTGACCTATATGGCCGCCGGTTTTGACTGGCAGGCAAATTATGTGGCGCAAGTGCAGAAACGCGGCGCAGACGGCAAAGGCAAGGTCGACATGTTCGCATGGCTAACCTTGGCCAATGGCGGCAACCAAAGCTTCCCGAATGCCAACACAATGGCCATTGCTGGTGAACCAAACCGCGTACGCCGTAGTGAGCAGCCACGCCCAACAGGTGGTGCGCTGTACCTCGAATGTTGGGGTAGTGAAACGACAAGCGATGTGCCGTACCGCTTGGGCTATGATCCTGCTGCCCCGCCACCGCCGCCGGTTTCGATGATGTATGCGCCGATGGCTGATGCGGAAGGCATAGTTGTCACTTCAATGCGTAGCGAAAAATCAATGGACGTTCCAAAAGCGGTTATAGTTGCCGAACAAGAAGACCTTGGCGACTTAAAACTCTATCGCATTCCCGAACGCGTCACTGTAAATGCCAAGGGTCAGAAACAGGTGGCACTGCTGGTAAAACCTGGTGCTGAATTTGCACAGTATTACGCCGCTAATGTCGAAAATTACAGCAGCAACAGCGCCCCTATGAACATCATGCTCCGCGGAGAAAATAAGGTCGATAAGGGCCTTGGCCTGCCGATGCCATCGGGTCAGGTGGTGATATTTGAAGATAGTAAATACGGCCCTCTGCTCGCCGGACAATCTTCGTTAACGGACCGCGCCGTTGGTGAAGAGGTCGAAATGCGCGTTGGCCAATCAAGCGATGTACGGATGAAGGTGACGCGGCTTTCGGAAAACTCGAAAAAACAGCAATATACCGTCGAGATCAGCAACGCACGAAACGCACCCGTGAATATTGAGGTTGATATCCCCTATCAACTTGTTGGCAAATCGAATGCTGTCACCAAAATTGACGGCGTACCAACATGGAAAATTACGGTTCCTGCAGGTGGTGAGCGCAGCCTGTCTTATGAAGTTAAGATAGAGCGCTAAACCTCCGGCAATGCCCTTGGCTTATGCTGTTCATCGAGCGCTACAAAGGTAAACAGTCCCTCGGTCACCTTCACCTCCTGCTGCCCGCGTTCACGTGTCGCAATCACCTCGACCCGGATGCCCATAGAGGTCCGCCCACGCCGTTCGAGATGGGCATAGACCGAGATAATATCGCGCAGCAATATAGGCTGGTGAAACTCCATTTTGTCAATTGCCACTGTGGCGCATGGCCCTTGTGCAATCCGACCGGCCATGATCCCACCTGCTTGGTCCATTTGCGCGAGCACCCAGCCGCCAAAGATATGGCCATTGGCATTAATGTCTGCTGGCCCCGGCACAACCCGCAGCATTGGGTCGTTGCGTTGGGGCAGATTGCGGATATCAGTCGTCACGGTTTACCTCGTCTGCAAATGGATCTTCAATCGCGTCGTCATGTCCCGACCCGCTCGACAGGAAGACGAGCCCCATTAGCGCACATGTGAGCAGCATTGAAACAATGATCGCGCCTGCGGTTGCAATATAGAAATGGATAGAAACCATTCCGTTTTGCCAATAAAACAAGCCCAGCACCACAAATGTTACAATCACTGTAAAACCCGCCATCCAGCGCATCAGCCGCCAGTAGCGTGCCCATGCAAATCGGGCATAGTCCGGATCATCAAGGCGGGAGGATTGTGTCATATTTTATCCTTTAACAAAACATGCTATACCAGCAATCAAGAACAAAGCGATAGGGAGGATTATCATGACTATAGCCGCCATCATGCAACCAGGAGCTGCTGTTTATACCGCATTTCCCCATGAAAGCGTTGCAATTGTTGCAGCCCGACTTGCTGAACAACGTATTGGCGCTTTGCCAGTTGTGGAAGGTAACCAGGTGGTCGGCATATTTTCCGAACGCGATGTGATTTACGGTCTGGCAAAGCTGGGCAGTGCAATGCTCTCCAAAACAGTTGGTGAAGTTATGACATCCCCGGCCATTACCATCACCAGCGATACGCCGATTTTATCTGCGCTCTCGCTCATGACCAAACGCCGTATCCGGCATCTGCCCGTAACCGATGGGGATCAATTAACCGGCTTTGTCTCCATCGGCGACCTTGTCAAACACAGGATCGAGAAAATCGAGACCGAAGCCGCCGCAATGCGCGATTATATCCAGATGGCGTGATAACGCGCCTTAAGTTCCCATAGGTTTTGGCGCTGTGGTAACCGGAACTGGCGCAGTCGTCATGACCGGACGCGGTCCATAACGCTGGTTCCAATCGGCCAAATTGCGTTGATACGTGGCATAAGCATCAAAGAAGCGGATATAGATGCCATCAATATCTTTGATCGCTCCAACCGCATATTCCGGAAATGCCGTTGTCGGGACAAGCAACAGTTCACGTACCTTACCCATCGAGGTATCGCAGAATTCCTGCTTAACGGGCGGCAGCGCGAAATAATTATAGAGTTCGGTTGACTTGGTATCGCGCACACGTAATCCGGCGACACCACCATAGCGTTTTTTATAATCGGCATCGATCGCCTTTGTCGCCTTTGCCAGCTGGGATTTGTGAACGATCAGGAACTGGTTATAATCCGGCGTAATCTGCGACCACATCGGTCCACGACAATTGATCGCTGCTACATTGAGCGCAGAGCGCAAATGCCAGATGCTTTCATCCGGGCTAAGCACACGGTTGGGGGTTTCGCGCACGCCGTCAATACCAAAACCTGGCAATGCCATACTTGGCGCCGCTCCGCCCGGAGGATATGGCTGCGGCGGGATTGCGGGTGGCGGAGCAGGCCGTATAATTGGAGGTGGCTGTACTGGTGCAGGTTTTGGCGCGCAGGCGACCAGTCCGCTTAAAACGAATATGACAGCAAGTTTTTTATATCCAATACGCATTATGTGCGCCTCCCCGAAATAACCCGATATTCCTGAACACTATCGCAGCACTAAAATAAAGCCTTCTTCGCCAGAGCCCCAAAGAAAAAGGCCCAGCAGTTTCCCGCCGGGCCTGATATTGAACATTCTGAATGAATGAAGCGTTAAATCAATCCCGGCTGCCAAGAAAGCTGAGCAGGAACTGGAACATGTTGATGAAATCAAGATAGAGTGTCAGCGCACCCATGATCGCGGCTTTACCGGCCATGTCGGTACCGGCAACATATTGATACATGCTCTTGATCTTCTGTGTGTCATACGCGGTCAGTCCAGCAAAAATCAGGACACCAAGCGAGCTGATAACCCAGCCCATTGTTGAAGATTGCAGGAAGATGTTGACTATGGACGCCACGATCAAGCCGACCAATCCCATAAACAAGAATGTCCCCATGCCCGACAGGTCTTTCTTTGTGGTGTAACCCCAGAGGCTAAGCCCGGCAAAGGCAGCCGCCGTTGCAAAGAATGTTTGTGCAATAGACGCACCGGTGTAAACCAAAAATATAGTGGAGAGCGAAAGCCCCATTAACACCGTAAACGCCCAAAACAGCGATTGCAGAGTGGTCGTCGACATCTTGTTTTGGCCAAAGCTCATCGCCATAACAATTGCCATTGGCGAAAGTATAATAAGCCAGCGCAGAGCACCGCCCGACATGACGGTTGCCGCCATCCCGCTTTGCGCGAACAACATCGCAACGATACCAGTCAGCAATACGCCTGACGCCATATAATTGTAAACCTTGAGCATGTGTGCGCGAAGGCCAGCATCAAATGCAACCGCACCGGTGCTGTATCCAGCGGCACCAACGGTCGCTTGTGCTTGGCTATTCTGCGGATCTAACCACTCAGCCATGACAAATTCTCCTCAATCGACACGGCAATATAACCGCGTACAAACAATATCGGAGTAAACGTGCAATATTTCAAGCGAAACCGGACAGGAATTTTTATGTTTCGACAAACGTCGCATGCTGGCCACTTGCGCTTTGGTTTCGCTATGCTAGCCATATGACAAAGCGCGCACGTTTTGGGAGAGAAGATTATGGCATCATCAGCTGGTACAGAATCGCAAAGTTCGACCGGACAAGCATTTGGAACAGCGGGTTACCGTAGTTATGTGCTCTTGGCGCTTACCTTTGTTTACACGATGAATTTCATCGACCGTATTCTGATCGGGGTTGTGGCGCAGCCGATTATCGAAGAGTTTAAATTGGCGGATTGGCAATTTGGTTTACTGACCGGATTTGGTTTTGCGCTAACATACGCCATCGCCGGAGTTGCAATCGCCCGTTACGCCGAACGCGCTAACCGGGTCAAAATTATCGCGGCCAGTATTATCGTCTGGTCGGTAATGACGGCTTTGTGCGGTGTTGCTGGCAGTTTTCTAACACTGTTCCTTTTCCGGTTTGGCGTTGGCATCGGCGAGGCTGGATGTACGCCGCCTGCCAATTCGATTATCGCAGACTATTTCCCGCCACGCAGCCGCGCACGGGCACTGGCCATTTATTCTATGGGTGTGACATTGGGCAGTGTGCTTGCCAACGTCTTTGGTGGGCCAATTGCGCAGGCCTTTTCGTGGCGTGAGGCATTTTGGGTCTTGGGCATCCCCGGAATTATCGTTGGCATTATTATTTTTGTCACGATCAAAGAACCCCCTCGCGGCTATTCTGATCCGGTTGGCACGCCGCGCGTGGCCGCTTCTGGCATGGCCGACACACTTAGGGAGCTTGCAGGAAAACGAACCTATTGGCTAAACGTCATTGCCGCGAGTTTGATCGCATTTGTCGGTTATGGCATCAGCAATTTTCAAGGGCCGTTTTTTCAGCGGGTTCACGGCCTATCGGTCGGCGAGGTCGCGATCCGTGTTGCGGTACCGCTCAGTATCGCGGCAACAGCCGGGACACTTTTCCTTGGAATTTTTGTAGAACGGATCAGTCAAAAATTTCCGTCCTCTATTGCGTGGCTCACCGGATTTTTCCTGCTAGCCTCTGTACCGCTGTATTGGATTGGTTTTTCTAGTGATAGCTTGAGTACAGCGAGGTTGTTTATCGGGATGGGTGCATTTCTGCATTATGGCTATCTTGGCGCGCAATATACGATATGTCAGGGTGTGGTCGATGCTCGCTCCCGTGCAACGGCGATTGCAATTATGCTTCTGATAATTAATATCTTTGGCTACGGTCTTGGGCCACTGACTATTGGATATCTCAGCGATCTGTTTGCGGGACAAAACCTGACTGGATCTGGTGTCGCGCTTGGGCTTTGCAAAGGCACTGATGTTGTATTGCTGGAAACCATTGGTGCGGCGAAACTTGCAATTTGCCACAGTGCAACCGCAGAGGGTCTGCGCGCTGCGATCAAGGCCGTGTCTTTGATCTTTATAGCGGGCGGCTTATTCTATCTGTGGACCAGCCGCACTATGGACAAAGACATGGTCGCACGGATGAATTGATAAGCTCCGCATAAATTTAATCGTACGATTAAATTCACCTTGACGTAGACGTCAGCTTGCTGCCATTGCATAGCTATATATTAGGAGAAAACCGATGTCCCTCGACGCCATTTCGCGCAGTGCGTATAACGAAGATCACGAAGCATTTCGCCGCACCGTGCGGCAATTCATGCAAAATGAAATCGCGCCCAATGCAAAAGAATGGCAGGAGAACAAGATTGTTCCCAAATCAATCTGGCCAAAGGCAGGCGAATTAGGTTTGCTATGCCCCACCGTTCCGGAGGAATATGGCGGTCTTGGTCTCGATTTTGGTTATAACGCAATTGTCGATGAAGAAGGTGCGTATTACGGCGGCGCTGCTACCGGATTTTCACTGCAATCCGATATAGTCGTCAACTACCTTGTTAGCTATGGCAGCGAGGAACAGAAAAAGCATTGGTTGCCAAAGCTTGTTTCGGGCGAAGTCATCACCGCAATTGCAATGACCGAACCCGGCACCGGCAGCGACCTTCAGGGGATGAAAACCTCGGCAAAGAAGGACGGCAACCATTATGTTATCAATGGTTCCAAAACATATATAACCAACGGGCAGAATGCCGATTTGATTTTAGTCTGCGTCAAAACCGATCCAGATATTCAGCCCGCTTATAAGGGTATTTCGATCATCCTGGTTGAGGCCGACCGTGAAGGGTTCAAACGTGGCCGCAACCTTGACAAGATCGGGATGGACGAAGCCGATACGTCGGAATTATTCTTTGAAGACGTCCGTGTACCGATGACCAATTGCATCGGCGAAGAGGGCAAAGGCTTCATTTATTTGATGAGCGAGCTGCCACAAGAGCGCCTGTCGATTGCGGTGTCGGCACAAGCATCATCGCAAAAAGTGTTTGATGATACCGTTGCGTTCACCCGCGAACGTAAGGCTTTTGGCAAGCCTATTCTCGATTTTCAAAACACGCGCTTTGTGCTCGCTGACCTGAAGTCCAAGTTGCAGATTGGCTGGGCGCATCTCGATTGGGCGCTTAACCGGCATTACAAACGCGAGCTAACCGCCGAAGAAGGCGCCGCCGCGAAATTATGGCACACCGAATTGCAATGGGAAATGGTCGACAAGTGCCTGCAGCTTCACGGCGGAGCGGGTTATATGAACGAATATCCGATTGCCCGGGCATGGCGTGCGGCGCGGGTCACGCGGATATTTGGTGGCACGAGCGAGATCATGAAAGAACTGATCGGGCGGGGCCTGTAAGCGAATGGCAAAACCTCCCGGCTGGCGACTTGATCCCGCCAGCTACCCTTTTAGCGCCACCACGCAAACGCGTTTTGGTGACATGGATTTTCTCGGGCATCTCAACAATGTGGCTTATGCAGCATTGTTTGAAAATGGGCGTGTGCGTTTCAACCGTTCGCTTGATGAACGCGGCCGAAGACAGACTGGCGAACGCTGGCTGGTGGCCGCTGTCAGTATCAATTACCTAAACGAAGGCCACTTTCCCGACGACGTCCATATCGCATCGGGCATCGGCCATATCGGTACATCCAGCTGGGTGATCGAACAAGCCGCGTTCCAGAAAGGCATCTGTATCGCGACGTGCGAAACGGTATTGGTTTATCAAGGAGCGGACGGTGTTGCTAAACCAATTGATCCCGAATACCGCGTCGAGCTGCAGAAGTTTCGCACCAAAGGGGTTTAGCGCGGCTGCATTGTTCCGCGTACCAACTTCCTAATCAAGCCCGGCAGCCCAGCATAATTGCCACCATGATACGCGGAATCCATTGGCATTATCGCAACCAACCGTTGGTGCGCCTCACCCAACGCATGATAAGGTACGCTAGGGATCAGGTGATGGAGTGCGTGATAGCGCAAACCAACCGGCGCCCAGAGTGCTGGCAGAGTGGCTGGCGGTGGCACGTTGACGCTATCAAGATATTGCGCAGTGATGCTCATCACTTCGCCGTCATTTTCCCACAAGTGCGCAACCAATGTGCGTATCTGGTTTATTAGCATCGCGCCCGACACCAGACCAAGGAAAATCAGGAAACCGCGCAGGGGCACATAGCCGAACCAGACGCTTGTTAGCAATCCAACCGCCCACATGCTTGTGGCGGTTTCCATGATAATCCAGTCGCGACGGAACGTGCCTTCTGGCGTACGGCGACGATAGGCCGGATTAATGGCGAGTGTCGAATATGCCGCAACAACGTGAGCGCGCAGCGGCGGGATCACGAGAGATAACGGCGCAAGCACCGCGTAACGGATCAAAAAGCCGATCGGGGCCAATACCGCCACCAAAAGAAACAGCGCAAGCGTATAGGGCTTCATCAACGCAAGCGGCAGATATTCAGGATCATCAACCGTGCCATAACGTGTCTTGTTATGATGCTGGTTATGCGTGCCTTCATACAGGAAGGACGGGATCATCATAGGAATACCAATCATGATATTCCAGGCGATGCGAAAGCCCGGCACATCGCTTGCTTTCATATGGGTCAGTTCATGAATGAAGCTTGATGCGCGGTAAAGCGCAAGCATTGCGATAAGCGCGCTCGCGATCATCAATGGTATCGATGAAGTGGTAATTGTTAGAAACAATGCTGCATAACCAAGCACCGCAGATACCAGAAAATCGGACCAGTAAATCGCCGGATTGGCCTTACCCAATTCGCGTGACAATTCAGCCGCTGCTCGGATCATCGCCATTTCTTCGGCTTTTTTCGGAGGCACAGCTACATGTTCGCTTTCGGTTTTCCGGTGCGATGTTGCTGCTGTGAGGGGTGATACGTTTAAGTCCATGTTTGTCATATAAGAGCCGCAAACCCTTTTGTCACCCATAGAACAAATACTGTAGTTGGACCCGAGCTTGCTCAGTCCACAAAAACTGGTGCCCGTTTCTGCATCTGTGCCGTGACCGCCTCAATCTGGTTCGGTTTGCGGATTACCGCCGCCTGCCGCACGCTTTCGGCCATCAGGATCGCGTCTTCGTCCATATCGCCGTATTCGTTGAATAGCGCTTTTGCCTGTCGCATCGCTTCCGGGTTCTTAGCGGCTATCTCCGTTGCAATGGCCATTGCGCGAGCATGAGGGTCTGCATCAACATAAGTCGCAAACCCCAAACCAAGCGCATCTTCCCCCGAAAACTCGCGGTTGGTATAGGTCAGCTCGCGCAGCACGTCATCACGAACCATCCCGCGCCACAGCGCATAGCCCCCCATATCCGGGATCAAGCCCCAGCGCATTTCCATCACCGACATCCGTGCATCTGGCGCAATCACGCGGATATCAGCACCACTTGCAATTTGTAGACCGCCGCCAAAGCACACACCGTGGACGGCGGCGATGACGGGAACGGGAAGCTTGCGCCACTGCATCGCAACTTGTTGGAAGTCATTGGCATTACCGTGGATGCGATCTATCAAAGAATTGTTGCCCCCGCCGGTTGGATTGCCGCCCGACGCCATGCTGGCCATATCGAGCCCTGCGCAAAAACTGCGCCCTTCACCCGAAAGCACAATAACGCGTATACCTTTGGTTGCGGCCAATTCTTCGCCAGCCGCGATGATCCCCTGAAACATCGCTGGATCAAGCGCATTCATTTTATCCGCACGGGTCAGGCGCACATCGGCAATATGGTCGGCAATAGTAATCGAAACGCGGTCGTTCATATGGGTTTCCTTTTCAACGCGGCCTCAACCAAGGGCAGCTGGTCATTGCCAAAATACATATCGGTTTTATCCACAAACATTGTGGGTGATCCATAACCGCCGCGCATGATGAGCTCTTCGGTATTGGCGCGCAGGCGGGCTTTGATCTCGTCGGTCTGCGATGCCGTGCGGATCGCTTCGCCGTCAAGACCTGCCCGGTTGGCTATTGCGATTAAAACATCTGGATCATCAAGATTTTCTTGTGCGCCGAAATAACTCTCAAATGCTGCCCTCGTAAATTCGCTAAGAGCGGGCATGTCATCCCCAAGCACACAGGCCATGCGCATTGCGTTCACGCTTTTGGCCGGATGGTACTGGCTCGGAAAATTCATATCCACGCCCGTTAACGCCGCCCAGTCTTTCAGGACTTTCCAGCTGTGTTTCAAACGCCGGTTATCGCTC
>JAYUPC010000098.1:0-11353 GCA_043760355.1 Sphingomonadales bacterium
ACCAAAACCTCACCCGATTTGGGACCCTCCAGATCAAGCTCGACAATCTCAAGAGGGGTTTTCGGCGCAAAGGCAACAGCAGCACGGGTCTTCATCGGGTGGTTTCTCCTAGGGCTGGGGATATCAGGATATTAAAAATTGGCAGAAAACCGTACAAGTTCACACGCGATTCGTGTTTTTCCCCTAAACTGTTTGACGGCTCTTACTGCAATATGGGCGGGTGGCTATATTACCTGATTTAGCTGGCAGAAAATATCCTACATGGCAAGAAAATGTAACCAGGGCAGGAAGCCTCTCAAAGCATTTGCAGGCCAACATCAGTGAATATCGATACAGCCTAAATCCCCGCATACCATTCATAATCGTGGCTATCTTCCCAATAGCCGCCTTTGCCGCCATAAAATTTTGCCAAACTGTCGGTTGCCTCGATGCGCATGACATATTTTGCCTGTTTATAGCCCAATTGCCGTTCAACCCGCAAACGCAAAGGCGCTCCGTGACCGACGGGCAGCATTGCGCCATTCATGCCCCATGCCAATATCGTTTGCGGATGAAAGCCGTCGAGTATGTCGATGGATTCATAATAAGGATCGGCACCAAAACTGTCGGCACAGTGGAATACCAGATAGCGCGCCCTGGTTGAAAGAGCCGCAGCCTTGAGCAGAACCCCAAGCGACGTGCCATGCCATTTGCCAATCGCACTCCATCCCTCGACACAGTCATGCCGGGTAATCTGGGTGCGGGCAGGCATGGCCATCAACTGTGCGAGTGAAAGGCTGAGCGGTTTGGCAACCATCCCGCTAATCACCAGCCGCCAGTTTGCAAATTTGCTCGCAACATGGTCGTTATACTCGGCCGTGTCACCGCTAATCGATCCGTTCATTTTGAACACCGGCGATATGTCGCTTTGTGAAAATTCGCGGGCGAGGGCAGCGCGATCAGAAATCAAGCGGTGGGTTGCTTTATTTGCACTCTCCGCGCTGCGCAGGATGCTCCGAAAGCCCGCATTCTCGGTAAGGGCATCGCAACCGGTTAACAACAAGCCGCTGCTGCCTAAAGCTGCGGCTTGCAGGAAACGGCGGCGCGGCAAGGTTACCAGGCAGTTGTTCATGCCATCTCTCCCTGTTTATCATCAACAGGTTGGGGCGACACAGGCCGATTTCCGGGTAAGCGAAAGCGTCCCGTTATCATCGACCGCACTTCGTTGATTGGCCCTGCCAACATCACCATGGCCATATGTACAAAGAAGAAACCGACTAGCAAACCCGCACAGATGAAATGGATCGAGCGCGCCGATTGCCGCCCGCCAAAGACATCAAGCAACCACGGCAAGGCTGCGCCAATAGCAGGCGACATAGTGAGGCCGGTAAAGATCATCAGCGGCAAAAGAACGAAGATCACGCCGATATAGCTCAATTTTTGCAATATGTTATATTTAAGCGCGTCGGCACCTGTAGGAAAACGCAACCGCGCATGCGCTGTAATGTCCTGCCAGATATGCCGGGGCGACCATTCCCATTTTCGAATATGCAGATCATGCGTGATGTGACGGTTGAAGAGCGAACGCAGCATATAAGCGGTCAACCCCAGCGCCAATATCCAGGCAAAGAAGAAATGCCAGCGCCGCGCCGCTTCAAGATCATAGCCTGAAGGGACCGTAAGATAATAGGGAAAGGCACGGCGCTTAACCTCACCTTGCGAATTTTTCCAGATACCAAGCACGCCTGTAGTTGTTACCCGGCTACCTGCCAATTCAACATAGCCGGTATCACCTTCATCGCCGATCACTAGCCATGCCTGATCCGGCCTGGCATCTGCACCGTATTGCCCCCAATATAACCGGGGATGTGCGTTGAAGATCATCAGCCCGCTCATCAACATAACGAGCAAGGCCAGAGCGTTGGTCCAATGCCAGATGCGCGTCGATATCCGGTGGCGTTTGACGATATCGCCTGGTTGCGGCTCTATGGTTATGCTTGCGTCTGTTACCGGAATATCTGACATTACCGTTCCCTCATATCGCCGTTAGACAGGGTACCGCTTTATATGCAGTTCGGCAATGATGTGGATCTGGTTACACTGTTTTACGGACTTGCTGCTGCAATTCGCGCAGCGGGCCGGGCGATAACTGTTCCGATATCGGCGGTGGGCGTAGTCTTACCCAGTTCTGCTATTCCAGGGAGATCGGTTTCAACACCAACTACACCCGCAGCAAGAGCAGCCACGCGCAGTTTATACCGGCCATAAGGTACGCTTTCAAAAAGGAAATAGCCGTCATATTCGCTGCGTGTGGTTTTGATGACGCGGCCTTTTTGGTCAAGCAGTTCGATATCAACTCCGCTCAGGATTTTGCCGCCATCGCGCATTAGCGTCCCCGAAACTTCGCCCGCCGCCACCAAAGGCAGCTCAACTAACATCGGCACGCCCGGCCGCGGTGTAACGACCACACCGCTGGTTGACGGCTGGATAAAGGGATCGGGCAGGCTGGATGCGTCAATCCCGATCAACACCGGTTTGAACGGCTGCAGCCCGTCAATGATCGTCTGTCCATTAACGTCGGTTGGGTCGCCGGTGGCATTAAGGCCAGCGGTTAACTCAACTTCTTTCTCAAGCGCTTCACCTGGTTGGCGAATACCGTCAGCATTGTCATCATGATAGACAATTGCCAGCGCCTGACCATTGGTCGCAAGTTTATCAGCCGCAAAGCGAACGCCGCCACCGCGCGGATCGGGTCCAAAGCTGAAGGCGAGGTTTAGCCCGGCAGAAACAGATCCGTTGGTCGAAGCCTCGATCTGACCCGTTAGGCCAAATTTCTTGAACCGCTGTGTGTAACCAGCACCAATCGAGCCACGTTTGGTGCGCGCATCATAGCCAAGCGAGAGGCGCCAATCGGCACGCTCCGCCGCTCGCCATTCTGCAGTTAAATTGGTCTGGCCCAAGCCTTTGGTTGTTCCTGAAAGTCCGTACAGCGCTTCCCCGCGCAACCGTATTTTGCCGATACGGTCACTGACGCGCAGTGCGAGATCGAGTTTTGGCGGAGGATCCGAACCAAAGGCGTTTTTCTGCGTTTGCCAGATAATTTCAGCACTTGTTGCTAATGTTCTGATATTAAGTGACATTCTACTGCGAAGGTCTATGGTCTGCTGGCCGTTCAACCGCGTAATGTGCTTGGCCTCGACATGGATCGGGACAAATTGGCCGCCAAGTTTGATATTCTGGTCAACCGACACGCTGTGCAGTCGCGTTATGCCTTGCTCATATCGTTCGCTTTGATAGCCCCCCATAAACCAAGCGGTTTCGGCCCCGATCGACGTTTTACCGATTTGCGCAAGCAGCTGCCCGCGTATGGCTGAACCTCCGGCAAGATTATTGCCTGCTGATAGCTCGATGAGCGCAGGCCCCAAAGCACGGCGCAGTGATGCTTCTAGATAATGGCGACGTAGCCCCTTGAACGTCATAGTCGAATAGTTCGCCGCAGCCGATGTCCGCGCATCAATCCCGCGTTCAAGGCCAAAACCGCCACGCCATCCCATATTGTCAGCGGATATGACGTCACTAAACTGGATCAGGTCACGACCCGCATCCTGAACACCCGCCCAGTAATAGGTTTCGCGTGGCGGGATGGAATCAAGGCCAACTGGGACAAGCCGAACATCGCGTCGGATCTGCCCTTGTGGTCCGTAGAGTACAACTTCAAAACGGTTTTGCCCGAACAGCAAAGGTACTTCCAGGAATTCATATCGCCCGTCACCGCGGCTTTGCGTATACCGGATGAGCTGGTCATTATGGTAAAGCTCGGCATCCCAGCCATCGGGCAAATCACCGCGGAATGTTGTCTTGTCAAAACTATCGGCTCGCTCAAGTGGCCGGTTGGTCACAAACGCGCCGCGTCCGGCGGTCGATTGGATACCCAGCGAGGTTGAAGCAAGCGAGACATCGCCCAAACCGAAATGGGTGGCGCGCAGTGGCCCCAAAAGTTTGGCATCCGGGTCACTGCGATAGGCGCGCACTCGTAATCTGTCGGGTATGCCGCGATCATTTGACGAAAGCCGCGCATCAAATGAGGCACCTGCTACTTCGCCGCTGGCAAAAATCTCAAACCGGGGATTGATTTGTAGCGGGCGACCGTCATCTTTACGGAAACTGGTTGACGCCACGACGTCAACTGACGGGGTCCGCCAGAACCGGTAAGGGTCTTTGGCTTGCGGCAGGCTTGCTAAGTCAAATTTTGTGGTACCGGCAGTCTTGTTGACCCGCATTTTGCGTTCTTCCGCGAGCTCAAAGGGTAACTTTCGGTCGGCCTTGATAACCAACATCGCACCGGCCAAATCAGGTATCACCTCGACATTCAACCAGCGCGCCATAATCCGGGTGTCAACGCACCAGCCTTCGGGCGTATCATAAATATCATTTGCCGCAAGTGTGCGGGATTTGTTTATGATTTGTTCTAAATTTTGGTCGCGGTCGATAGTGAAGGTGCGCGCTTCTTCAAATAACCAACCAGTTGCGCGGCGCGACTTTTTGTCGATGCGTACCGACAAATCAAGTGCCATGACCGTATCGGCAAAATCAATACAGACGCCGCTGCTGGTTTGATAGCCGCGTACACCATTGCCCACGCGGTATTGGCCCGAACGGATATCGAGCAGGATAGCGTCATCATCGCTCGCGGTCCAAGCTGTACCCGCAACAGCAGACGCAGCCGGAACCGTTATAGTTCCCGCCGCTACTGCTAATATGGCCAGCGCCTTGTGCACAGGATTGAAGATGGATCGCATAGCGCGCATATCGCGGTGCCGTAAGCGGATAGGGATCGTTTTGCCGGGCTTAACGAATGGCAGTCTTGATTTGCGCGATCAGAGCACCGCCAGCCTCAGCAGGTTCATAATAGCCGATAGTGACGTCACCTTTTAGTTTATCCGTCTGCTCAGAAGTCAGTGGCAGCGACACAATACGTTGTTTTAATTCAGGATAAATCGCAATGCCCTTTGCAATCAGCACTGGATCGCTGATCCCGGCCTTGGTTACGCGCACGTCACCGTAAACTGATCGCTCGCCCGACCGGCTAAGGTCGAATTGCAATGTCGCCCCTTCATTATCACGTGCCAGCTTCGCATTGGTCAGGGCTGCTGTCGCTGTCAGCTTACCTTTTCGGACGATCACCGGAATGGTGACGCCGTAGATTGGGATGATCTGTATTTTGACTTCGCCGCCGCCGTTTTGCGCATCGGTTGCCGCAGGCGTAGAGGGAATTGCGCGGAACAGCATGTGTGCGCGGTATTCACCGTCTGGCAAAGCCTCTATCCCGCGCAGGCCTATACGGATGGATTGTGGTTGGTTCGGCGGAAGCGTCACGCGGCGCGGCGCAAAACTGATCATGGTCAGCGCCGATTTTTCTTTATCATTGGCGGCTTCGGGCAAAACATCATCCAGCTTGCCAATTTCAGTCATCCGGCGCAGCTCTAGTGTTATCCGGTATGTCGCAACTTCGGGTCCTATATTGTTGAGAATAACCTCAGCCCCGCGCTTACCATCAAGCACCAGGCGCGTTGGCGCGACAAGCAAATCGCCCACGGCATGTGCAGGGCCTGCATACATCGCTGGCAATATCATCAAACTGGTCGCAATGGCCGCAATGCGACCCGCTTCTTTCAAACGCTTGATAAGCATCTGTTTTCCTATCCACATCCACAAAGCGGTCCACACCGCTTTTCCACATCACACTTATCGCACAATATAGTTAACACCCCGCTAAGCGACGGAGTTAAGCGCAAAAAAAGACCCCCGACCAAAACAGTAGGGGGTCTAATTTACAAACCTCGCACAGGATTAACCCGCACAGGCATTGATATTATTGATAATCAGCAGTCAAAGTGAATGCACCGGTGTACACGCCAGCAAGTTGGACCGCGCCAACAGTAACCGTACCGCCAACCTTAACAGATTTCGCAGCAGCAGCCGAAGTGAACGTGCCAGTGTTCAGACCAGCGCCCGTTACTGTAACAGCAGTTCCCGATATACGAAGAGCTGCAGGCATTGCAACCGAACCAGCAGGACCAACAAGCGAAGTATTGCCGACCGATACGGTGATGGTTTGAGCAGCAGCCGCGGTTACATCAAATGCACCCAGAACGCCAGTTGTACCAACGCAAGTAACAGCGCCTGTGCATGATTTGGCAGCCGATGCTTGGTCTACAACAACTGTACCCGCACCGCTGGTTGCGATCAGGCCGAAGTCAAGATCGGACGTTTTTGTGATTGTTACCGGTGTCAGAATTTCAACCTTGGCATTGGCGTTGGCAGTTGCAGCTTGTGCACCAGTCGAAGCCAAAGCAACAGCAACAACAGCGCCGGCAACGGCAAATTTCATTTTGTTCAACATTTGTCTGGTCCTTATGTGACGAAAAGCAATAAGAATGCCCCACTGCATTCAACCACCTGTTTGCCTGACGAATCATAACTTAATGCTGATGGTCTTAGTTAACCGATATTAACTTTTTTAGAGATAATATCATTATTTATCAGTTTATTGGCTTATATAATGTGAGAAAAATGATCGTATTCCGAACGAATTTACGTTTACTATGATGTCAATTCTCGTAAATTTTACGGTCTACTCTAAAATTTTTCGCCGGTTAGCCGTTGGCAGAGCATGTCGAGCTGATCGAGACTGCCATATTCAAAGGTAACGGCTCCTGCACCCGAATTGGCTTTTTGACTGATCTTCACTTTCAAGCCCAGTAAGTCACCCAGATGCGTCTCGACCGCGCGGATATCGGCATCGCTTGCGCCGTCAGCCTTCAGACGCGCTGGATTCCCGGTCCGCGGTTTAGTCTTGCGAACTAGGGCCTCTGTCGCACGTACCGATAACCCCTGTTTCACCACAACCGCAGCCAATCGCACCGCATCGTCACTGGTCAGTAGCGCACGGGCATGGCCCATTTGCAATTGGCCCTCAATAACCAGATCACGCAATGTAACTGGCAGGTCAAGCAGACGCATCATATTGGCGACATGGCTGCGCGATTTTTCAACGATGCTTGCAAGCGCCGCCTGACTATGGCCAAATTCATCGGAGAGCCGTTTATAGGCCTCGGCCTCTTCAATCGGGTTCAGATCCTGCCGCTGGATATTCTCGATAAGCGCGATCTCCAGCGTTTCGGCATCATCAAAATTACGGACAATTGCCGGAATCGTATGAATCTGGGCCTGTTGCGCGGCACGCCACCGCCGTTCACCGGCAACAATCTGGTATCCTTTATCGCGAGGACGCACAACGATCGGCTGAATCACACCGTGGCGTTTGATACTTTGCGCAAGTTCGGCGAGCGCTTCTTGCGCAAAATGACGGCGCGGCTGGGTGGGATTGGGATGCATATCGGCGATGTTAATAATGGCTATGCCATCCGCTAGAGCTTGCGCCTTGGCATCAATACTCGTGACATTTTGAATACCCGTGTCGCGAATCGCTTCACCGAGTAGCGCGTCAAGACCGCGGCCCAAGCCCATCTTCTTGCGCGCAGGCAATTTGTCGTCAGCGACGGAATCATGGCGCGGGGTATCTGCCGGGCTCATGCTGCCATCTCCCGTGCTGGCAGACGCCCGATAAGCTCACGTGCTAAGTTCATATAAGCCTCCGATCCGCTGCAGCGGTGATCATAAACAAGTGCTGGAAGCCCATGGCTCGGCGCTTCTGACAGCCTAACATTACGCGGGATCACAGTATCAAACACTAGGCCGCCTAGACAACTGCGCACATCTTCGGCGACCTGTTCGGTCAACTTGTTACGCCTGTCGTACATAGTTAGCGCCACACCCATAATATTAAGGCCGGGGTTAAACCGCTGCTGTATGCGTTCAACGGTCTGTAATAAGTGACTTAATCCCTCGAGCGCAAAAAACTCGCACTGCAAGGGCACAAGGATCGAATCGACTGCAATCAAAGCATTCATCGTCAGCAACCCGAGCGAAGGCGGGCAATCAATTAAGCAGATATCCCAATTGGTCATAGACGAGTCGAGCGATTTGCGCAGGCGGTGGGTGCGGTCTTCAAATTCAACGAGCTCGACTTCGGCCCCGGAAAGGTCGACAGTGGCTGGCACGATATCAAGGCCCGGTATCTGTGATGCGATCGCGGCTTCCTCAACTGTCGCCTCACCAAAAAGTAAATCATAGCTGCTGTGTAAGCGCTGGGCCTGTTTTACGCCAAGACCCGTTGAAGCATTGCCTTGCGGATCCAGATCGATCAGCAATGTGCGCCAGCCGCATGCAGCTAAGCCTGTCGCCATATTAATCGCGGTCGTTGTCTTGCCGACTCCACCCTTTTGATTCGCAATGGCAATCCGGATCATGTCATTTCTGCCTGTTTTCCAGGATTAAAAAGGCTGTTGATCGAGCAACTTACCGATAATAATCCCTGCTTCGTCATCGGTAACACTGGGTTCCACGTGAAAATCCAGCGACCAACGCGTTTGTGCTTCTTCCAATTCCCTACGCGCATTACGACCTTTTGGTAATAACCAGAGTGTATTTTTTGTGGAAAAGCGTGCGGATAATGCGAGCAACCGAGGCAAAGGCGCAAAAGCACGTGCACTGATGACCGAAAATGGGGCTGTTTTAAGTTTTTCAAGGGGCATACCCGCAACGCTTACTTTGCCCTCTAAATCGAGCATGGTCACGGCACGTTCAAGATATTCAATGCGCTTGGCCCGCGATTCAACCAGAGTCACCCGCATATTGGCTAGCAAAGCGACGACAATTCCGGGAAATCCTGCACCAGAGCCAAGATCAAGCCACGCGCCGCCAGATGGCTGAGGGCCAGAGAGCTGAGTGTTTGGCAGATACGTTAGCAGCTGTGCACTATCCACGATATGCCGTGACCAAATGGTGTCGAGGGTTGAGGCGGCGATTAAATTTTGGCTGGCGGATTCGCGTTTGAGATAGGCAACAAAGCACTCCAGCCTGTCTATTGTTTCACGTGAAACATGCAAATGCTCGCGCAGCCAATCCTGTGCTTCCACCTCGGTCATGCCGCTTTCGCTTGAGCCAGAGCACCGCGTTTGGCATGTACAAGGATCGCGGACAACGCAGCCGGCGTTATCCCGCGCACCCGTGCCGCTGCCGCCAATGTCTCTGGCCGCGCCAAGTTAAGGCGCTCAACCATTTCATTGGAAAGTCCCGCGATACTGCAATAGTCGAGTGCCTCAGGGATAGCGATCCGTTCATTGGCGGCAAGGTCGCGTATCTCCGCATCCTGACGCCCTAGATAGGGAGCATATCGGCCATCTTGTTCGATTTCGGCAATCACGTCTGCATCCCAATCGACTGTTTCACGTGGAACGCAAGCGTCGCCAGTTGAAACAGCGATCAGCTGCTCAACACTAACTGTCGGGAACCGAAGCCAGTCGAATTTGCGCATCTTTCCTGCGTCGCGCTTCACTAATATATTACTTTTAAGCAGCTGTTCCGCCGTTGCATCTTCCAACAACAATGCTGCCAAGTCAGCCTTTTGCTTGGCGCGGGCAATAAAGTTTTCCTTACGTTCTGACCCTACACATCCAGTAGCAATAGCCATCGGCGTCAGCCGCGTTGCCGCATTATCCGCGCGCAGTCGAAGCCGGTATTCTGCCCGTGATGTCAGCATCCGGTATGGTTCTGTTACGCCCTGCAATACGAGGTCGTCGACCATCACGGCGATATAGCTATTCGACCGGTCGATCATTGGCATGTCGCGGTCTAGTGCCGACGAAGCGGCCGCCATACCCGCTACCAGACCTTGTGCTGCAGCTTCTTCATAACCGGTCGTGCCGTTGATCTGGCCTGCACAATACAGCCCTTCAAAACCCCGCACAGCCAAGCCGCGATCCAAAGCACGAGGGTCAATATGGTCGTATTCCACCGCATAGCCAGGCACCATAATTACGGCATTCTCAAGCCCCGGCATGGATTGCACCATCGCGATCTGAATATCGGTGGGAAGCGATGTCGAAATACCATTGGGATAGATCAAGTGACTGTCGAGCCCCTCTGGTTCCAGAAACACCTGATGCCCGTCGCGGTCACCAAATCGGAAGATCTTGTCTTCTATCGAAGGACAATAACGCGGCCCCTGCCCTTGTATATCCCCGCCGAATAAAGGCGAACGGTCGAGCCCGGAACGGATGATGTCATGCGTCTGCGCATTGGTACGAGTCATTGCGCAGAACAACTGCGGGACTGTGCGGCGCTTGTTCATAGCAGACATGGTCCAGCTTTCACCATCCGATGCCTGTTCTTCCAGTATAGCCCAGTTGATTGTCCGGCCATCTAACCGGGGCGGCGTGCCCGTCTTAAGCCGCGCCATGGGCAAGCCTGCGCCCCTGATCTGCCCGGCGAGTATCAACGCAGATGATTCACCGATGCGTCCGCCAGTAAGCCGCTCTTCACCGCGAAATAGCTTACCGCCTAAAAATGTGCCCGTCGCCAGAATTACCGCGCGTGCTGCAATCTCGCTGCCGTCGGCCAAGGCCAAACCCGCGACCTGACGGCTATTTCCAGAAGCAAACAGCAAGGCTGCCGCTTCGCCCTCTATTACAGTCAAGTTCGGCGTCGCCGCCAATTGCCGCTGGATCGATGCCTTGAACAGCTTGCGATCGGCTTGCACTCTCGGTCCCTGTACCGCTGCCCCCTTTGACGCATTGAGCATACGGTAATGCACTGCCGCATCATCGGCAGCCCGCGCGATCAGACCATCAAACGCATCGACCTCTCGTACCAGATGCCCTTTACCCAGACCGCCAATCGCCGGGTTGCAAGACATTGCCCCAATGGTATCGCGGGCAAAGCTGACCAACGCGACCCGCGCTCCCATACGCGCCGCAACCGCCGCCGCCTCGGTCCCGGCATGGCCGCCACCGATTACGATAATTTCAAAGTCTTGATTGGATAAACTACTCATACTCGCGCCCTTAGCGCAAGCACGGCCACTGGTCAAAGCACCTGCGATGTTTCACGTGAAACAGTGACTCACTTCCCCACACAAAATCGCGCGAACAGCATACCAAGCATATCCTCGGTATGTGCCCGACCACTAAGCGAATCGAGCGAAAGGCGGGCGAGGCGGAGGTGCTCGCCAACTATCAGCCAATCTTCGGCCATAGCAGCGTCGTCTATCGCGCTGGCGGCGCTGCTAAGCAACGCGCGCTGGCGGGCGTTAACGGCGAAGCTGTCTTGGGGTGGTAGCAGCAGCTTTGCACGCGATATAATCTGTTTGGTCAATTCAGACATCCCCTGCCCCGTCGTAACAGATACGGCCAGCGCCTTGGCCGATTTGACGGTGCGCGCAGGATCATCAGCTTTTGCATCAATTTCAATC
>JAYUPC010000099.1:0-3915 GCA_043760355.1 Sphingomonadales bacterium
TGTGGCGGGATTGGTGCCGTGCGCGCTTTCGGGGCACAGAATAACCGAACGCGCATCGCCGCGTGCTTCTAATGCTGCTCGGATCGCAAGGATACCGCATAGCTCGCCGTGTGCGCCAGCTTTGGGCGACATTGCCACGGCTTTCATACCCGTCAGCGTCACCAACCAATGCGCAAGCTCGTGAATAACCGCAAGCGCACCCTGCACGCTTTGCACCGGAGTCATAGGATGCACATCGGCAAAGCCCGGCATCCGCGCTACTTTTTCGTTGAGGCGTGGGTTGTGCTTCATCGTGCACGAACCAAGCGGGAAGAAGCCGAGATCAATCGCATAATTCTGACGACTAAGCCGCGTATAATGGCGCACGGTTTCGGGTTCGGACAGCCCGGGAAGACCAACAGGCCGGTTGCGTTCAAGACCGCCAAGGCGCGAGGCAACTTTTGGGGCGGGGGCCAAATCAACGCCCGTGGTATCGCTACCGCCTATCTCGAAGATCAATGCCTCTTCAAGCATCAACGCGCGGTTGCCAGTGAAGGTTGCTGGCTTACTGTCTGCTGCGGCTCCCATTTCGGGCCGCCATCCGCTTGCATTAACACTCATGCCAATAACTCCTGCAAATTCATCGCCAAGGCCTCAATATCCTCTGGCGTTACAATCTCGGTCACCGCAACCAATAACCCGTTTTCAAGCGTCGGTTCTCCGGGATATAAGCGACCCAGCGAAACCCCGCCCAATATCTTGCGGTCGGCAAGCTCGCGAACAATCTCGCGTGAAGGCTTGGAAAGCTTCAACGTGAACTCGTTGAAAAAGCTGCCGTTCAACATTTCCACACCCGGCACCTGCGCCAATCGATCCGCCGCCTGTACGGCCATCCCATGATTTAGCGTCGCCAGATCACGCAAACCGCGCTCCCCAAGCAAGGTCATATGTACACTGAAGGCCAGCGCACAAAGACCTGAATTTGTACAAATATTTGATGTCGCCTTTTCGCGCCGGATATGCTGTTCGCGTGTTGACAACGTCAAGACAAAACCGCGCTTTCCTTCTGCATCGACCGTCTCGCCGCACAAGCGCCCCGGCATTTGCCGCACGAATTTTTCTTTGCACGCAAACAGGCCAACATAAGGCCCACCAAATTGCAGGCCCACGCCAATTGATTGCCCCTCACCCACCACAATATCCGCGCCCATTTCGCCCGGACTGCGGATAGCACCAAGCGCCACCAGTTCGGTCACCACCGCGATTAAGAGCGCCCCGTGTTCATGTGCTTTCGCTGCTATCGCGGATAAATCCCCGATCCGTCCCAGTATATCGGGGTATTGCACAACAACACAGCTGGTTTCATGCGTGATGCCATCAATCAATCGTTGGCCATCTGTGTGTGCCAAGAGCGACGGTATGGCTATATCCAAAACGTCACCAGTAAACCGCGCCATAGTTTTTGCTACGCCAACATAATGCGGGTGCAGGCCCGATGACAGCAGCACACTCGACCGCTTCGTCACCCGCCCTGCCATGCTGATCGCTTCCCAACAGGCCGTTGAGCCATCATACATCGATGCATTAGCCACATCGCAGCCATAAAGCCGCGCAACCTGTGTCTGAAACTCAAACAGCATTTGCAGCGTGCCTTGGGCGATTTCGGGCTGATACGGGGTGTAGGCGGTCAGGAATTCGCCGCGCTGGATAATGTGATCGACCGAAGCCGGAACATGGTGCTTATATGCCCCTGCGCCTAAAAAGAACGGATGATGCGACGCCGCCATATTTGCCCGAGAAAGCGCCGCCATATGCCGCTCAACCGCCATTTCGCTGGCGTGCATAGGTAGGCTCGCAATCGGCCCGGAAAGGCGCGCTTCTTGCGGAACATCGACAAACAAATCGTCAATACTGTTAGCGCCAATAACGCCAAGCATAGCCTGACGATCGGATTGGGTTAGGGGTAGATAACGCATCACTTAGTCCTTCTTATAATCCGTCAACAAACGCCTTGTAAGCCGCCGCGTCCATCAAGCCGTCGAGTTCTGACGCATCGGACAAGGTTAGCTTGAAAAACCAACCCTCACCCTCTGGATCGCTATTCGCAAGTGCTGGATCTCCGTCCAGCGCCGCATTACCCTCGGTCACCTTGCCACTCACCGGCGCATAGACATCGGATGCCGCCTTTACCGATTCAACAACCGCCGCATCGCCGCCTTTCTTTAGCGCCGTTCCGCTTACTGGAACCTCTGCGAACACAATGTCGCCCAGCTGGCTCTGCGCATAATCGGTAATGCCCACGGTGGCTTTGTCACCGTCCACTTCGATCCATTCATGATCCTGGGTGAAATAACGGGTCATATGGCTTTTCCTTTCCGGTGATATGTGTGTGGAACGAACGGCATTGCAGCAACGGTTACGGGCACCCGTTTACCGCGCACTTCAGCTTCTAAACCTGTGCCGATTGCAGAGTGCCCTATGGTGACAAATCCCATTGCAATCGGCGCGTCTAAACTGGGAGCAAAGCCGCCCGATGTCATGATGCCGATCTCGACATCGCCTGCATAAATCGGTGCACCTTCGCGGACGGGCATCTTGCCCTCAACCGCAAAACCGACGCGCTTTTTATCAGCACCAACGCTCAGCGCTTTCAAAATGCGGTCACTGCCATGAAAGCCACCTTCGGCGCGGCGGCGTTTGGAGATCACAAAGCCTAGATCGCCTTGCACAGGATCAATCCGTTCATCAAGATCATGCCCGTATAACGGTAATCCAGCCTCCAATCGTAACGAATCGCGTGCGCCAAGGCCGATGGGCTTCACCTCTGGCTGCGCGCATAGGGCATCGGCAAGACGCTGCGCGTGTTCGGCGGCAACCGAGATTTCAAAACCATCTTCACCGGTGTAGCCCGAACGGCTAATCCACAGCGGCTCCGGATCGGTCTTTGGTCCCCAAAAGAAGCTATCGGCCTCCATGAAATAGAGTCGGTCTACCCCCGGAACAACACGCGCCAACGCCTCCGCCGCCTTGGGCCCTTGAAGCGCAAGTAAAGCGCGGTCATCCATATGGTTGATTGTCACCTCGTCTGGCAATTCACCGCGCAGATAAGAGATATCGTCATATTTTACTGCACCATTGACCACTAGATAATGGCCCATCGGCGTGGCAGTGACCATCATATCGTCAAGAATTCCGCCATCTTCAGCAAGCAACAGCGAATAGCGCATTTTTCCTTCGGCAAGCGCTGAAATGTCACCAGGGCAGACCAACTCAAGTGCCTGCGTCACGCCGTCGCCACTCAACATCAACTGCCCCATGTGCGACACATCGAACAGGCCTGCATTTTCGCGGGTCCAGTGATGTTCGGCCATAATCCCTTCATATTGGATCGGCATGTGATAGCCCGCAAACGCGACCATACGAGCGCCCTTTGCGCGGTGCCAAGCGTCGAGCGGCAAAGCTTCTGTCTCAATTTCTACATATTCATCGGCGTCGTCGATCATCATGGTTCCCGGCAAAAGAGTGAGCAGTCACCCGACGCCATAACGCGCTAGGCCACTACCCCCTCTGTCACGGAACCTGAGAGCTTTCATCCGGGTCTATGAATGAGCCAGACTTACACCTTCGGTGGTTTAGGCAGGCAGCCCAAACGCTTTCCAGAGTGTCGCAAAAGCCAAAGCGGTCCTTTTGCCTGAGAGATTCCGGGGCGGTTGCTCCTTCGGCGACCTCTAAAAGAGATGCTCTCCCGCTACGTCAGCGACTCTTCCGCCTTGGCCTTGAGTAAGCAAAGTGTCAACTAGCGAGCGACAGGATCGCATCATTTTCGTGGATAAATCGTCCTTGCCCAGTCGCATCGATCAGATTGGCCATCGCTCGCGCCACATCGCGCGCCGCAATCGAGCGATATTTGCGCAAAGACCCTATCAGCATCAAATC
>JAYUPC010000100.1:0-3905 GCA_043760355.1 Sphingomonadales bacterium
GCAAGCGTTACCACCGCATCCCATAACTGTTCTTCCATCTTCTCGTTTTTGGGCGGGAAGAATTCGAAGCTGATTTCAGCATCACCGGGCAATCCGGCGAAAAGCGGCGTTGCAAGCGCTCGCTTGCTTTCCTGCATTTGATCGAGGGAGAATATCATAAAACTATCCTGAGTTTAGTGTCGTGGTATTGCGGGGAATAGGGTTGCGGTTTATCGGCAGACATTGCATTTTTCTGTCCCATCCAGATTTTCACCGCCAGTTCGCCTCCATCCAGAGTTACCTGATGCGCCATGTGAATGCCGCAACTCGCAAAGGCAGCTGTAATTGTCTCGTCAGAAAACCCGAGCCGCGCATGGGCATGCACCAAACGGAGTTCCTCACGGTCATGCGATGCAAAATCGACTATCAGGATCCGCCCCGAAGGCGCGAGCACGCGGCCTGCTTCGGCAATGACACGTTCTGGGGCTTGCGCATAATGGAGCACCTGGTGAAACAGGATCGTATCATATTGGGCATTATCAAGCGGCAGTGCATTGAAATCGCCCAGCATGATTTCGACCCGCGAGGCCGCGTCACCAGCCCCGGAAAGTTTTGCCCGTGCGACACGAAGCATCTCGGTATTATTATCGATCGCTGTGAAATGCCTTGCTTGCGATGAAAACAGCTCGATCATCCGGCCCGTGCCCGTACCAACATCAAGCACAGCCCCTAAAGGCGCCGCTTGGAGTATCGCTTCCATCGCGGCTTCGACCTCGCTTTCGGCTACATGCAGCGAGCGTAACTGATCCCATTCACTCGCGTGTACGGCAAAATAGCTGGCCGCCATATCGGCACGTGCGGCACGCACTTGTTCCAATTTAGCCAGATCGCGCTCTGCAACCCGGCTTTTGCCGCCGCTTTCTTGCGCAAAAACCGCGTCCAGCAGACCGCTTGATAGAATCGGGCCCGGGCGCAAGAAAACCCAGCTACCTTCTTTGCGACGTTTTGCAATGCCGGCTTCATCCAATATGCGGATGTGGCGCGAAACACGGGGTTGGCTTTGGCCAAGGATCTGGACTACTTCACCAACCGACAGCTCAAGTTGCCGGATCAATAATGCGATTCGAAGCCGGGTCGGGTCGGCAAGGGCACGCATTATGTTGAGTATTTGATCCATATTCAAATCATATAAAGAATTCTTTATATCTTGTCAATTGGCTCAATTGCGCCAAGTTTACGTTTTTATGGCACCTCTTCACCCCAAATTTGCCAAAGATGGGCGCAAAGCATAAAAAACCCGATTGCCATGCCATAACGAAATAGCTAGAGAAACGATCCGCAAGTAGCCCCGTGCAATTTTTGGACGTTGCTTGTCAGGTTTTTCTATTAGTTTTGCTAGGGGGTTTCCCAAATGAAGAAAATTGCTATATCTCTCGTACTCGCCGCTTCGCTCGGTCTGGCTGCATGCTCAGGTTCCGAACAAGCTGCAACTGAAACTGCTGAAGCTGGTGCAGAAGCTGCAACTGCTGGTGCAGAAGCCGCTGCAACCGGTGCAGATGCCGCTGTAGAAGGCGCTGCTGCAACTACTGAAGCTGCTGGAGCAACTGCTGCTGATGCAACTGCAAAAGCTGGTGAAGTAGCTACTGATGCCGCTGCAAAGGCTGGCGAAGCTGCTGATAAGGCTGGTGCAATGGCTGACAAGGCTGGCGCAATGGTTGATAAAGCTGCAGACGCAGTTAAGAAATAAGCACCACGCTTCGGCGTAATGCAAAAGAAAAAGGCTGCTCTGTTATCAGAGCAGCCTTTTTCTTTGTCTTGATGGCATGTAAAGAAGCCTGATTCTATGAAACATCTTTATCCTTTTCTTTGTCTTTTTCTTGCAGCTTGCGGTCCACCCGCAGGGGACACTGGACCAGGCGGCGTTAGTGTGGAGGATGCCCGCGCGCTTGATGCAGCGGCAGCAAAACTTGACGCAGAGGCGCGAATTTCCGCGCCACCTACAACTCCTGCTCTGAATCCTAAAAATACAGAACAGCCTACAAAATAAGGCTTATGCCCACATAATCGTTGTCATTGCGGCTGCCCTTACCGCCGGTGATAACTTGCAATAAGCTGCGCTATTGATTGCATGAACTCCATGCGTTCAGGCACACTTGCGGTTGTATCACCAAGCATAACGGCCACAGCATAGCGGCTACCATCGGGGGCAGTCATAATGCCGACATCATTATATCCGGTTGAAACAGGGGGCAGTTGCTGACCCGTTCCGGTTTTATGGACAAATCCCCATTCCGCCGGTACGCCTGCTTTTAACCGGTTGGGTCCACTGGTAACGCGGCCCATAAGGCCTAACAAAAACCGTGTTGAAGCAGGAGATAAAAGCTCGCCCTTTGCAAGTCGCCCAAGTCCTGCGACGATTGCGCCCGGCGTTGCGCCGTCGACAGGATCGGCAAGATACCGGTCCAATGCCGCCTTACGCTGCGCATATGGGACAGCATTACGTGCCGTAAAAAAACGTTGGCCGACAGAATATTCTTGCCGCCATTCAAGCCCGGCAATCGCGCTTTGCATGGCGCGTTCACCCGGACCAAAACGGATCGACCCCAGATTTTTGCGGGAGATAAAAGCGCGGACTGCCTCCGGGCCACCTACAACCCGCAAAAGGCTGTCATTGGCAGTATTGTCACTGCCGATAATCGCCTGTTCCATCAGGCTGGAAATGGTTTCGTCAACGTCTCCGTTCGCTACAATGCGGTCACGCAGCGGGGAATGAAACACCGCGAGGTCACTGCGCGTTACCCGCACGGATTGATCCAAACGCAGTGTGCCGTTATCAACCTTTTCCAGAACGGCCATAGCAACCCATAATTTGGATACGCTTTGCTGCGGGAAAAGGTCGCTTGCCCGCTGACCCGCACTGCCACCGCCATCAATGCTCAAAATGGCGATGCCGGTTTTGCCGGGGAAAACCCGCCATAGATCCCGAACAGCAGTATCCAGTTCAGGCGACAGTGCCGCGCTGCGTTCCGGCGACGCTTGCTTTGGCGCAGATGGATTTGCAGGATTTGGCCTTGGGGGAATGTTAGGCTTGGATACCGGCCGGGGTGCAGGCCGCGTTTCAGGCCGAGGCCCGGGCCTTTGCACAGACGGCGATACGCAAGCGGCAAGCGCGCTACTCATAAACAAGAGCAAAATAGTTGACGCATGTTTGCGGAATAGGGCGGGCAAAAACGGCAAATTTATTCTCCAGACATCCACTGTATTCCAGATACTTGCTCTAGCATACCAACTCAGGAATTAAATTGGCTATTAACAACTATACGATGAACGATTCTGTAACGGCGGCAGGATGATCTGGATTTAATCCTATAAAATCGCGCTTGCTAATACAGGTGTTGCCATTCAATAATTAGGCGATGAATTCATAAATATCAGCGACATGTATTCTGCCGCTTAGAAAACGAGGATATTTGATCAAGCCATGAAACCAAAGCTTGGTATCATCGAAGGCTATTTTGGCCGCAGCTGGGATTGGGACGCGCGCACGGATGTGGTGTCGCGGCTTGCACCTGCTGGTTTTGGCTTCTTCCATTACGCACCCAAGATCGACGCGAAGCTTCGCCGTGATTGGCAACAACTCCATAATGCGGAGGAGACCGCAGCACTCGCCAAATTTGCCGCTGAGTGCCGCGGGGCTAAGGTGCGCTTTGGTATCGGGCTGACGCCTTATGGTGCGCATCTCGATTTCAATGCGGAGGCCAAGGCTGCGCTCAAGGCAAAGCTTGGGCATCTCGACAGCATTGGCCTTGATGATATTGCCGTCCTGTTCGACGATATGCGCGGGGACTTTGATGATCTTGCGCAGAGGCAAGCCGAGATTACCGCCTTCTGCATCAATCATAGCAAGGCCCAACGCTTCTTCATGT